>JBFYLJ010000115.1:0-14089 GCA_041305465.1 Methanothrix sp.
GGAGCTTTGATCAGGAGGAGAGGGCTCCAGCAGTTTCGCAATGATCGTGGCGTTTTTATGCGGCCTGCAAAAGCAGCTAGCTATGCCGTTCTCATCTGTAAAGACATCCAGCTCACGTTCAATTGTCCCGCCACTTATCCGACTGAGCTTGCCATTTTCGATATTGTCGATCGTAAAATTGACCTTTGCACCATTGACAGGGTAAGATCCCCTGGACACCCTGACCCTTAACGGGCCGGAAAGCTCGTATCCTGGCATCGCCTCCTGACCATCGCCACCAACATACGAAAAAGATACTTGACGGCACAGACCATCGATAGCATCCTTGACGGTCTTAGCGTCTTTGAGCTGAAGGCATGCTATCGGTGCAGCATAGGCAACCTCTTCTGCGACGCTGGCGTTTGCGTTGAAGATGATTGCAGGGTGAGAGGGAGCGCCGTTTTCGTCAGGACATACGACATCAATAAGCTCAGCCCTCACTCGAAGGTACAGACTCTCAAGCCTGCTATTAAATTGGCAGGTGCACTGGGCAATCCCGTCCTTTCCGGTGAGAACAGAACCCGCGGGATTAAGGACTCCCTGACCTTCCAAGATTCCGAATGCGATCTCTGCTCCTTCAACTGGATGTTCCCCTCTGGAGACTTTGACCCTGAAAGGTGCAGGCAGCTCGTATCCTGGCATCGCCTCCTGGCCGTCGCCACCGACATAGGATAGAAACACCATATCTGCCAAAGGTGGGAAAAGCTTGCGGCAATCCTTTTCCAGGTTCCACGTTCCGTCCTGATTGCGGGTCAAAATAGCCAGGAGACAGTTGTGGTATTGGATGCCGAATTTAGGCACAAAATCGTTCTCGTCATGAGGCCACTCAATTTCACCCGTGTTTCGGGCCGCAATCATCCAGTAGTCGCCGGTTCGATAATTGTCGCCAGTTTTGAAGCAGACCTCTATGCCGTTTTCAAGCTCGATCCATTCGCACTCTTCAGAGCCAGTATTAGCTGTTATCGGTATCCCATTTTCAAACTGAGATTCCTCCAGCTTGCTTTCGCTCAAATCCCATCGATGGATTTTTGGGTTCGATTCTTCCAGATGTTTGGCCACATCAGCGGTTAGTGTTAAGATCATATCCGCTTCATCGATATCCTCGACCCTGGCCAGAGTTCCAGGTTCACCTAAAAGTTCCGTCTCGTCGCCGAGAACTTCAACCCAGTCTCCTTTGTGGATCCGTAGCTCCTGGTCCCAGCCGAGCTGTTGCAGCGTCACCTTATGGTAGAGTTTGGGCTCGTTTTCAGTCTTGGCGTTCGCCGATTCTTCACTCACAGAGTCGTCCTCTATGAACTCTACTATAGCAAAGGCTATCGCACCGTTATTTCGGGACCACTTAAAAGTAGCTTCGCCGACTTCTCCCGGCCTATGAATTTCCACCCGATAGAGCTGATTCTCAAGCCCTCGATAAGCTGTTCCCGACAGGGCTGCACACGGATCTTTGGCAAATTCTTTTTGGATGGGCTGGAGGCGAACGGCAAGGCTGGAATCTCTCTGATAAGTCAGATTCTTCAGTTTTAAAGACGCTTCCCGGCACGACTTGTTCTCGAGCTCGCATGGCACAAGTTTCAAGCGCCACTGTTTCTTGGTACGGGTAGTGGTGTCCAGACCATCCAGGGCCTTTTCCCGAATGTTTTCGTCCTCCACTGACGTGATGTGCCTATTCCAAACGTCCAGGTAGGCCAGATAGGTTTGTGGAGCCTCAACCCCTATTTCCGGTTGATCTGTTCTAAAATATCTGAGATCTTCATCCAGCTCACACAAGATCCCGTCCACATACATCCGGCCGGAGGATAGGATCAGATCCTGGCCACCAGGCGCTACTTCGACTTTGAATCCCGCTGAATCGATGGGAGCACCGCTTCGACCGACAACATCAACAACTTGCGTTTCTCGGATATGCTCTTGGATATCCGCCTGCTCGTTCCAGTCAGCATCCAGGATCACCCGTCCCTGCTGCATCAAGACGCTGTTGTAATGCCTTTTGGGATCGAATGTGAACCGTGTAAAATCTCCTTTCATAAAGTGCACCCTCGCCGTAATTATGTCACGTAAAAGATCCCGGCCTCAAGCCCGAACCTCATGTACTCCTCTATAGCCGCCTTCAGGTTAGCCTCGCGCAAAGGCTGCTCTAAAATCCCGAAAACGCCCATCTCCGAGCCGTCTTCAGCTCCCGTCCGAACCTCTCCGGCAGAGGCGAAGCTGAGCTGAACATACCCAGGATCGTTGTAATGAATCGATGTGAATTCAGGACGCAGGCGATTTTTCACCGCCCTCTTCTCCTCACTGGATAAATCCCTTCCTAAAGCCTCTTTTTTTGCCGCCATTGCCAGATCAGGCTGGCAACGAAAACGCCGGGGTGAAGGCGAATCATAGGGAAGGTAAGAGAACCGGACACAGCCATCCTGGCGCTGTTTTACCGTCACCTTTTCCATAAATATGCAGTTGCCTGCCTGCAGACGGCGCAGATTGCTTTTTCCCAGAACTGTACACCGATCTATTTGAGCGGCGGTGTTTTCTGCGATAATTGCGTCATCTGCATCACCTACAATGCTCTCTCTCAGAATTAGGCTGGAAGCGCTCCCGGCTATCTTGATCTCTCCGCAGATCGACCGGTCGATCGTCAATTCTACACAAATGCTGTTATCAATTTCGATTCCACCGATACCCGGCACCAGTGTGGTATGAGCGATCCGAAGGCTGAGGTTGCTAACAGCGACCTTCAGCTTTCCTTCAATTAAGAGGCCATCTATAACAAGCTCGCCGGGATTTAATTGCGAATCCGAATCCGAGGTTGAAGACGTTTCTCCCGAAATTTCTATATCGCCCAGCAGATGCGACCTCATCCCCCTGGCAGAAAATTGTCCCTTCGACCTCGGCTCGGGCCAATCCGCAGCAACGATCAGAAGCTTGCAGCCTTCTGGAACGGTTACGTTCAGATTCTTCTCATTGTAGGTCCGGCTATCCATTATGACGATCAAGCCTATTTTTGTTCCAGCAGCGCCCCCAAGCACCTGATTGTTCCACTCATTGAGCGCATCCTGTATGGTTTTAAATATCCTATTTTCATCTACGGCATCTTTGCTCACTCCTGCCTGCCAGTCCACTTCGCCGTCTAAAATTTGCTGAATTGATGAAGTACGATCATAAGGCCCCGCGCCAACGTCATCACTAAAGCCGTAAGAGTAGCTGACGAGAACCTCCTGGAGCGAGATCCCGCTCGGAAGGGTCATCCTTCCCATCATCGGATCGATTGCAACAGGAATACGTTCGGCTTCGTCACCGTTCACCATCGATTCAAGCTCATCTTGCGAAGGTGGATCGCGCCATTTTGCCATGCTGCAGATAAATATATCCTTTAACGGCACTCTGCGAGGTTTTGTCTCACCATCGACGATGATATCGATCCCAAATACCGGGCGAGGATCAAAATAAGATGGCTGCAAAGCTCCTCCGTTGCGACGGGCCTCGAGCTCGTTGTAAAGGGGATAGCGGCGCAGTGGCCCGGGAACATTGATCTCTTGAGAGAGATGAACGATCCAATCTTCAGTCTGAGGCCTGTTGAATAAGGGTATTTCAAAGCCGATGGGATCGAAGCTGTACCGGTTGCCTTCATCGCCAATCTTACGAGCGGTGGATTGGTTTAATGGATAGCTTTGCAGCCTCCATAGGAAAATTCCGATATTGGAAATGTTGTACTTGCCGCCTCTGGTCGCAATTCTTCGTACATCCAGTGTGTGGGCTGTCGTATCAAAAGGCCCGCCAGCCAGCTCGATCTCGTCGGTGTCCCGAACACAAGCCGTACGACCCTTGTCCAGGCGGAGATGGTTTAGATGCTGGGTAATGGCAAGAAGCTGGAAGAACTCAACGACATGAGAAGACCAGCCGGTCACGTCGCGCGACACCTGTTCCAGCATAGAAGCAGTTCCCTTTCTCCTGCGATAGGCGATGGTGTTGGCCACATAACCTCGCATGTTAGCCCCCCGTGCTGAAAGAGAATGGAGGGCGTGAACCCCCAGAAGGTCGCCGATGTAGGGGATCACCCAATCGTCACAGGTCTCGATGAACCAATCGTCATAAAGCCCCTCGATATCCTCCTCTAAAAGCCGCATCTCTCCTTCGACCAGATCCAGGAGGGCTCTCAAGGGCTCGCCCTCCAAGGAGTCACGAGCCCGATAGACTGCGGGCAGAAGATTGTACAATCGTTCCTTTGTCGATTCGGTCATGATTTCAGTTCCTTAAACGTAACGCCTTTTGTGGCAGGATTCAACAAAAGCAGTTCAGCAGGCATTATGTCACCGCTTTTTTCGTCTATTCGAGCTCTTTCGGCCTGCAAAACAGCAGTCAACGAAGTGCCGTCCTCTGGGGCATCATCTCGTTCCAGTTTGTCCAGATCCACCATGATCACACCCTCTACCGCCTGGATAACGGCTAGAACCTCAGCCGCAGTCACAAACTGTCCGAAACTGCGGTTTTCAAAGGAGAAGGTCCTCCTCAGTTCGGCCTGTGCCAGGGCCAGCACCTCCTCTGCGACGTAGCGAGGATCTATGAGAACCCCGGCCTCGATACTGAAGGTCTGAAGAAGGAAGCTGTCTACAATAACCCTTTCACGAACCCTGGCTACTGGATCTCGCATGGCGTTTATCGCCTTGACGAGATTGCCGAACAAATCTGACCCCCGATCCACCCTGGAGCCGCTGGAAGAAGCGATAGTAATCGCCACCACCTTGCTCGGTCCCAGTGAGATCGAGACCGCCTGAGCCTTGCCGATACCTGCAAATGATCTGACGAAATACTCAAAGTCACGCAATGAGACAATCCTATCCAGGGTGAGAACCGTCAATGGGGCATTATATCGAGCATCGGAAAGCTCTTCAGGAGGAGCGGCCCCTGAAGCCGGCAAGGGATTTGTCACTTCGCTGATCCCGAGAGGACGGCTCTGCAAAAGAGTCAAGCTTTCAAAAGCCACCTCGCCCTCAGGCCCAATTCCGCTGCGGTAAGTTGCTGTGACATTCTCATCTCCGGTGGGAATGCGCGCACCGCTTTTGCCGTCGCCGAAGATTATGGTTGCTAAGGAGTCGTCATCTATGCGGACGACGTAGCTCTGGCTCCTTTCGTCCATCCCGTAAAGAGAAGGCAACTCCTTCCAGAGTACACCATTGACCCTCACTTCAAGAGTGCTTTTGGTGCCGGTAGAAGTCGGAGCCGAAACATAAGTCAGATACGGCTTGCATAGCTCGAATCGCTGGTTGGACTTTGAACCGTCGCCACTTCCTAAGACCTCTTTTGCCGTCTCGCCATGAGTGGCACGAGCGATGTTGGCATAAACCTGGAATGTTCTGGGATCGTAGCAGTTCTCCATCGCCTCTTTGAGCGACAGGGTGGTCTTGCCTGCGGACCTCTCAGTTCCGCTCAGAGTCACGACCTCGCTGACCTTCGAGTCCTCAGCCAGAGCCGGCTGCAGGCTGATCTCTCCCACCAAAACCGTCACATCACCCTCAAAGCCGTCGCCATCCATCAAGGTCCATCGAAGAGACACGTTCTTGGGCATACCTGTTGCCTTCAATACTTCGCCCTTGACCAGATCTCTGTGGTCTCCTTCTTTCATGGTCAACTCTAAGCCGTCCTTTTTAATCTCGACCTCAGCCAAAGACTCCTCATCGTCGGAATCTGAGCCGGATACATATACGATATCCTCAACATTAGCAATTATCGTACCGGTAAATCCTTCCTCGTCTTCGAGAGTCCAGAGAAGTTCAACCTTCTTTGGCGGTTTCAATACCTGGAGCGAGTCATATCTATACAATTTTTTTTCGACATTCTTGGATGAGACGAGCTTCAGACCATTGGCCACAACCTGCCCTCGCATGAACTTTCCGCTGACTATTAGGGTTTTTCCGGGGTTGAGACCATAAACAGCTCTGTCCAACTCGATGGTATCCCCCTCGATCAGACCTTCACGCATCTTAACAGCCAAGCTGAGGGGTTCACTCTGGGCATAGATGGCGGTTTGTTGCTCAGAGAACTCGGATAGGCCCTGGGCCGTATCCGGCTTTATGCGAGTGATCTTGACCTTCGACTTGAACTCCATTGGGGGATCTTCACCAGACCTGGGAACTTCGACAATCCGGTCCACTGACATGAGGGAGACATTCATGACCCCGCAGAGCCCTTCGTCGAGGGTCATCGCAATCCAGCTTCCCGGCAGGACCTTGGGATAGGTGCCCTCGATATCGATCTTTCCCTCATCCAGACTGAGCCGGTCGAGATCGGGCCGCTCTCGCATGGCAAATACCATAGGATTGACAAAAGAATCGTCTTGCGGATCTGCAAGGTAGGCCAACGGAGCGTCCCAGGTCACGAGTGTCGAATTTGATTGCAGATCGGCGGTAACTGTCGTCAGCATGCGCATCTGCCAGCGCCGAGATTCAAAACAGATCTGGTCGTTTACCTTTATCGTCTCTCCCGTAGCCAAGAGGCGCATCCCAATATGCTTTCCGCATAGTGGTATCTCCCAGGATGCCAGAGTAGTGTCACCGGTCGAATCGGAGACCTTTTTGACGCTATTTATGATTCGAGCCTGCCAGGCGTATCTGCCGAAGATGATGGTATCCTCCAGCTTCAGCCTCTCGCAGGGCACCCCGGCCAGAAGCTGCCCTGTTCCTTTTTCAATAGCTCTGTTTAAGGTCACCAGGGTTTCGTCCGCACATTCACAGGCCTCGATAACCGTCCGGACCTGCCAGGGGTCGCCTTCGAAGAGGAGAGATGGGCTCGGTCCGATCTGGCCGACAACTTTGCCGAGCAGAACCCCTCTGGACCCATCGGCAAGCGGATCGGTATAGGTTGCCAGATATCCGCTGTCAAAGCTCTCTATGCAATCAAGCAAACGAACCTCTCTCCTGGCTTCCATGAAGATCACAAGGTCTTGCGGGTTCAAGTTGACAGAACTTCTTGACGAAGCCAGCAGAAGTTCCGTCTGGCCTCCAATCAGCGGCATCCTCCAAACAATGAGGGTTTTGCTGCCGATCACATTCACCGACTGAAGAGCCCGAGTCTGGCGGTATTCGCCAACAAAAACGATGGCATCTCCTGATTTCAGTTTGGCGTAATCACCATCCATGATAATCTTCGTCGATCCTCCTTCAGAAGGAAAAGGTCCCTCCAAGACGAGAAGGGTGATGTCGCTCTCGACCTCGCCGACCGCTCTCTTCAGAAGCGTAACCTCCTTGAGAACATGAGCCTCCCGGCCCCGAACCGGCCCAAAGAGAATCTTGTCACCCTCTTTGATGACGACCCCCACTTTTTCGATCAAGAGCTGTGTTGCATTAACCGTCAACGGCTCCTGCCAAACAGCCAACGTGTCTCCGCAAAGGTCTCTTACAGCCGACAGAGACCGGCTCTCTCCGGGTTCACTCTCAAAGAGAATGGGATCGCCTACTTTCAGAAGCTTGTGGTCACCTTTAAGCCGAAGGCTTTTGGTCCTCTCCTTGAGAGGTTTATCCCACTTGATGGTAACGGTCTCATTTTCGGTTCCGTATTTTACCTCATTCACGGCGCACTTCTGCCAGGCTTCGCTTTCATAGTCAACGTTATTCTCTGCGGCAACGAAGAGGACGGCGTCTCCCGGCTGTAGGGAGGTATCAAGTCCTTCCAGCAGAACCCTAGTCGAACCGTTCCCCACTCTCTGCTCTTCGGTAAGCAGGGGGGCGAAGGCGTTCCAGTCCACTCTCGCTTCCATCTCCTCAGCGGTCTCGAAGGTTTGGGGCAATTTTCCGGGCGGCGGGATGCTCTTGACTGCCAGCCCTTTCGGTACCAGTGCTGTTTTTGGCGAGCCAGGAGAGTCCTCCACGGTAAAAGCCAGATGAACGCCAGCGGCAACACCAGGTTTCAACTCGTATCCGATGGCCCTTGCCATTTCCAGGGCTGAGACTCTCTCTTGGAGGGTGCGCAAGAATCCCTCGTTGGCTGCGCGTTCCTGATAAAATGTGATAACGTCCGCCATCATAGCCCAGGCGTCCAGCAAAGCGATGGCAAAATCATCCTTGGAACGGGTGGTTAGAGCCCGAAGAGGCTGAGAATCGTCTGCAGCCTTCTGGAGGTGGAGCTTTGATAGAGCTCTTTTAAAGAAGCCCGAATGGGTATCCAGCCTGTATTCTATAGACGGCAGGCCGGGCCGGTTGAAGCGAGCTTTGCGAGGCTCAATTCCTTGGCAACAGCCGCATTTATCCAATTTTCCATCATCAGAGGTCATGGATCACATCCCCCCAGTCATCAAAAACTCGATCCTGCCGTTCTCCGGTAAGCTCGGATCGTTGTCCAGCCGGGCGATCTCCAACCGATCGACCTTGATCATACCGGCATCAGTCTCTCCACCGGGCTCCTGGCCCCAACGCTTGAAACGCAGCGTCTCCACCCACAAAACTCCAGGGATTCGCATGGCCGCCGCCACCACTCGGCTTAAATATACCGGCTGGCCGAAGGTGAAATTATCAGGATGGAAGAATCCCCGCTTATTGTCCGGAAGGGCGACGTTGCTGAAGGTCTCAATAAGAGTCAACTTCAGATTGCTCTTCTCGTAACCTGGCGCAACGCAGACCTTAAAGGCAATATCAAGCGGGACGAATCTCGGCCCCTGAATCTCGATATCGTGACCTGCCAGACGAAACCGTTCTAGAAAGCTGCGCAGTTCTCCTTCGAACTCCGAATCGACCTGCCGCCCATCTTTTCGGTCGATGCAAACGAAGATGGTGTACCAGCTTCCCGTCCATCGCAATGTGGCTACGGCTTTGAGAACATCCGGATGACGCGAGGCCACCTGTGCGTAATCGTCTTCGGTCACCGCTCGCTCCTGTTTTCGAAATGCTCTGGGAGCGTAGAGAGAGACTTGATAGGTTGGCTCCGGGTCGATGCCCCCCTGAGCAGGAAGCGGATTTCTCACCTTGATCCTTCCACCCAGGGATACATGGGCGGTGGGGAAGACGAGATGACCGATCGCCCCGGCTCCAACATTTCCCGCGCTTCCGCTGCCCAGCCTGTAAGTGGCCTTGAAGCAGGTTCCTGGTATGGGCCGCCTTCCTGTCACGTCATCGCCGAAACGCAACGTTGAGGTGTCGTCGTCCTCCGTCTCCACTACGAACTCCGAGGCGAACCGATCGCTGTTCAGGAGATCACGCTTTGCAATCCAGCGATCGCCTTCGCCTATCAGTTGCACAACAGGAAGCGCCTCTTGAGGGTCCTGGCCGAATGTAGCAGATGCAGATGTGGTTATGGCGTCTTCATGATCATAAGCGGTGCTAAAGGTGATGCTCCCTTGGGCAAGGCAGGGCCGGTACACTCCGCTCATCGGAACAGATGCGGGTATAAGGTCTTCATCCAGGTGAGTGGCTCCGTGATCTGCCAGGACCACATTGCCGCGAGCGCAGGAGATCTCGTCCGTTTCCTTCTTGGACATTCGAGAGGAGATACAAACCGGAAAGACGAGAGCATCCTCATGATGCCACTGTATCTCAGCTATCTTCCGGTTGTTTTGCAGGGGGTCGGTACTGTAACTGACATCGATCAACCTCACCGCCTGCCTGTGAGCGGGATTTGCATCCGCCTTATCGCCGGTCTCAGGCCCGCGCAGCTCCTCGAAGATTAGAACGTCTCCTTCCTGGAGGTTGAGACCGTCATCTATCAAGGTCGCGCGGGTCGCCCCCTTTGGCAGGCAGCATTCGTCATCCCCCCAGGTATAGAAGCTGATCTTGCTATGAGCAGGGTACAAGGTGACGTCGTGCAGAGGTTCAAAGACCTCGAGATGATTCTCGAAAGCCAGATTCTCCCAATCATCCCAATTCACTATAGGACCTTTGTCACATCTTGTCAGCAGCTTCGTGCGCCGCTTTGTATTCTCGTCTTCTCTTTTCAGGATAACCGGACCGCACTCTTTTTCCAACTTGAAACAGACCCATACTCTGGAGTTGCATCCGTCGTGCATGGGATAGTCCAAGAGACGGGCATGGCGCCTGACTGAGACTCTTTTGCGAGCTGTGGTCAGATAAGCTTCTGTCGTCACCGCATCCTGATAGTAGCTGAGATAATCTCCTACGTAGGCCAGCAGCTCTGTGAGTACTATCCCCAGATCGGCAGGGCTTCTTTCCTTCCAGTCCGGCATGATGATTGATAGACGGTCGAGGAGCAGGCTTTTGAAGCTGGCGTAGTCCTTGGCCAGATAATCGATGTGCGGCTCTGGCAGGCTTTCTGTCGGGCAGACCTTGCTTGACTTGCAGTCGAAGTCGCTGGGGCAGTTCACCTTGAAAGAGAACTTGACCTCAGATAGTTGTTTATCGAATGTTTTGGGCGGATTGAGAGATCCCGGCGACTCTACCAGACGGAGTTTGTACGTTGAGAAGTCGCCAGGGACATTCACACAGACCGTCAGGATGTCTCCGTTGGAATTGACCGATATCGCTCGGATGTCTTTGACCCGCACGCCTCCTTGAATAACCACGTTATTTTTAGATAGTAGGATTGGATCTGGTGAGAGATCGTCTTCTTGGCCGGGCAGCTTGTGAATGAAGTGAACTAAGAGGGTTGTCTGGTCAGGCATGACCTCCAGATAATCGATACCGTTGAAGAGAGGCTCCCCGTCCACTATATCGCATTCGCGGACCCGTGCCCGGCGTTTTTCGTTTTTGCAGTAATACTGAGTGCCCATCTTATACCTCTCGGGAAAACTGTGCCACTTGTTGCTGCATAGTACGTCGGATATTGTACGAAACCGTCACGTTCAGGGTGGACTGCATGCTCTCCACCTTAACCGCTTCCACCTGGATCAGCTCGCCAAGCCACTGCAAAAGCTGTCCCTGAACGAGAAACTGGGTGGCAGAGGCGAGTTCACTGCTGTTGGGAGCGAATATGAGCTGCATCAGGCCACAACCATAGTCCGGTCGGTTGACCCGTTCTCCAGGCATAGTGAACAGGACCTGCTCGATCAAGTCCCGGATGTGCCGGTTTGCATCGGAAGAGGCTGTTCTTCCCCGGCTGTCGATCCGAAATGGGTAAGCTATTTCCATGTGTCATACTCCCTTGACTCTCATCTGGGTCATTATCACATTCGGAGGGCCTTGAGGTATCTGCTCAGCGCTCTGACAGATTCCTGTGCTGCCCTTCAGCAGGACCTGTTTTCCCATCACCTTCACCCGCAGGGCTGGGACGATCCACTGGACCTTGACGCAGGGCTGGGGCTTGGTGGCCGGTCCCACTGGAATCTGAAATGGACAGCCAGCTATGGTATAGATATCTCCCATGACCGCTACAAATTGGCCCATCGCCAATACTCTGGTATTGGTGGAGACAACAGATACCTGACCGCCATGAGGGCATAACGCTGTTAGCCCCACATGCTGAAGAAAGTCGGCCATTTCAGATAACCTCCAGAGCGCCGTCGTTGATGGTGACTTTAGAAGAGGTCACTTTGATGCTGAAAGCATTGTTCATGATCTCGATCTCGTTCGACTTGACTGATATCTTGGAATCGGTCATCTTAATGGTGGAGCTCCCGTCTTTGATCTCAATTCCAGAGGAATCAAAGACCATTTTGAGAGGCTTTTTTACAGCGGGCGATTTCACATCAAGGGTGATTCCTTTGGACTCATCCAGAATTATAGAGAAGGATTCGGTCTTGAAGATCCTGATCTTCTCTTCCGGCGGATCGGCAGGAACCTCGCCGTCACCCCAGTAGCAGCCGCTCCAGATGGGGTGATCCGGATCTCCGGCTTCAAACTCCACCCAGATGTTCGCCCCGACCGGGGGTAGGACGAAAAATCCCACACCTTTGCCGGCGTAAGGGACACATGGCATGGCCCAGCTGTCATGGTCTTCTCCGAGAACCGATGGGACGAGGACTTGAAGCCGGCCCAATTTCAGGGGATCTTTGTTGTTCTGGACTTTGCCCCGGTATTTTCCGAAAAATTGAGGACTCATATCGATACCTTCGAGAATTTTGACCCGGTTCCCTCTTTAGTGAGGATGAAGCTCTGTTTGTATTCGCCTCGCTGGATTTTGTGTGTTACCTTCTTTACGTACCATTCGCCGTCGTATCCCTGACCTGCACCCCGCAGGTCCACAAGCTTGCGGGGCAGGAGAAGATCGCCGTAACGGTAGGTGTTCAGAGTGCCTTCTGCCGTCGATACCTTTTGAAGGGAGGCATCGGTCATTCCCTGGGCAAGAGCCATAGCCTCTTTGAGATCCTGCCCCGACTTCTGAAGAAGGAGTTTGAGCCTGACCTTGGACTGGCTCTCGAGCGCAGAGTTCTTAGAGATCTTTTTTAGCTTGCTGGAGCTCGTCTCTACGGGCTTTATCTGGTTGGTCTTTCTGTCCTGCACATTTCCCTTGACCAGAATTGGGGCAAGGGAATCATAAGAGAAGTTGATCGTCTCGACGTTGCTGTGGGGGCCCATGTTAGTTGAGAGCGCCTTCTGACGGGTGCCCTCCCATTTGGGCGGTCCCCAGTAGGCGACGTTCTTCTCTGCCACAGGTCCGGGAACGATATAGAAGACGAAGCCGTACCTATCCGCCATGATCTTGAGGTGTTCTAGGTCTGTGACTTGCTGTCTTGGGACCCAGTCATTGGCTGCTGGCTGGCTTACTCCTTCTGGGGATTTGACATCGGCTGTTAAGCCATAGGTTGAATATTTAGAGATGATGTCTCTGGCAATGGTGGCATCGTCCTGGCCTTTGTGGGGGATTGCGTTCTCTTTAAGGTCCATCATGAGGCTCACGTCTTCGCCAAAGACGGTAAATATCGAAGCACCAGATCCGTTTCCGGAAGCGAGCTGATGGTAAGCAATGATGCCGTCCATGAGAACCTGTTTAACTGAGTTGATGGTGACCATCAGAATAATTCGATTGAAAGGTTTGAGGTCGTCAAGCTTCTGGCCGTGGCTGATCTGGAAGGCCAGTTCAAAGCCCGACCTCTCCTTGTCGTTTTGGGTCACCTCCACGCTCTGGAGTGACTCCATAAGCTCCTTTTTCGCGGGTTTGAGGTCGGTCTTGCCGATCCAGAGCGTCAGGTAAACTCCCTTCAGAATTATCGCCCCTCGAATTTTCCAATTACGGCACCGGCACTCTCAGCCGTCGGTTAATCTCTGCCACCAGATCAAAGGGATTCATGGCGTCGTTGGCATCACAAATCCGCCAGAAGAATTCCGGATCGCCCAGGGTTCGACTGGTGATCAGGTCGAGCCGGTCGCCTTCGGTCACTGCCACCTCCACGAGAAGGTCCAGCTCCTCGCCTCTGGGCAGGAAACGGCGTCGTTTGTAGGCCACGATGCGGCCGTCTTTCATGGTGTGGACGGCAGTCTCCAGGGGATAGTAGCGGCTGGTCGATTCAAACATTATATCGCCTCATAAAAATACACTTACAAAATACTGGAATTGCTCCCCACCATTGAGCCCAGACTGCCCGCGCTCCCTAGAGCAGCCATGACCTCTTTTGCCACCTGGTGGGCCAGGAAGATCTTGTGGCCCTTGTGATCTGAAGGAAGGTCGTTGTAACTGAGAACCCTCATGCTCAAAGACACCTTGGCCTGGAGGGGGTTGAGCAAGGTGTCGTGGACCTCTTCAGTGATGCTGAAGCTGGTTATCTGGACGGGAAGAATTCGGGCCGGACCCCAGACGAAGAGGGTGAGGGGCGCCTCCGGAGGAATGATCTCGATGGTTCCCTGCTTGAGCAGATTCTCGTTGGCTATCACCCGCGTGCTCTTGGGATAGACGAGCATTTCCAGGGCGGAGAGCTGAGGGTAGATTCCCATGGCAACGGCTGTCACGCCTCCCTTCTCAAGCTGGTCGGAGGCGTCAATCTCTATCTCGACATCGATCGTCTCCACAGGAGCGCCCTTGATCCTGAGGGGCTCGGCTCTGCTCTCGCCGCCCATCATCTGGGGTTCCAGCCGACGGGTGAGGGTGTGGGGATTGTACTGGAAGACCGTCACGCTGGACAGCAGAGGATTGTCGGAGTCGATGGCGATTATAGCGCCTTTGAGAAGGCGGGGGGCGAGGCTCATGG
>JBFYLJ010000116.1:0-9287 GCA_041305465.1 Methanothrix sp.
TCAAGACCGCCACCCAAAAAGATGCTTCTGCGAGGATCACAAGAATTGAAGACGACAATATCTTTCTGCCGGCTGAAAGAGGAGCAAAAGGCACCAGCAGGACAATGCCGTAAATGGCAAATGATAAAATTAAAAGAAGCTGTCCCAGCCTTTTCTTCAGAGCTTCACGACTCGGTTTTTCCATTGCGGCTGCAACCCCTTCCCGGGCCCTCGGGCAAATGCATTTTAGGAAGCTTTAGCCATTATATCCTGGGTCTGGATAAATAATCCTCTGCCGCAGGAGGACAACTTGGAGCGCAGCTTCATTGGATCGATCTGTCAGAAGTCCGGCCAGGGCAGCCTCATCCGGCTGTATCATCCTCATGGTCGTGATGATCTCTTTTCATCCAGGTTGTGGATTATGATCTCTCTTTTTCCAGACGCTCCATTGTCGCAGCCACCAGCAGGGGGAGAGTGATTGTGGCATCCCCATAGACAGTGATGTACCTGGCCTTCTCTGAGATCTTGCCCCAGGATACGGCTTCCGAGAGCGTAGCCCCGGAGAGGCCGCCGTTCTCAGGGGTGTCGGTTGTGAGCTGTATCGCGAGGTCGAAGCTGGTGGGCGAGAGGAGCATTGACTGCAGTGCGAAGTTCTTTGGAACTCCTCCTCCCACAATCAGTATTCCCGACCTATGACATCCATAGCAGATGTCGACTATCTCCTTGATATCTGCAAAGGCATCCACTGTGAGCTTCTTCGTCTGGCTGTGCATCCAGGCCTGCAGGCCGATCATCGAGTCCGGAAGCGCCGGGCAGAAGACTGGCACATTCATATCATATGCGGAGCGGAGTATGGATCTTGGATCTTCAATTCTGCTCCCCAAGATGCTCATCATCTCCCTTCCGGAGAGGATCTTCTCAGTTTCAGGCATGATCTTCTGCATCAATTCCTCAAAGGCGGCAAAGTCTTCATCTCTCAGAAAGACATCATAAATGCGGCTTTTGCCCTCCATCCGGAGAGCTTTATCGTCGGAGTCGGGGCTTCCCAGGCAATGGCAGCCGAAGGACTCAATGATATCGTGAACCAGGTTGGCTCCGGTAATTACTAAGACGTCAACATGGCCTCCTCTGATCAGGTCTGATACGATCTCCCTCATTCCAGCCGGGACCATCGCGCCTGAGATGGTCAGGAACTTGGTGAACTCTCCTGAAAGCATCTCTTCATAGATTGCTGCCGCCTCGGAGAGCCTTCTTGCTCCAAAGCCGCAATGCCCCATTCTCTCCACCAGGTCATTTGTACTCATCCCCGGCTCTATCTTCAGTTGATGCACCACATCCATTTAATCACCTTAATAATGATAATAATCCTCTGATAGTCCCCGAAAATTGTGATTGAACTTATGCAATGCGAAATTTTTTCTCATAAACCTTTTATACCAGGCCTTATGTTTAGCTTTTACGGAGGATAAACAATGGCCGGCGAACCGATGGCAGTGGTTAATTATATACCACTTATTATATTTTTGATAATGGGAGCTATAGTGCCCATTGCTGCTTTGGCTGCTATCAAGATAATAGCGCCCAACAGGCCAAAGCGTCAAAAGCTATCGACATACGAAGGTGGCCTCAGGCCTATCCGCGACGCCAAGATCCAGTACAGCGTTCAATACTACCTTTTCGCTATCGTTTTTGTGATATTCGATGTTGAGGTTTTATTTTTATATCCCTGGATCTATGTCTACGCGAATAAAGCAATGCAGCAGTTCATGGTCTTCGGGCTGATGAACTACGCCGTCTTCGAGATGCTCCTATTCATCCTGGTACTGCTGGTAGGACTTATCTATGCTATCAAGAAGGAGGCTTTGCGTTGGGTATAAGCGATGTCATACCCGTGCCCGTAGCAATCGACGAGGAGATTGAGAATTGGACCATATTCGGCCAGCCAGTGGCCGAGGTCTGGTTTACAACTACGGAGAAGATCCATCAGATAATCCAGATGGGACCGATAAAGAATATATTTAACTGGGGCCGAAAGAATTCGGTATACTTTTTGATGCAGCCCATGGGGTGCTGTGGTGTGGAGATGTTCGTCTTCGGAGCTGCGCCTTATGACAGCGACAGGTTCGGATGCATCCCGCGAAACACGCCTCGCCAGACAGATGTCATGATCATCTCTGGATATCTGACCAGAAAGTATCTACCTGTATTCAAGAACCTCTGGGAGCAGATGCCTGAGCCAAAGTGGTGCATAGCCATAGGCGAGTGTGCCATATCCGGCGGACCTTTCTATGATTCCTATAACATCATCCAGAATACGGGCGACTATTTCCCCATCGATGTATTCATACCGGGCTGTCCGCCCAGGCCCGAGCAGTTCCTAGAGGGGCTCATCAATCTCCAGGAAAAGATCAAGCAGCGCAAGGACAGGCGGGACTATTAAAGGAGGGATCTTTTCTTGACAACAGCAAGCGAGGTCTTAAGCTCCATCCAGTCCGCATTTCCTGGAGTCGTTCTTGACTCCAGGGTTGAATCGGACCGGAGGCTTTGGGCCACCATTGATTCCAAGAAGATCTTGGATGTCTGCAAACACCTGACTAATAAGCTGAATTTTGACCATTACTCCGGCAGCGCAGGCGTGGATTGGATCGCCCGAAATGAGATGGAGGTTGTGGAGATCATGGCAAGCCACGGAGATCATCCGGTCGTGGCCATGCTAAAGGTCAAGACTCCCCGAGACAATCCATCCGTTCCATCCCTGGCCAATCTCTACTGGAATGCCAACTGGTATGAGCGAGAGATCTGGGAGATGCTTGGCATCAAATTCGAGGGTCACCCGGAGCTTTATCCATTGCTCCTTTCCGATCCTCTGGTAGGCGTCTGGCCCTGGAGAAAGGACTTCAAAGGCTATCCCGACCTGACCACAGGAGAGAGGGCAGTTGAGATCACAACTTCGGATGGTTATACGGAGTACAGATTCCCGCCTACTCCTGCCGAGATCGAGGCGGGAACTGTTCCAAAAGAGCGTCCACAGTATCCCTCCTTCCGTGAGAGAGAGGAGCGAGAGATCAAATCTGACACCGAGATGATCATGCACCTGGGACCGCAACATGCCATGGTTCCCGGTCCGTTCCTGCTGGATATCCTGGTTGAAGGAGAGCGGGTTAAGAAGGCCTTTCTCGACGTGGGTTACATTCACAAGGGCATTGAGAAGATCATGGAGAACAGGACCTGGCTGCAGGGCCTGGTCTATACTGATAGAATGTGCTATGTGGCCTCCCTTTCGAATAACGAATGCTATTGTGGTGCGGTGGAGAAGATACTGGGATTGGAGGTTCCTGAAAGGGCGCAGTATATCCGGGTTATTATCGAGGAGCTATCCAGGATACAGAGCCATCTCATAGGAACAGGCGAGTTCTTGACTCTCGTCGCAGGCGTTGGATATGCACCCTGGCAGTATATGATCATGGACAGAGAGCGCATAATCTCTCTGATTGAAAGCGTAACCGGTGCCAGGCTCACTCACACCTTCGTGCGATTTGGGGGAGTTAGAAACGATCTTCCAGATGACTTTGCAGAGCAGTGCAAGAAGACCCTGCCCTACATGAAGTCCAGGATAAATGAGTTCATCGAACTATTTGCCCAAGATCCCATTTATGAAAAGAGGATGGTCAATGTGGGCACTTTATCCGGAGAGGATGCCAAAAGAGTGGGCATTGCCGGTCCGGCTCTCAGGGCATCAGGCGTTGCCTACGACATGAGAACGGAGGACCCCATTCTGCTCTATCCAGATCTGGATTTCAAGGTTATCACCGGAACCAAGGGCGACTGCGCCGATAGGATCGACTGCAGGCTGAGGGAGATTCTGGAAAGCATCCATATCATAGAGCAATGCCTGGATAGGATTCCATCCGGGCCCATAAAGCCTGAAGCCAAGATTCCCAAGAAGATCCCGGCGGGAGAGGCCTACTACAGAGTGGAGGACCCCAGGGGCGAGATGGGCATGTATGTGATCAGCGATGGCGGCGACAAGCCCTATCGGGTGAAGGTACGAGGTCCCTTCTATGCCACATTGCAGACGCTGCCCCCGCTTCTGGAAGGTGTTTATATTGCTGATGTGGTAGCTATTGCCGGAAGCATGGACGGCTGCCCATCCGAGGCGGATAGGTAGGAGGGAGAGGATTTGAATAGTATAATTGAGATCATCACCCAATTCGCAAAAAGCGAACCGGCGATATTCGCGTTGATCATAGGTATCATCGGCGCTGCCGCAATCTCCGCCGTGGTCAATGTCGGTGCTATGCTGGTGATCTGGGGCGAAAGAAAGGTGCTCAGCGACTTCTGCAACCGATTTGGTCCCAACCGCGTCGGTGGAAGGTGGGGCATACTGCAGCTGGGTGCCGATGCCATCAAGCTCTTCACCAAAGAGGACGTAATACCCGGCGATGCCGATAAAGGAGTCTATGTCTGGGCTCCGATAGTGGCCTCCGTAGCCACAATGCTTGTGGCTGCAGCGGTTCCCTTCGGGGCTCTTTACATCAATGGCCAGAATGTGCCGCTGGTTGTGGCCAATATGGATATAAGTGCCTTTTATGTCGAGGCAGCACTCAGCATTATGGCCATAGCAGTGTTCATGGCAGGATACAGCTCCAACAACAAATACTCAATCCTGGGTGCTTTCAGGGGCATTGCAAGGATGATCGCATACGAGGTTCCTATGGGTGTATGCGTCATATCCGTAGCTGTAATGGCCCACAGCCTAAACCTGGTTGAGATCGTAGAGAGCCAGACTGTTTGGTACGCCTTTGCACAGCCTCTCGGATTTGTCATCTTTGTCATAGCCTTGATCACAGATCTCGGAAGAATTCCCTTTGATCAGAGCGAAGCTGAAGAGGAGATCATTTCCGGCTATAACACGGAATACAGCGGAATTCGCTGGGGTCTGCTCTATTTCCAGGAGTACAACAATGCCCTTCTGGGTTCCATTCTGCTCTCCCTGCTATTCCTGGGCGGCTGGCATGGACCTATCATACCCATACCCTTGCTGGACATCTTATCCCCGATGATATGGCTCTTCATGAAGGTGGTAATTGTACTCTGGTTCTTCATATGGGTCAGAAGCTCGCTCTTCCGTCTGCGGATAGATCAGGTAACTGATTTGGGATGGAAGTGGATGCTGCCGCTTTCCCTGTTGAATCTGGGGTGGGCAGTTATTATCGGATCCTACTTTGCATGAGGTGGCATTGAGATGAAGATAAAATTGTTAAAGAACTTCAGCTGGCCTCTGAAGATCGCCACGCAGGAGATCGAGATCACAAGGCTCTATCCTGAGGTGATGATGGAGCTTCCTGCAGCTGAGAGAGGCATTCATGAGCTGGATGCCACCACATGCATCGGATGTGGCACCTGCGCCAGGGTCTGCCCCAACAGCTGCATTGAGATGGTCAATTTCAAGTTCGGCAGTCCCCTCAAGAACAAGAAGATGCAGTTTCCCCAAATTGACTTTGGAAGATGCATGTTCTGCGGCCTGTGCGTGGACGAGTGCCCGGTGGAATGCCTGAAGATGGGAAAGAAGGTCACCATGGCCGGATGGACCAGAAAGGACATAGTAAAGGGTCCTGATTTCCTTGCAACTAAGAGGTTCACAGCCAAAGAGGTTGCCGACATGGAGGCCGAGGCCAAGAGAATTGCAGCCGAGAAGGCTGCGGCCAAGAAGGCGGCTGCTAAAGAGGGCGCCGGAAAAGAGGGTGCAGCAGCAAAGAAGCCTGCCAAGGAAGCTGCTTCTGCCGGGAAGGAGAGCGGTGCCGAGGCCAAACCCAAGGAAGGAGGTGCTGCCTGATGTCTGAAAAGTCGGAAAAGAATGTTATTAGGACCATCTTCGAGCTGCTGGTTCTGCTTGCAGCTCTGGGTGTGATCTTCGGCGGCCTGGCAGTGATAGTTCTTCTCTCGCCCTGGTCGAAGACGGTGCTCGACAGCCTGCTGGCCTATGACATACGCTTTGCCATTGAGCTCATAGCCTTCCTGGTCATAGCTGCAATCATATTGTTGCTCTCAGCATTGGTTGTGTACGCCAGGAATATAGTTCACAGTGCCCTTTACCTGCTTGGAGCATTTGGCGGCGTGGCTGCTCTGTATATAATGCTAAACGCCCCCTTTGTGGGCGTGGCACAGATTCTGGTTTACATCGGAGCAGTAGGAGTTCTGATACTCTTCGCTGTGATGCTCACGAAGAAGACGATTGTGGAGGAGTCCCATGGTGAAATTTAAGATAATCATCATTACCCTGGCATTCCTGGCTGCACTCTTCGCCTCTCTCTCGTTATCAGATTGGGGAGAGAGCCAAAAGCAGTCATACAGCTTCGAGCCCCGTGAAGGCTTGAGGATGCCAGAGAGCGGCATTGGAGACGTGGGATTAGAGATCTTCACATCTTACGTTTTTGCCTTCGAGATATTGGCCCTGGTCTTGACGGCGGCCTTGGTCGGTGCGGTTTATGTCGCACGAAAGGAGGCTGCCTGAGGAGGGCGACAAAATATGACAAGGAGGGAGATTTACCGATGATACCGCTGGAGCTTTACATATTACTGGCTTCTGCGATGTTCACCATCGGCTTGTACGGTCTTGCTACTCAGAAGAACGGTGTCAAGCTGATGATGTGCATAGAGCTCTTGCTCAATAGCGCCAATATCAATCTCGTCGCCTTCTCAGCATATCAGCCCAATGTGAACGGCCAGGTCTTTGCCCTGTTCTCCATTGCGCTGGCTGCGGCTGAAGCAGGCGTCGGATTCGCCATATTGATTGCACTGTATAGGCTGTATGGAACCATAGACCTGGACAATATCCGGGCCATGAGGTGGTAAGGAATGTATGCCGATTATGCATATCTGATCGTAGCGCTTCCTGTACTGGCCTTCTTGCTATGCCTGTTCTTAGGCTGGAATTTGCCCAGAGGAGGAGGCTTCATAACCGTCCTGGCAACCTTTGGCGCGTTTACAGTCTCTCTAGGGATATTCTCCGAAACCTATCCCAGTGAGATCGTGCATCAATCTATCCCATGGTTTGCCAACTTCAATGTGGGCATACTGATTGATCCTCTGGCGCTGGTCATGCTGCTCATGGTCTCTTTTGTGGTCACGTTGATTCACATCTACGGCAATGGCTACATGAATGGCGATCCGGGCGCAGCCAGATACTTCGCCGAGGCAGCCCTGTTCTCAGCCTCAATGTTAGGCCTGGTCTATGCCGATAATCTTCTCCAGCTCTTCATATTCTGGGAGCTGGTGGGGCTGTGCTCGTACCTGTTGATCGGATTTTGGTACAGAAAGCCTTCTGCGGCTGCTGCTGCTAAAAAGGCATTCCTGACAACGCGCGTAGGCGATGTTTTATTCCTGGCCGGAATAATTCTGCTCTATAACAATCTGGCCAATCTGGATATTGCCCTCAAGCCGGGTGAGTACCTCTTGCAGTTCCCTGTGATCTATGCCAACCTGGCTTCAATCCCCGGGGATCAGCTCACTCTTATTGCCCTGGCACTTCTGGGCGGCGCAGTAGGCAAGTCGGGTCAGTTCCCCCTGCATGTCTGGCTTCCTGATGCTATGGAGGGTCCCACAACAGTCTCAGCAATGATTCATGCTGCGACAATGGTCACAGCCGGTGTCTACCTGGTGGCAAGGATGTTCCCGCTCTTCTACGCTGCACCCCACGGCCTCACGGCTGTGGCGGCAGTGGGCGCATTCACAGCGCTGTTTGCGGCTACAATGGGACTCACTGCCTTCGACATAAAGAGGGTTTTAGCTTTCTCCACAGTATCACAGCTTGGCTTTATGATGGCCGGCCTGGGTGTTGGCGCAGCGGTTGGAGCCGCGGCTGTGGGTGTGTCCATGTTCCATCTCATAGGCCACTCCTTCTTCAAGGCGCTTCTCTTCCTTTGCGCCGGTTCGGTCATTCACGCCGTAAACACAAACGACCTGCGGGAAATGGGTGGCGTTGGCAAGTACATGAAGTGGACAATGTATACCATGCTGATAGGATCATTGTCATTGGCTGGATTCCCTTACTTCACGGGATACTTCTCCAAGGACGAGATCATATTGAAGGCTTATGAGTATGGTACGTTGATCAACTTCCTGCCCTATGTATTTCTGGTAGTTGCCGCGGTCTTGACGGCCATCTATACATTCAGAATGTGGTTCTCAGTCTTTACCGGCAAGGAGCGATCAAACTACGGAAAGCACGAGTCCCCCTGGGTTATGCTCGGGCCACTGGTCATACTGGCGGTGTTTGCCTTTGGATTCGGGTTGGCGGCTCAAGGTGATTTCTACGATTATCTCGACTCCAACTTCGAGCATTACGAGGTGGACTTTGCTGAGCTCGGCATAATCGGAGGCCATGTGCTGGAAGGAGAGCACGGGGCTATAGCTGAGGCAGAGGAACATGCGGCCGCCGAAGAAGAAGAGCACGCTGGAGAAGAAGGGCATCATGTGCCCTGGTACATACATAATCTGCCTATATTGATTGCAGTAGGCGGCATTTTAACCGCCGGGCTCTTCTACTGGGACAAAATCAAGCGGTTCGACCCCAGCCAGGTTACCGGAGATAAAGACCCCCTCAGGCAGACGCTGCTCAAGGGATATTATCAGCATGAGATCCTGACAGGATGGTTTGCCGAGACTCTGGTCTACGGATCAGCCCTGATCTGCAATATGATTGACATCAAGCTTGTAGACGGATGGCTAAACTGGCTGTCGACCTGGGTCATGGGATTCGCACAGCATGTCAGAAAGGTTCAGACGGGCATAGTGCAGAACTATGTCATGGCTCTGGTGCTGGGAGTTGTGGTGCTGGTGGTTGTAATTGCTCTGGCTAAGGAGGTGGGCCTGGTATGATAGAAAACGCAATCTCGCTGATGATAGCCATTCCCCTTCTGGGAGCAGTGGTATCCTTCTTTGCGGGAACCAAGGCCAAATTCGTGGCTCTAATAGCCTCGCTTATACCATTAGCCCTATCCCTGCAAATGTATATGGAGTTCGACAAAACCTCCAAATTAATGCAGTTTGTTGAAAGCTATGACTGGGTTCCTTCCCTTGGCGTTAAATATACACTCGGCGTCGACGGCATAGGCTTCCCGTTAGTCTTGCTTTCAACCATAGTATCGGTACTGGTAATAATATACTCCTGGGGAGAGACAAAGAAGCCCAACCAGTACTTCGCCTTGCTTCTGCTCAATGAGGTCGGGGTGCTGGGTGTCTTTACAGCTCTGGACTTCTTCCTCTTCTACATCTTCTGGGAGGTAGTGCTCATACCCATGTTCTTC
>JBFYLJ010000117.1:0-4834 GCA_041305465.1 Methanothrix sp.
CCATGACAAAAGTTCGCTCTAACTCTGCCAGGCCTTATGCCCCCTTTCTGGCCCACTTGATTCTTCTCGTTACACGGCCAAGAGCTACGTTATTCTCGCACTTGGCTGAGCAAAAGTAAAAGACCGTACCGTCCTTTTTGGCATAAAGCTTGCCAGTTCCTGGCTCGATGGTCTTATTGCAAAAGGAACATTTTCTTGCTTCCATATTCCATCACCTGCTGGTAAGCTTTTTGGCTTCTCTGGCAGTCTCGAGCAGCATCAGGACATCGCCCATGCGGATAGGTCCCATGCAATTCCTGGTGATAATACGGCCTTTGTTATTGCCTTCCAGGATACGGCATTTTATCTGCGTCGCCTCACCATGCATGCCGGTAACGCCGATGACCTCAATTACTTCTGCCGCTACTCCGTTATCATCCTCCATCGGATATCACCTACTTCAAAGCTGCCACTTTCTGGACGATTTCATCAAGCAACTCTTTTCCTTTTCCAGGCTCCACGATTGCTGCAGCTGCGCTCTTTACGCTAAGGCCGGCAGCAGCGCCAAGCTCGCTCTGCTTTTTAACATAAATGTAAGGTGTCTTCTTCTCTTCGCAAAGAGCTGGAATATGTGCTACAATTTCAGGAGGGGTAACATCTTCGCCGACAATAACCAGGCGAGCTACACCGCGCTCAATGGCCTTGGTGGCTTCGTTGGTTCCCTTCTTTATTCTGCCTGTATCACGAGCCATTTCAAGGGCCTCAAGAGACATGGTAGCCAGCTCTGCTGGGACATCAAATCTTACGAATATTGGTCTTGCCATAATTTAATCTCCTTCCGGGCAGTTTGCCCATCATCATTCATCGCAAAAACGCCTAAATGAATTAGGCGATTCAGATTAGATCAGCCATTAGCTCCATATGTAAAAAGGTTGCGCTACGGCCCGAGAAGAGCCATAAGCACGCTTTGCAGATTTTCTGAAGCCACATGTCCGGATATTACCATCTCGGAACCAATGACTCTATAGCTGAGATTGTTTTTCGAAGAGATCTCTACAATCTTGCTGCTTATACTTGACAGGGGCTCCAGATACCGGGCACTTAGATCAAAGCCTTGTGTCCCGCTTTTTGCTGCATTTACGCCCAGGTAAAATTCCTTGTATCCGCCGGAGAGGGGCATACTCTTGCCGCCGCTTCCCAGAGCCGCAACTTGCAGGTCTGCGTGCTCATCACCTATTAGAGTGAAGCTTTGTGCAGACAGTCCTCCCATGATCACATCTAAGACCTGCCGTATGGAGCCCTGTGTACCAAAGAGGGACGGCTTTCCAAACACGATGACGTAATCGGTTCCTGCCGGAACCATCATATAATCCTGATATGGTATTACCAGGCCGTCGTATCCCACCCGATATGGCTGAACCTCATGAAACTCCGTCCAGGTGCCATTGAAATTGGCATTGGCCAGCTTTTCAATCTTGGTGCTGTAAATCTGGCTCCCATAGCTGAGGCCCAGGGACTGAGGCAGAGCTGCAGCTACCGCATGGGTGAGGTTTTGCGATGCACTCAGGTTGATCCAGTATGCCATGACGGTGCTTTCCGGAGACATCTGCAAAACATCCTGCAGTCCTTCAAAGTCCCATTCCACATAGCGACCCTGCACCCCGAAGGTCTGCAAAGAGCCATCGCCCGATGGCACAACAACGTTCTCGGTCTGGTCGCCGCCCAACAACACGAAACTTGCAAAGGCGGACAGTACCATGATAATGCCCACAAAGATAGCAAAAGCCTTAGCTGTAGATTTCATCCGCAATTATGTCGCGAGATCAAATATTTAACGTTTCTCAGAGGACCAGAGCGGTTCGTCCTGAACATAGCTTCTTTTCAGGCGAAGAGCGATCTCAGCCTTCTCCAGTTCGCGACCAAGGTATCCTGCATGATCCAGGCGGCTGACCAAACCCATCTCGATGAGAGTATTGAGGATGTCGCGAGCATTTCTTCCCGCGACGGTTGTGCCGGCATTTTGAGCCAGTATCGATTGCGATGAGATAAATATCCTGAAGCTTCCGCTCTGGTCCGGCTGAAAATTGTGCCCTCCTTTGGCTTGTATGACCTTTTCGGGCATAGATTCTTTCGGAAGGTGCCGCTTCTCTTTCAAGATGAGAATGTCAAGGCCCAGATCTTTAGGAGGTGTCTGGCGCCGCCGGGCGAGCAGCATCATTCTTGAAGCCAGGGCAAGCTCCTGCACACTTCCTAATGCTTTAGCGCTAAACTCGGGCGTGAAAAGGATAGATGCGCCGCACTCAGCACCAAGAGCCGTCAGGAGGGCATTGACCCCGACTGTATCGGCATCCAGTAGCTCTGTAACATTGCCCGCCCCGAAGAATAGAGGGATTTCAGGATGATCCTGCGAGAAAGCCAGGTATCTATGCAGCGAAGGAGCCAGTCCTTGCAGAGGAGGCTCGAGAATAGGGTCGGCTATAGTGGATATTCCCATCTCCCAAGCCATCTTCAGGTTCTCTTCCAGGGAAATGGAGCCTGGACCTGGAATGATCACTGCGGGCGTGCCCGTCTCTGCTATCGCTTTGCCCACCTGGGGCAGATTGCCGGCGTTTAAGCTTAGAATCAGGTCGGCTCCGGCCAGCAGGCCAGAAAGGAGCAGGTCGCTCTTGACGGTATCAATGCTTATGGGAAGATTTGTGGCATTTTGGGCTGCTTGCAGCGCGGCTTTCACCTGATCGGGATGGGCATCAAGAGGAATGCCAAGGTCGATCATATCTGCACCCTGCTCTTCGTAGTAGCGGACCCTCCGAGCCAGGGCGGCAGGGCTGCAGCGGGTGGCATCGACGATCTCGGCCAGGACCTTCATGCGAGAGTTGCCCCCGATTTTGACGCCTCTGATGAGCAGTGGCGAAAAAGCTTCCTCTTCCAGCCGTCGCACCTGGCAGAGCGCATCCTCTCTCATATTTCCTTCCAATAGCTGACAGGCCGGAACGGTACGCGATAGCTCGATCTTCCCTTTTGCGAGATGATGCAGCACCAACTTCAGGTCAGCGGCATGCTTGGGACCAAGGCGGATTTTTGTGCAGAGAGCGCGCTCGGCTTCCTGAAAATCGGCAGTAATGGCGCCAGGAATCATGATGAGGTCGTAGCCCTGGGGCGAGGCAGAGAGCAGCAGCTTTGGTGTGATAAAGGAGGCCACATCAACATCGACCACCAGCACATGCGCGCCCTCTGCAGAGGCTCTGACCTGGGCCTGTGCCATTCTGCCCGTGACCAGGAGGATTTTGCCGGGAGAGCTATCATCTGTCTTCTTGTGGTTTGCAGTGGATTGCATCATATTTTATTGCAGCATCTTTCCAGTAAGGGTTATTCGCACCTCTTTCGTCTTGCCCTTTTGCTCGATGTGCAAAGCTCCAATATCAGCCAGGCGGGCCACCTGGCGGGAGACCGTGCTCTCAGAAACAGAGAGGCGCTTTGCGATATCCGTGATGTTTGTGGGCTGGCTGTCGCTTACGTCCTCTAGAATCCTCTTTTGCCGATCTTCCAGGATGGCTGTGATATTTGGCAGTGTGACCTCATTAAGGCTTCTTTCGATATCGCTGTAGTTGGTGGTCTTAGAGATCCTCCCTGCCTCTGAGAGGCAAGCGATAGTGAAGGCCAGGAAGATCTCCCGCGGGCCGCCTGAGAGATTGGCGATGATCTGGCCTTTTGCATTCTCAATAAGGGCTTTCAAGGAGACCACCATTCCCTCAAAATCCCTATGATCGACGCGATGGATTTGCAGATCGATGGAGCTGTCAATTTGACGGGAGAGATCCCGAATGGCCTGCACCGTCTGCTCGCCGCGCGTGTCCGGCTCAACTTCCGGGCGGATGAGGATTATTGTGTCTTTGCCCTCCACACCGTATTTCACAATCAGGGATACGATCTGGGAGGAGTCGAAGCCTGAAAGGGATATGTAGGTTTTCATCAATTAATATGGCTGAACAATGCATAAATGCTTTTCCGTGTTACAATTGCATGATGCTGCAAATGGCCGGTCGGGCCCAGGGGCACGTGGAGTGCAGGCTACACAACGGGAGGCTGTATCCTCGGGGAGGCTCAAGCGCTGGGAGGATCTGGCTTGCCCTTCATCATCATTATATTCTTAGATGCGAATTTTAACCAGGGGTTTACGAACTATCACCACAGAGGCACAGAGCGCACGGATGACGAACGAACGGAGACGACGATTAACCAGGATCTTGGATCATAATAATTTTCCTTGCAAGTATTTGGGGGCAATCGCATTTAGTTGCAAAATTATGAAATTAATGCAATAATCGACAGGTTTAAATGGAAGGGAATGTAATGCCGAAGAGATGCCGCAAAAGATCACACTGGCCCTTCGGCCAGAGGCCGCCTTTGAGATGCCCTACAGCGAAGGCTACCAGCTATACTCGGCGCTGCTTCACGTCATGGGGGAAGAAGACTCCAATATGGCCAGACACACGCACGACTCGCCCATCAGTTCCATCTCCCTGGGACCACTGGAGGGCCGGTTTCGCCGCTCTGACAGGGCGATGCACAAAGCCGCCGATACAAACGAGAGATATAATCTGGCGGTGGGGATCACAGACCCAAAGGAGGCCCAGATCTTCCGGTCCATCATTGCGCCTCTGGTTTTAAAGGAGCGAAATCTGGCAATGGAAAAGGGAGAGCTGCGGGTGGAGGAGTTGGTGAGCTCAACGGCAAGCTTCGAGGAGCTGCTTCGCCTTGCAGGAGAGATCAAAGATCCATGCCTTGATCTTCAGTTCAAGTCCCCAGCCTGCATTCAGTACAAGAACACAAAAGTATTCGAGATGTTTCCGCACCG
>JBFYLJ010000118.1:0-7043 GCA_041305465.1 Methanothrix sp.
AGTATTCCTGGCAAGAGAATTCAATGTTACCGTTTTTGCGGTCGACCTGTGGATCAGCGCCACCGAGAACTTTCAGAGATTCAAGGCGCTGGGACTGGAGGAGCAGATAATACCAATCCATGTAGAGGCACAAGATCTGCCCTTTGCACAGGGTTACTTTGACATGGCTGTAAGCATTGACTCCTACCACTACTTCGGCGTGGAAGAGGATTATCTGACAAAGCATCTGGCCCCGCTGGTAAAACCGGGCGGCGAGATCGCAGTGGCCGTTCCTGGACTGAAAAGGGAGTTCACCGCTGGAGTCCCGCCAGAGCTGAAGCCCTACTGGTTTGATAACATGGGCTTTCACTCCTGTGAGTGGTGGAATGATCTGTGGAAGCGCTCTCCTCTGGTTATGGTTAAGGAATGCTGCGAGATGAAATGCCATCAAAATGCATGGTCTGACTGGCTCACCTGCGACAATGATTATGCATGAGGGGATATCAGGATGATGGAGGCAGATGCAGGCAATTACTTCAACATGGTGGCAATCAGGGCGATGCGGCTTTGATTGGCTAAAAGCCTCTAGGCTTATGGCCAGATGCAAACGATCGCATTCCAGAATCCAGGACTACTGCAGTCGACAGAAACGAGGGCGACCCGGACGGCCTTGGCGAAAGGAAAACCGTTTAAGCATAAAATGCACTCTGGCCTCCTGTCACTCTAAAGAAGGAAACCGCAATATTCTGGGGTCAAAATGGCTGAGAGATACAATGAGATAATAAATCGAGCGAAAGCTGAGAAAAGGACCTATCTGATGGAGCATGAGAGCAAGGCGGCTTTGGAAAGCCTGGGGATTGCCACCAGCGGGGCAAAGGCGGCAAGATCCGAGGATGAGGCTGCAGAGATATTCCAGTCACTGGGCTCCCCTGTGGCCATGAAGCTGCTATCTTCAGAGGTTGTCCACAAGTCAGATGCCGGCGGAGTCAAGCTGAATTTAAAGGATGCCGGCGAGGTGAGAGCGGCCTATAGAGAGATGGTCAGGACGTTCTCTGGCAAGAAGATCGAGGGCGTCTCAGTCCAGAGGATGGCCCGGCCTGGAGTCGAGGCAATAGTGGGTGTGGCCAATGATGCCACATTCGGGCCTGTGCTGATGTTCGGCCTTGGCGGAGTCTTCGTGGAAGTCTTAGAGGATGTCTCCTTTCGCTCCCTGCCCCTATCTGCATCAGATGCCAGGGAGATGATCGAGGAGATCAAGGGCTATGCCCTGCTCAAGGGCTATCGCGGCTACTCTGCCGACATTCCCGCTCTGGAGAGTCTGCTCCTCTCCATATCCGATCTCGTGATGGATAATCCCGAGATCTCTGAGATGGACCTGAATCCCGTATTCCTCTATCCTGACGGGTACTGCGTGGTTGACGCCCGCATAATCCTGGGAACGCCAAGGCCAGAGCCTCCGGCTCCGGCCAAACAGGATCTTCACGACCTCTTCTATCCAAAGAGCATTGCCGTCATCGGGGCTTCAGGCACGCCTGGAAAGCTGGGCTGGAATGTATTCACAAATCTCGTCAGCCACAAGTTCGGAGGCAAGCTCTATCCAATCAACCCCCGGGCTGACGAGATCTGCGGCTGCAAGGCCTATGCATGCATCAGCGCCGTTCCAGAGCCCGTGGACGTGGCAATCATACTAGTCTCGGCTGGAGTGACTCCGGACGTTGTGGAGGAGTGCTGCAAGTGTGGTGTGCGCTATATCGTTGTCGAGTCGGCTGGTTTTGCTGAGCTTGGCGAGGAGGGCAAGAAGATTGAGATGTCCATGAAGGAGATCGCTGACAGGTACGGAGTGCGGCTGCTCGGACCTAACTGCTCAGGCATCATCAACACCCATTGCAGCATGGTCCAGTCCATTGGCATAGTCGATGCCCTATCGATGGGCAACATAGGCCTGGTCTCCCAGGCAGGTGTCTGCGCCGCTGGCATGCTCTGGGGCCTGCGGCATATCATGGACTTTGGGATCATAGCCACCATCGGAAACAAGCTGGACATAAATGAGACAGACATCCTGGAGGCGGTGAGCAGGGACCCCAACATCAATGTCATCTGCATGTACCTCGAGTCGGTGAAGGGCGGGCGCAGGTTCATAGACGTGGCCAGGCGCATCACCAGGGAGAAGCCCATAGTGGTCCTCAAGTCGGGCCGGACCGATGCGGGCAAGAAGGCTGTTGCCTCGCATACAGCCTCTCTGGCCGGGGACGATCAGGTCTTCAGCGCTGCCTTTCGCCAGTCGGGCATCATCCGGGCCAGGGACTATGAGCACATGTTCAACCTGGCAAGGGCCATATCCAAGCAGCCGCTGCCGGACCGGGAGGGTGTGTTCATCATCACCTATGCCGGATCGCTTGGCGTGATAGCAGCCGACGCCATCACAGACAATGGCATGAGGCTCTCCGAGCTGGAGCCGGACCTCAAGGAGCGGCTCCGGAAGCTATTGCCCGATTACGTCTGCGGCATGAATCCCGTCGATTACACCTTCAGCCAGGATGCACAGACGGTGAAGAAGACCATTGAGATCGGGGTGGATAGCCAGGATGTGGGCAGCTTCATCGTGGTCCTGCAGGCGGAGATCCTGGAGAGCTATGTGGACTCCCTCAAGTCCATCGACTACAAGGGCAAGCCCATCATAGCCTGCGTGGCGGGAAAGGAGTTCGCCCTGGCAGATGCTATCAAGATGGAGAAGGCAGGAATTCCCGTATTTTCCACCCCTGAGCAGGTGGCAGATGCCCTGGCCATCATGTACCGGCATCAGAAGAGGGTCCGGGATCAGGGAGCAAAGGACTCCAGGTAGAGGCGAGAAAAAAAGCCTTGATGTCTGGTTTGGCAAAAGATCTGGGTGGATGGCGGGCTTTCGAGCGATCTTGCTCCTGGGGCCCGCATTCCCCCTGCCGGATTCCACTTTGTGAGGCTTCTTTGAAAAGGGAAATTATGACCTGTCGTCAGATGGTAAATGGCTTCTGGCGCTCGAATGTGTAGTTTCGCACACCTGTGGGATAATAATTAGGTGTTTGTTCTCTGGGCATGCGCCTGACTATGCTTGAATAAAACCTTTTATAGTCGCCTGAAAATTTTCCCTCCTTCCAGACAGCCAATAGGTTCGATGTGAACAGTCCATTTCTTTCCCCATCATAAGAATACTGATTGTCCTGGCACCCAGATATCAATAATGCGGAAGCCTTAATGTCTTCCTCCTTTACGGCCGGTTTTTTCAATATTTTATCATAGAACGTCTTGTTTTCTTTATAGACAGGTCCTATGAACTCTCTCGGCATGTTCTTTTTGCGAAGCGGGGTTCCAGATGGAGCAGTTAGGGGAGATCTGCCGAAGTCATCCATTCCCCTGGTGACTGTGCCGCTGTGGCAACTGTCAGAAAAGACCAGAATGCGAACGCCCTCCAAAAATCCTGCAAATAGAGCGTTTAGCTCATCGTCTACCAGCTGAGCATCATAGAGGCACCATGTTTCATCGCGTTCATCGAGCTCCTCTCTGTTCAGATCCGGAAGCTGGCCGCCATGACCGGAATAGGTTAACATGAAGATATCGCCGGACTTCAGCTCCTTGGCCGCCTTTGATACCTTCTCTATGACCTTGGCCCTGGTTGCATCTTTTGTCAGCAATGTTTCTACCTGGAACTTCTTGGATGCGGCGATCTTTGCCATGTCTCTTGCGTCTGCCTCACAAGCGGCAAGTTCTCCTGACCATCCTGCATAATGTTTCGGGTCCACCGAGTTAAGTCCAATCGTCAGAGCTATTCCATTCTTAGGCATTTTCAAACCTCTGTCAGTTTTTCGCTAATGATTGATAGTAATAGTATAAATATTTTGCTAAATAAGAAATATATTAACAATAATTTGGTATCTCTCTTATGGAAAGGGAGAATGCTGCTCTGATGATTGTCCCAAACTGACTGGAGATCCGCGAATACCCAACCACCCACTGCATTCTTGCTGCCACGCGAATGCTCCTGCTGTGATGCGAGGTCCTCTCCCTGAGAATCTATCTCTTTTCAGGTCCTATACTCAATAACACACAAATACGAGTGGTAGAGCTTATTCTGGACTGGGAATGGCAAATACCCCGATCGTTGGTCCACTTTAATGTAATCTTTTTTATTAAAAATAATTTTTTTATCTGTTATGTTGTCCCTCTGATTGAAATACAGAAAGAGAACACCTGGACTGATTTTTTGCGATCCTCTCCTGCTACGGTTCAGCCAAAGTGATGGCGAGGCCATCGTCCGGGCCATAAAGAAGGCTGCAAAAATCCTGTGAAGCCGGGCGGCAGTCTCCCGAAGAATTGAGCTTTGTTTCAAATGCACTTTTGCACCCCGAAAGAAGTGAGGATAAATGGGATGCTGCCCCCTAATTTCTGCCTATGCCCATGAAAGTCTATTTATATGAAGAATAACTAGACTTGACGACAATTCTTCTCAAAAGGGAGGATGTTCAATCTACAGTCATAAATATGCACTAGTGGAATAGGAGGTAGTCAATATGAGGAAAGTTCTGGCCATCACTGCGGCCCTCATGATAGCAGCTATTATTATGCCTGCTCTGGGGTATTCAAATGAAGCTGCAGGAAATCAATCTTACTCTATAACGTCTGGAGAGAGAATCGCTTATACCTTAACCGCAGGTGATCCTGCCCACAGCATGACACCGGGAATGGTAGAGGACAAATATTCCTTCGAGGCCGCATCTGTCAGCAGCACCAGAGTACCTTACAGCTTCAATGCTGGCGCCGCACCCAAATACTCTTTTGCACTGATTGGCGTCGAGAATGCCGCTGCACAGGGAATGAAGACCTATAAGGCCCCCGCATTGCTCGGCAGCATGAACAAGAAGGAGACAACAGCGACTGCAACAGAGGCAGTGGCCGCAACTGAGGCTACAACTGTAACAGAGACCCCAGCCGGAACAGAAACCACAACAATGACTGAGGCCGCAAATGTAGCAGAGAACACAACCCCGGCTGAAGCCACAACCGCGACTGAGGCTGCAACAGAGGCTGCTGCACTTGTAAATGAGACTGAGAACACAACTGTTGTCGAACCTGCTGCTGAGTTGTTCGCAATCGAGGGTGCTGTCATGGACAACAATCAGACAGCTCTGGCCAATTGGACCATGAACCTGAGCATGAATGGTGCTGCCGTAAGCAGCGTTGTCACAGAAGTTGACGGAAAGTTCGCCTTTGCAGATCTGGCTGCCGGCGCTTACACAGTGAGTGAGATGCCTGTAGAAGGCTGGGCTGCTGTGTCTCCTGCCGAGGGAGCAATTGAAGTCACCCTAACCAATGCCAGTGTGACAGACCTGGTATTCATCAACCAGCCCATTTAATTTATAAAATCGCAGGTTGATGCAAAAGTAAAGGCCCTGCAATCCGCAGGGTCTTCCATCTGTTTTTATCTCTATAATCTTGATCCAATTATGCGAATCTTAGCGAAAGCCAGGAAGGAGCAAAATGCCCTTCCGGCATTCTTCATCCTATGAGGACAGAATCTCCTGCTTGAATTTTTCGAAACCAATCTCCTCTATGAACTCCCCCAGGCGTTGCTTCTTGGCGTGATCCTTGTAGTATCCGATTATCTTATCGACCAGCGACAGCGCCTCTTCGTCGGATAGGTTCTCTGCCAGCGTCAGACCGAGCCTGGGCTTGACTCCGCTGCTGCCGCCAACAAGCAGCCTCCACCCTTTGGACATTCCTATCAAGCCGATGTCCTTTACAGCCGGCTCAGCACAGGAGTTAGCACATCCTGAGACGCCTATCTTGAACTTCCAGGGAAGCTGCATTCCATGATACAGCTCATCCATCTTGAGGCCTATGCCAACGGAATCCTGCTGGCCGCGTTTGCAGAAGGTGGTACCGGGACAGATCTTGATGCTCCGGACACATAAACCAATGGCAGCTCCTGCTTTCATCCCGAGATCCTTCCATGCATCATCGATGTCTTTGGGATCAATGCCGACAATTGCGATCCTCTGAGCGGATGTGATCTTCAGGACTTTTGCGTTGTATTTTTCTGCCACATCAGCGATCCTGCGTAGCCCTGCCGGATCAATTATGCCACCGGGAATATGCGGCGCTATGGCAAATGTCTCCTTATCCCTCTGCAAAATTGCACCTTTATCAAGAATATCCTTTGACATACATCTCGCCTCGCTCAAATTCTGAAGGCATATTTCTGCCAGAAGATATAAGATATTGTCGACAGGATTCTATTGAATCGAACAAATGCCTCTTTGGAGATTAGAAGAGATTTGCAGGTTTTTATTATATTCTGGAGTTGCTGATGAGCAGCACCTTCGGTTTTTCGGTGGCCAAATTGCTCACCAACATCTCTCGCCAATGCATGTGTCAAAGATGATCATGCATGTGCCTTGGCCTGTAAGGCAGCCCCGCTGGGCCTGCTCTTTCGGTGCCTGATAACGTGTCGCGAGCGTTTTCCTGAGAGATCCTCGCTCTTGACCCACTCACCTGTCTCGTCGTCCTTACAGTACTGTTCTTTCACGGCCGACCAGGCAGCTTCGTGAGATGCCCTCTCGCGCGCTGCATCTTCTACATCCTCAAGCTCCTCCCAGCAGCCGTTAAAGGCCTTCATGTAAAGCGCCTTGGCGCGGCTTGGCAGGTTTCGCACGCTTTTAGGCAGCTCGCTTATGCTCTCGTATGGCATCCAATACACCTCCTGTCAATGTTTGAGCATTGTGTTAAACCTGCTAACTATGAATATCCTGTTTAAAAGGCTTATGGATCGTGAAGCATTGAGGATTTATACGATCGGAGGGCATCTCTTCTCCTGCAATGGGCCATGTATTTGTGGGCACACTCAGTTGGGGGCTGGGGCACGCTACCAGGGACATTCCCATCATCGAGGAGCTGCTGGCACGGGGGCATGAGGTGAGCGTAGGCAGCAGTGGCAATGCCCTGGCCCTTTTGCAAAGAGAATGCCCGCAGTGCAATTTTCTGCTCTTCAAGGATTATCCTGCGCCATACAGCAGCTCAAGGTTCTTTTTGCC
>JBFYLJ010000119.1:0-5359 GCA_041305465.1 Methanothrix sp.
GTTCCTATTACGGCCACAGACCTATCTGTGCTGCTGATGATCCGGCGCAATAGATCCTCCTTGCTGCCAGGATGGCGACAGATGACCTTCAAAGCCTCCGGCTCGAGCTGATAGCCCATCTCAGCTAGCTTCTGGACTATATCCTGGCCCGGATCGGGGCGGCGAGAGATGCGACTTCTGGACATCTGCTGCATCGAAAGGAGTATAAGAGTCTACCAACGGATAAAGCTGGTTGATGAGGATTGCAGAGTGGTTTGACAATTTGCCTCTTCCAGGCCTGGTCAAGGACATAATATTCGTGGTTGTGGTGGTAGGCGGAATATCCCTCCTATCCCAATTGCTCCTCGGCCTCTGGACGCCAATGGTTGCAGTTGAGTCGGGAAGTATGGTGCCCAATCTCAATATAGGTGACATCGTGCTGGTTCAGGGAGCTTCGCGAACTGATGTCATCCCCGGGGACGAGGCTGAGATGACCGGTTATACCGCCTTCAATATGCCGGGCGATGTTATACTCTACAGGCCTTATGGCAAGGCGAGCCTCAATCTGTTTGATCAGCTCAAGATGCTCATCGGCTTTGCTCCAGGCAAGGAGAAGGCGACGCCCATCATTCATAGGGCTCTTCGGCATGTCGAGGCGGGAGATCCCATGTGGGAAGAGGGGCCTCCTGCGCCCTTCTCAGGCTATATCACCAAAGGGGATCATAATGAGATGATCGACCAGATGGCAGGAAATATCTTCGGAACGGCCAATCTCACATACATAAGCGAGCACAGAGGGGATCTCATGAGCGTTGGAAGCGAGATTTACCTTGACAAGGAGACGGGCCTTCTAATTTACCAGACTGAAAACGGCACATTTGTCGGAGAGGGGATCAGCCTTCTCACCCCCGTCAAGGACGAGTGGGTGATAGGTGTTGCCAGAGCAAAGATCCCACTGGTGGGCTACGTCAGGCTTCTTCCCAATATCATAATTGATGAGATCAAGAAGCTGGCAAGCTAGGCCAGGATTTCATTTTCAGACAAAATGTAGTGGAGAATCAAGTCGGCTTCCTGGCCAAGACTGCATAGTGATCCTGATGAAATGGGAGCAGATCCAAAACGCAGGATAAATCCAGTCCCTGCAACTTTTCAGTCTCGGACGAGAGGACTGCCTGAGGGCTTGCGCTGACATCGACAGAGCGGGTTTTGAGCATCAGAATCAGATCATGCCCTGGCTTGAGATAGCGGCGGCAGTTCGATGATGCTATCTCCGCCTGATTCCTCTGAGCAACATCCTGGTAGACCAGGTCCACAGGCTCGAGCATGAAGGCATAATCCTCCGGGCGAGATGCATCTGCAAGTATCGGAATAATGTTTTCGCGCCTCTCACAAAGCCTTACCAAATCACGCATTGACCTGGGCGAGAACTCCACTGCATAAACCAGGCCGTCGCTGACTATATCGCTCACATGGCTCACGGTTGTCCCAGTAGCAGCCCCCAGGTAGAGAACCTTTGAATCGCTAGATAGTGCCGGCTTTGGACCCTTGGATTTGAGCAGGAAAGCTGCGAGTTTGGATCGGAATGGGTCCCAAAGCCTGTAGCCATCCCTGATGCGCTCTCCGTAGACCTGCAAAGGATCGTGGCTATGGCTCATAAGCCTCCTCTGGCCGTCCTCCTCAGCTGCAAAGACTCCCGGAATGATCTCTTGGAGACTCATTGAAGTCTAGAGCTCTTTGCCCATAGAAGTGGTTGTGAGTTTGACGTGCTTGACGCCCTTCAAGGACATCATCTTCTCCGCCGCCGCTCTCACATCCTGTCCCTCGCCCTTAAGCACTATGACCTCCAGGCAGTTGTCATGGTCCAGGTGAACATGAAGGCTCGACTGGATGATGCTCCCTGCCTCATGCTGAATCGCGGTGAGGTTGTCCACAAGACCCCTCTGGCCGTGGGAGTAGACAAGAGTGATTACGCCAACCCTCTCGCCCTGAACATCGCTCATCCACTCGTAATGGACGATATAATTTCTTATTGCGTCTCTAATTCCTTCCGAGCGCGACGAATAGCCGCGCTTCAATATGATCTCATCAAACCGGGAGAGAAGCTTCTCCGGCAGGGAGACCCCAATCCTCATCAATTCTTGTTCCATATATAATCTCAGTTCAGTATGCTGATATTATTTAGTAATAAACCTAATGGAGACCGATGGCAAGAAATCCCCGTGAGCCGGCATTGCAGCCGCAAAGGTTTTCATGATGCTCCTTCAGAAGAGAACGGCACTGGTATGCCAGATGTTGCATTCATAGGAGGCGAGAGCTTCCTCTATCAAAAGCTATTCGATGAGATTAAGGTGAGCTATCAGTTCATCTCTCCTGAGATGCTGGGAAGCCCCTTTCTTCCCAGGTTCAAGGTTGTGCTTATCCCTACCGGCTTTGCCAACCCCCTCTACTCCAAGGCTCTCCCGGCGCTTCAGAGGATCAGATCCAATATCTCTCTATTTGTGAAAGAGGGAGGCGTCTTGACCATCTTTGGTGCAATGGTCCCCACTCATGACTTTGACTGGCTGCCGCTGCCCTTGGAGTATGTCTGCGAGCTGAGCACCCAGAGCGTCGCTACATCATGTCACGAGTGCTCCTCTCTGCTCAGCACCAGCACGCCTGAGTGCGATGGTTTTTTTATTCCAGGAGAGAGATTTGAGACGGTTTTAAAAGACCATAAAGGCAGAGCAATTCTTGTGGCAGCATCCTTAGGGGAAGGCCTGATTGTTGCCACGTCGGTTCACGAATTTCCTGCAGGCGATTATATAAAGTGGGCTGTTCGCCGGGCCAAGCCCGCCAAACTGTGAACGGGGGAATGTGCCATTCTGTCCATGGATAAAGACGAGCGTATGAAAGCTTCGGGAAAGATGGAAAAGGAGAAGAGCTTGCTTCGGCAGGATATAGAGCAGATGCTTGCCGAGAAGGGCATTTCCGTTGAGAGCCGGATCAGCTTAATGAATCTGGACACAAAAGAGGCCTATTACTTCGATGATTACACGAAGGCCCTGCAATTTATGAAAGGAAAAAAGGGAAGATGGTATCTCGCAACGCCGGGGATCAGACGAGAATGATTGCGGTGCGCCGCTTCCAGATACGAATTTTTGCACATGCTGCATCTCTGCCTGGGGCTCTCTTCAGGGCTCGATTCCAAACTCCGGCAGCCTCTCGCGAGCCGCCTCGCGAGCCTGCTGATGCTCTCGCAGGAACCTCTCGATCCTCTCGGCAACATCCTTTTTGCAGCTTCCGCACATGCGCCTGCCGCTGCGACATTCGGCGTCCAGCTCCAGGAGTTCTTTATCGTCAGAGAGATGGAAGACCAGGAACTCATAGATGGAGCACTTTTCCGGCTCGCCACCCATCTTCTTTTGCTCGGCCAGGCTCTGGCGGCCTCCGGTGATGGCCCGCATGATCTGGAACGCCGTTCTTCGGCCCTAACATTCCGATTGATGAGGTCTACCGAAAACTTGCTCAGATTACAGAGAGGTAAGCATTCGAGGAGCTGCGCGAATTTCTGGGCACGATAATGGCACAATATGTAAGTGGGTTGATCTCACCGAGCGAGCATAGCAGAAAAGAAACTGATTATTTTTTGAAAGAACTTCGCCCAGATCGCGTACAGGTTGATGAGATCTGGTCACATATAAGAAAGGAGAAAAATGTCACTGTCAGCGATTCAAAAGAATGCGGTGATATCTACAGCCTAACTGCAGTTTAATTCCTTGCTTATTGATATCACCTATGTCACATCATCGCCAGTTGTGCAGAAGTAGTTGAAATTCAAATCAATACTGGTAGTGTGCCATAGAATTTAAATAGTAAACAGGAGCATGCGTATGAATCGAATCGAATACATTTGGGAAGTGTATGGATATGGAAGAAAACGATAAGAAAAGAGAAACGCTTGAGAAGGCCAAGGCCATAATGGGAAAAATTGATCCCGCATTGCTATCAGCGGCGCTTAGTGAAATGATGATGGAGGCAGATAAAGCGGAAGAAGCTGATGTAGCAAAAATAAAAAAGGCTATTAAAGGGATATATGACTCTATTCCCGAAGGCAAAGATAAAACAAGTTTAGTATCAAAAGCCATCACGGAATTAGACTCCGAAATTATCGAAAAGGAAATCAAGGTTATCAAAGGAAAACTTGCTAATATTGACAAGGAAACGATAATGGAGGCGGCGAAAGATTACGGAGAATTCCGAAAAACCCTATTTAATCGATAGTTTTAAATAGTATTAATACTATATAATAGTTCATGAGGACCCTCACTGATTTTGCCCTTCGCCTGGAATACGAACGGATCAAATATCTTGGAGACAAGCTAGTCGATATTGGTGGTAGATTAAATTGGGAAAGCTTCAGACCCGCGCTTGAAGCTATGTATAAGAACAATACCGAATGCGGCGGGCGACCGAATCTCGATGTGATCGTGATGTTCAAGTCGTTGTTCATTCAGCAGCTTTACAACCTTTCCGATGAGCAGCTTGAACGCGAAATTGCCGATCGCATCTCTTTTAGAGTGTTTCTTGGCACAATGGAAGCTGTTCCTGATTCCACAACGATATGGAAGTTTAGAGAGCGTCTTGTTGAGAACGGCGTGGATAGGGAAATATGGGCTGAGATGCAAAGGCAGCTTGATGCAATGAACCTCAAGGTGCAAAAGGGAGTCATGCAGGATGCAACATTCATCACGGCTGATCCCGGCCATGCCAAAGCAGATACTCCTCGCGGTATAGAGTCCAAGACGCGGCGAAGCAAAGATGGAACTTGGGCGAAGAAAGGAACTAAATCCTTTTTCGGATACAAGCTGCATGATTGCACAGATGAAAAATTTTTTTTGGTTAGAAGAATCGAGGTTACAGCTGCCAATGTCCATGATAGTCAAGTGGATCTGGCCGAAGAAGGCGAAGTTCGATATGCTGATAAAGGATATGATGGAGCCAAGACAAAAGGATATAATGCAGCCATGAAAAAGCCAACGCGGGGCCATCCTTTAACCTATAAGGATGAAATGCGCAACAAGCGGATCTCCAGCAAAAGATCGCCTGTTGAGAGGTTCTACGCTTTCATCAAGTGTGTCTGCAAAGCAGGGCATGTCGCTGTTACCACGATTCCAAGGGTTAGAGTCAAGATGATAATCACAGGTATCGTTTTCAATGCTTACCATTTGGCTTCCGCCAAAGGCAAATTGCATGCATAGCGATAGCTGTCGAAAAAATATGAAAAATCTGATGAAAATAAGAAATTCCGGAGGCAAGAACAGGGAAAATTAGAGCGAAAACGTCAAAATATTAACGGAGTTCGTTATGGGGACCATCGACCTCAAGTTAATCGGAATCCTCT
>JBFYLJ010000120.1:0-7781 GCA_041305465.1 Methanothrix sp.
ATCTGCCATTGAGCGGAACCTATTTGAAGGCCGGATAAAGACATATGACCTTGGAGGAAGCTCAACCACCTCTGAGGTGGGATCGGAGATTGCTCGCCTAGAGGGACGAATCTAGGTCCCACAGGGAAAAAGCTTTTAAGGGGGATCTCTTTATTCCTCAATCAGTGCAGCACATAAGGCTTGAGGCATGCCTGGCCGCGAGGGCTCGTAGCTCAGTTAGGCAGAGCGTCTGGCTTTTAAATTTTTGGATGAAGATACCAGGTGGTCGAGGGTTCAAATCCCCCCGAGCCCGTTTGGAGTTTCCTGGCCTATTTGCTGCTCCTTCTCCAATAAGGTGGTTCGAGTGACCAAGTTTGCCGTAAGAGATCATGAAATGGTTCCGGAACATGTGCTGCTCACACCGGAAGAGTGTGCCGAGGTTCTGAAGGCATATAACATTGATGCGCCTCAGCTACCTAAAATTCACGTAACAGACCCTGCGGCTAAAGAGATCGAGGCGAAAGTTGGCGATATAATCAAGGTAATCCGAAAGAGTACAACAGCTAAGCAATCGATCTTTTACCGGCTGGTAATCGATTAAGGGTGGTCTTTTGCTCGATAGAAATGTTCTTTATAGCTCCTATTTTACCAGGGACAAGTTGGTGCACCATCATATAAATTCATTTAATGATTTTATAGATAAGGGCCTGCAGAAGGTCATAGATGAAGTGAGTATCATCGAGACCAATATCGAGAATACCTATGTGAAGCTGGGCAAGATTCGAGTGGCAAAGCCCATGGTGCGCGAAGCGGACGGCTCCATCGAGAGGCTCTACCCTAATGATGCCAGGCTTCGCAATTTGACCTATGCCTCCCCCATTAAGCTTGAGATGACCATAGTGGAGGGTGAGACAGAAAAGGATCTGGTTGAGGCAGACATTGGCACATTGCCCATTATGCTCAACTCCAAGATCTGTAACCTTTCCGGGCTAACTGCAGACGAGATGATAACCTATGGTGAGGACCCATCCGATCCAGGCGGCTATTTCGTTGTCAACGGCTCAGAACGCGTCATCATGACACTAGAGGACCTGGCGCCAAACAAGATTCTGGTCGAATACAACCAGCGTTACGATGAAAACATCGAGGTGGCCAAGGTCTTCAGCCAGAGACAGGGCTATCGCTCCCTGGTCATTGTGGAACGTGGCCGTCGTTCCATCCTGGAGGTATCCTTCCCCTCTGTCTCAGGACGGCTCAACTTCGTGACATTGCTGCGCTCTCTTGGCATGGACACAGACATGGATATTGTGAAATCCGTATCAGATAATCCTGAAATCATAAAGTTCATGCTGGAAAATCTGGAGGAAGCCGAGGTTTCGACCAATGATGAGGCCCTGGAGAAGATCGGCGCTCGCGTAGCCGCCGGCCAGGCCAAGGAATACCAGAAAAAGAGGGCTACTTATGTCCTGGACAGGTACCTGCTTCCTCACATCGGCGTGGAAGAGAAAGATCGCTTTTCAAAGGCGCTCTTCCTCTCGCGCATGGCAGAAGCCTGCTTCGAACTGGCGCTGGAGCGACGCGGTGAGGACGATAAGGACCATTACTCCAACAAGAGGCTGAAACTCTCCGGTGATCTGATGGAGGATCTATTCCGGGTGGCCTTTAACCGCCTGACGCGAGACATAAAGTACCAGTTGGAGAGAGCCAGCATGAGAAACAGAGACCTCAATGTGGTGACCACGGTTCGCGCGGATGTCCTCACAGAGAGAATGATTCATCCTCTGGCCACAGGAAACTGGGTCGGCGGGCGCACAGGCGTCTCCCAGCTTCTCGATCGTACCGATTATATGGCTTCGCTCTCCCATCTGCGTCGCGTGATCTCACCTCTCTCCAGATCTCAACCGCACTTCGAGGCCAGAGATCTGCATGCTACCCAGTGGGGTCGCATCTGTCCCTGCGAGACTCCGGAAGGACCCAACTGTGGCCTGGTGAAGAACTTCGCTCAGGGAGTGGAACTATCCAAGGGTGCAGATGATTCAGTTAACATCAGGAAAATATTAATGGATTTGGGCGTGATTTCGGTAGGTGGTAATGTTGGCTGAAGCCTTGACTAGCGGCGCGAGAATCTATGTAAACGGTGAGATCGTAGGGCATCATGAAGACCCAAAGGCATTGGTCACAAATTTGCGTCGCCTGCGGCGCTGCGGCAGCATCAGCAGCCAGATGAATGTGGTCTATTTCAAAGACACCAATGAAATCTTCATGAACAACGACTCCGGCCGAGCCAGAAGGCCGCTCATTGTTGTGGAAAACGGAAAGGCGCTGGTCACTGAAGAGCATGTAACCAAGATAAAGAACGGCGAGATGACCTTTGCCGATCTTGTGTCATCCGGTCTGGTCGAGTATCTGGATGCTGAGGAAGAAGAGAACACCCTCATTGCCATCTGGGAAGAAGATATCAATCCAGATCACACCCATCTGGAGCTGGACCCGTCACTGATTTTGGGCATCGCGGCGGGCCTTGTGCCCTACCCGGAGCATAACGCCAGCCCTAGAAACACCATGGGCGCGGGAATGGTCAAGCAATGCCTGGGAATGTCCACTGCTAATATGAGACTGCGGCCCGATACACGCGGCCATTATCTGAACAGTCCGCAAAGAGGCATAGTCAGGACCAAGACATCGGGTGCCATTGGCTTTGAGGAGAGGCCTGCGGGACAAAATTTCGTGGTGGCGGTCTTGGCCTATGAGGGATATAACATTGAAGATGCATTGGTTATGAACCGCGGCTCCATCCAGCGCGGTCTTGCCAGAAGCCATTTCTTCCGCGTCTCCGAAGCAGAGGAGCGAAAATATCCGGGCGGCCAGGAGGACAAGTTCGAGATTCCTGATGTGGAGGTTCGGGGTGCACGAGGCAGTGAGGCTTACGATCAATTAGATTCCGACGGACTTGTCAACCCCAATGCCTATGTAGGCCCCAATGACGTGCTCATCGGTAAGACCAGCCCGCCACGATTTTTGGAGGAGCCTTCCGAGTTCGGCCTGACCCCTCAGCAGAGGCGAGAGACGTCTGTGACCATGCGTTCCAATGAGAGAGGTGTAGTGGATATGGTCATCCTTACCGAATCCTCCAACGGCAACCGCCTGGCCAAGGTCAAGAGCCGAGACCAGCGCATTCCGGAATTGGGCGACAAATTCGCCTCCCGGCACGGACAAAAAGGTGTAATCGGATTGATTGTGCCCCAGGAAGATATGCCATTCACGGAATCAGGCATAGTGCCCGACCTGCTGCTGAATCCTCATGCGATCCCCTCTCGAATGACAGTGGGCCACGTCCTGGAGATGATCGGTGGAAAGGTCGGATCTCTAGAGGGCAGATTCGTTGATGCAACCGCCTTTTTGGGCGAGAACGAACCGGATTTGCGCGGCGCTTTGAAAAAGTTCGGCTTCTCACATACAGGTCGCGAAATACTCTACAATGGAGCCACTGGTCTGCAAATCATGGCAGACCTCTTCGTGGGTGTAATTCTCTATCAGAAGCTCTATCACATGGTCACTGGCAAGATGCATGCCAGGTCCAGGGGCCCCGTGCAGGTCTTGACTCGCCAACCTACAGAAGGTCGTGCTCGCGAGGGAGGCTTGCGGTTTGGTGAGATGGAGAGAGATGTGCTCATAGCTCATGGCGCAGCTCTTGCTCTCAAGGAACGTCTGGTTGATGAGTCGGATAAAGTGACTGAGCTTGTTTGCAGCCACTGCGGCATGATCGCTATCCATGATAGGCGCAGAAATGCGGACTTCTGCCCGACCTGCGGTGCGGATACGGAGATCTACCCAGTGGAGATGAGCTATGCCTTCAAGCTACTGCTCGACGAGATCAAATCATTAGGTGTAGCACCGCGACTAATCCTGGAAGACGCGGTTTAGGTGGAAATATGACGGTCCCCAAGAGAATTGGCAAGATCCGCTTCGGCCTCATCTCGCCACAAGAGTTTCGCAAGATGAGCGTAGTAAAGATCATTACCGCAGATACATACGACGACGATGGTTTTCCTATTGAAATGGGTCTCATGGACCCTCGGCTTGGTGTAATCGATCCAGGGCTGCGCTGTCGATCCTGCGGCGGTCGGCCCGGAGAGTGTCCCGGTCACTTTGGCCATATCGACTTAATTGCTCCTGTAATTCATGTGGGCTTTGCGAAATTGATCCGAAAGGTGCTGAGGGGCATCTGCAAAGACTGCTCGCGTCTTATGCTCAAGGAAAATGAGAAGAAGATGTACCTGGGACAAATTCAGGAACTGGAGCGGCTGGGGCAGATGACTGACGACACAGTCAATAAAGTCTTCTCAGAGGCACGCAAGAACAAGACTTGCCCCTATTGTGGAGCACCCCAGAAGGAGATCAAGTTCGAGCGCCCCCTCTCTTACGTCGAAGATGGCCACAAGCTCACCGCATCAGACATTCGTGACAGATTCGAAAAGATCCCTGATGAAGATATTGCCGTCATGGGCATGAATCCAGCTACGGCGCGCCCGGAATGGATTATACTGACTGTTCTGCCGGTCCCGCCAGTTACCATGCGCCCCTCCATCACTCTTGAGTCGGGACAGAGGAGCGAAGATGATCTCACGCATAAGCTGGTGGACATCATCAGGATCAACCAGCGCTTCCAGGAGAACCGTGAGGCAGGTGCACCCCAACTGATCATTGAGGATCTGTGGGAGCTCTTGCAGTATCATGTTACTACATTCCTGGACAACACTGTTTCCGGCGTACCTCCTGCCCGTCATCGCAGCGGCCGGCCCCTAAAAACGCTCTCTCAGAGGCTGAAAGGCAAAGAAGGACGTTTCAGGGGATCACTATCCGGGAAACGTGTCAACTTCAGCGCCAGGACGGTCATCTCTCCTGACCCAAATCTCAGCATTGGTGAGGTCGGCGTGCCCATGGAGATAGCCATGGAGCTGTCCGTTCCCATGATTGCCAACGCTCGAAACATGGAAATTGTGAAGACATTTGTGCGGCGAGGACCGGAACGACATCCGGGCGTCAATTATGCCACCCGGCCCGACCAGAGGCGTGTCAAGGTCACAGAAAAGAATTGCGAGGAGGTAGCCGAACAGATCGACATAGGATGGAAGATAGACAAACAGCTTGCTGACGGCGATATCGTCCTCTTCAACCGCCAGCCTTCCTTGCATAGAATGTCCATAATGTCCCATCGCGTCAAGGTCATGCCCTACAAGACCTTCCGGCTCAATCCAGCGGTCTGCCCACCCTACAACGCTGACTTCGACGGGGATGAGATGAACATGCACGTGCCTCAAACAGAGGAAGCGCGTGCCGAGGCAGAGATCCTCATGCGCGTGCAGGAGAACATTCTCTCGCCCAGGTTTGGCGGTCCTATCATCGGCGGCATACACGACTATGTGACTGGCTCATTTCTGCTTACTCATGGCAGAAAGCCCATCGATCGGCGTGGTGTCATGGAGCTACTCAAGAAGTTCAATATTTCTGAGCTGCCGAAGCCCGAGGGTGTAGCGGACGGCAAGCCCTACTGGACGGGAAAGCAGGTATTCAGCCTCATACTGCCGCGAGGCCTGGACCTATCGTTTAAGGCCGACTTCTGCTATAACTGCGATGTCTGCAAAGGTGTTGATTGCGATAATGATGCCTTTGTGGTAATCGAAGACGGCCAGCTCTTGAAGGGCACCATCGACGCTGAGGCTGTGGGCGCATTCAAGGGCAAGATAACAGACAGAATAATAAAGGAGTACAGTCCCTCCGTGGCAAGCGAGTTCTTGGATCGGATGACCCTGCTGGCACTACGAGGCATCATGCATGCGGGATTCTCCTTCGGCATAGATGATGAGGACATCCCCAAGGCTGCCGTGGATCAGATTGAGGAGACCACCAGAACAGCTCGCGAGAAGAGCCGGCAGCTCATCGAGGCCTACAAAGCAGGTGAACTGGAGCCTTTGCCGGGCAGAACACTCGATGAGACCCTGGAGATGAGGATCATGCAAACATTGGGCAAGGCCAGAGATACTGCGGGCAAGATTGCCGGCCGTCACCTGGGCCTGGACAACTCAGGAGTAGTCATGGCTGTGAGCGGAGCGCGCGGCAGCATGCTCAACCTAACTCAGATGGCAGCATGTGTCGGCCAGCAGTCGGTGCGCGGCGAGCGCATCATGCGTGGTTATGCCGGCAGAACGCTTCCCCACTTCCGGCCGGGAGATCTAGGCGCGGAAGCGCACGGCTTTGTGGAGTCAAGCTACAAAGGCGGCCTCAATCCCACTGAGTTCTTCTTCCATGCCATCGGTGGTCGCGAGGGTCTTGTGGATACGGCCATCAGGACGTCCCAGAGCGGGTACCTGCAACGCCGACTGGTAAATGCTCTACAGGACCTGGAGGTAAGATACGACGGCACCGTCAAGGAGACGAGAGGCATGATCGTCCAATTCCAGTATGGCGAAGACGGCGTGGATGCATCCAGGCGAGACTACGCCAGTACAGATAACGTCAAGCGCATCATCAAGAGTGTGCTGAAGAAGGAGTCGGCATGATCCTCACAGAAAAAGACATCACAGAGAAGCTTGCGGAGCTTGACCTTCCCCCGAGCATCAAGGAAGCAATAGAAAACGGGTTAAAAGGAGCTACAATCAGCTCAGAGCAACTGGGAGATATCATATCCCAGGTGGCCAGCGACTACGAGCACTCCAAAGTGGAGTCATGCGAGGCGGTGGGTGTTGTCGCGGCTCAGTCCATTGGTGAACCCGGCACTCAGATGACCATGCGTACCTTCCACTATGCAGGCGTGGCTGAGATCAACGTAACCCTGGGTTTGCCAAGGCTCATAGAGATTGTGGATGCGAGAAAGATCCCATCCACACCTACCATGACCATAAAGCTTAATCAGGATTATGCCCACGATCGTGACCTGGCAAGAGAAGTGGCCTGGGCAATAGAGTCTACTTCCATTCTTCATCTGGGGTCTATAGCCACCGATCTGGCAGAGATGAATGTAATCATTGAGCTGAATCCCAGTGCAATGGAGCAGCGCAAGATCACCGCAGAAGAGGTCGCTTCAAGGCTGAAAGAGGAAACCGGTCTTAATGTGGATCAAAAAGAAAATCTGCTGGTGATGGTCCCCAAAGAGCCCTCTTACCGGGAGCTACTACAACTGGTGGAGAAGATCAAGAGGCTATCGCTCAAAGGCGTAGAGGGCATCAAGCGCGTCGTCATCCGCAAAGAAGGCGATGAGTACATACTCTATACAGAAGGCTCTTCGATCAAGAAGGTTATGCAGTTTGAGGGAGTGGACCCCGCTCGCATTAAGACCAACAATATAAGTGAGATCGGAGAGGTGCTTGGCATCGAGGCGGCACGAAACGCCATCATAAATGAAGCCACGGACACGCTACGCGAGCAAGGTCTCTCAGTAGATGTGCGACACATCATGTTGGTGGCGGATATCATGACCGTAGACGGCGAGTTAAAACAGATAGGACGACATGGCGTATCGGGCGAAAAGGCCAGCGTGCTGGCCAGAGCTGCCTTCGAGGTCACGGTCAACCATATTCTGGATGCAGCCATTCGCGGGGATGTAGACGATCTAAAAGGTGTGACGGAGAACGTAATCGTTGGCCAGCCCATACAGCTTGGCACTGGTGACGTTACCCTGGTTGCAATCAAGAGATGAGGTAATAACGATGATAAACGTAGATAGAGCCCTAAGAAGTTCCATCAGAACCGGAAAAGTGGTGCTAGGATCGAATAGGACCGTTGAAACAGGACTTGACGGACAG
>JBFYLJ010000121.1:0-3432 GCA_041305465.1 Methanothrix sp.
ATAGATGCGAGGTCACCCTTCCCTGGCTGTCCATGAGCGGCGTGCCGTCCTTTTGCCGGATTATGCTCAGGAACTGGTAGAGGGTGTTGAAGGCATCGATTGCCACCCATCTTCCGGAGAGGTCCTTTATCTCGATCCTCTTTCTATGCAGCAGGTCTCCCAAATCAACTCCCATGTTCTGTCCCTTATTGCTTCTCTATGATAAATAATATCTTTAAATACGAGTTTGTGGTGATATGATTTGGATGTGCGGTCCATGATAGAGATTACAGAAGCGGCAGCTAATATGATAAAGCGCAGCCTGGTAGAGGGCAAAGTGATCAGGATGTTCCTGGCAGCTATTGATGCCAGCGGCGCGACTTATGGTCTGGCTCTGGGAGATGAGGAAGCCGGCGACAAAGTCTTTGAGAGCCGGGGTGTTAAGGTCTACATGAGCCCGCAGGATACTGAACTGCTCAGCGAGACCATAATTGATTATGTGGACGACGACGATCAGGGGACCGGTTTCATAATTAGGGGACCTGAGGACGAAATCTCCAGCTGTGGTTCCTGCGCCAATGTCGATAGCTGCGAGCATGATCACAGCAATTGCGATCACGACCACGGTGAATGCGGATGCGGACACGATGACAGCGACTGCGGTTGCAGCTAGCTGAATCGCAATTTTTATATCAATTATTTTATATCATCTTCGTCTTCTTCATTGCCCGGCTGATCGCAACACTTAAATATGATATGTGTTAGCATGTGACATGTTAGCATTTATGGGATGATACAATTTGGGTGAGATTGGCAAGAGAGTACGAATTGAAAGGATAATGGACAGAGACAGCGGGAACACAGTCATAATTCCACTGGACCACGGCATATCCGTCGGCCCAATCAAGGGATTGGTCGATCTGCCTGAGATGGTAAACAAGGTGGCCAAGGGCGGAGCCAATGCCGTTCTTCAGCAAAAGGGAATGGTCCGCCATGGACATCGCGGCTACGGTCGAGATGTCGGTCTGATTGTGCACATGAGCGCCTCAACCTCACTTGGGCCCGATCCCAATAACAAGGTGCAGGTATGCTTGGTGGAAGAGTGCCTGAAGATGGGAGCAGATGCCGTGTCCGTTCACATCAATATCGGTTCTGAGACCGAGTCGGATCAGCTCAGCATACTGGGCTGTGTCAGCGAGCGCTGTGACTTCTGGGGAATGCCGCTCATAGCCATGATGTACCCGCGCGGCAAAGCCATCGTCAATCCCAATGATGTGGAGGTCGTGGCTCACGCCGCCCGGGCCGGAGCTGAGCTTGGCGCTGATATCATCAAGACCAACTACACAGGAGATATCGATTCCTTCCGGCGCGTGGTAGAGGGCTGTCCGGTCCCTGTGGTTATTGCCGGCGGGCCCAAGACCGAGACGGACATGGAGTTCTTGCAGATGATAGACGGAGCCTTGCACGCGGGTGCGCGCGGCGTTGCCATCGGCAGGAATGTCTTCCAGCATAAGGACCCTGTGAAGATGACCATGGCCATAGCCGCCATTGTCAACAAGGGCAAGACTGCCGAAGAGGCGATCAAGATACTGGATTGAAAATATCAAAGGCGTAAGGATCATTCGATAGGCAGGGAAAGGCAGATTTGCTGATCTTTCCGGCCTTCAATAACTGAGATAAGCTCTTTTCGTTAGTCTTATAGCGGCCCCCTTGCTGGGATCACGCATGGGCGTGTGTGCCCATGTGGGCTTGCTGCAAGGGGGAGGCGGATAGAGAGGTGGATGGCGGCCCTCAAGCTCCAGGCAAGGCTGGTAGCCCTGATCGTGCCCTATCACGGTTTCAATTCGAATCCAGCATGCTGGCAGTTCGTCAATTGCATTTCGCGCCTTCGCTTGATACCCCGGCTCTCACGCGAAGCCTTGACGGGCGCGAAGATTGGCAAAATGCAAAGCCTTACTAAGTCAAGAGACATTTTCGTGCTAAAAGAGGTGCGCAGGGCGAGGGTACAATGGCTAGCATACTGATTTTGGGAGGCACGGGCGAGACCGGTTCCTGGTTTGCCCGCTACTTTAAGGAAAAGGGCTTTGATGTGGCGGTCTGGGGGCCGAGCGGCAAGGTGGAAGTAGCCGAGCGCCTGGGGGTTCGCTATGCTCGGGACATGATGGCGGAAGTGGAGAGGAGCGACATCGTCCTGGTCAGCGTTCTCATCGAGAAGACCGTAGAAATAATCCGTCAGGTTGCGCCCCGCATGCATCCCGGCAGCCTGATCATGGATGTGACCTCAATCAAGTCCGGGCCTGTAAGAGCCATGAAGACCTATGCCCCAAAAGGAGTGGAGGTGCTGGGTACCCACCCCATGTTCGGGCCCACCATGCCGACGCTTCGCGGCCAGACCATAATCCTTACACCGGCGGAGGGAAAGACAGGAAAGTGGCTTCCAATCATGCGCTCGCTCTTTCAGTCGGACGGAGCGCACGTGGAGATCCTGGATGCGCAAGAGCACGACGAGATCATGGCTGTGGTGCAGGCGCTCACGCACTTCGCTTACATAGGCATTGGAGCCGCGCTGTGCACTCTGGACTTTGATGTGCAAAGATCGAGGAGATTCATGTCTCCGGTCTACGAGATCATGATCGACTTCGTGGGCCGAATTTTGGACCAGAATCCAGAGCTTTATGCCTCGATCCAGAAGAATCCCAAGGCTGCCGCCGTTCGCCAGACTTTTGTGGCGGAATGCATGCGGCTTTGTGAAAAAGCAGATGCAGGGGATCTGGAGGGCTTCAAGCAGATCATGGTGGAGGCGGCCAGGCACTATGGGGGAACAGATGAAGCTCTGGCAAGGTCGGACAGAGTGATCAACGCACGAATCGGCGAGAAGGAAAACGCATGCGTGCCGCGAAATAATGAGACTCTTTGAAATCTATTTCTTCCAAAACTCCGGGACCAACAAGACCAGCACAGTCACAATCTCCAGCCGGCCGATCCACATGCAAAAGAAGAGCAACATCTTGGCAGCAGGAGGGAGCGCCTCAAAGCTGAACATGGGTCCCACTAAGCCAAATCCCGGCCCCACGTTGCCAAGTGTGGTGGCAACGGCAGAAAGGATGGTCTCTATGGTCATTGCAGGATTGCCGTATGAGATGATGGCCAGGAGAAGTGAGGCCGATGCAAAGATTATGACATACATGGCCACGAATATGTTGCTGGGTCGCAGCACTTCATCCCTGACAGAGATGCCACCCAGACGCAGGGCAATTACAGCTTTTGGGTGGATGACATGAAATAGCTCACGGTATCCGCTCTTTAAGACCAATAGAACTCTTACCACCTTCATGGCCCCACCGGTAGATCCGGCGCAGGCACCTATGATCATGAGCAAGAGAAGAGTGTACTTGGCGGCAGCCGTCCACTGGTCAAAGTCGGTCGTTGCAAATCCGGTGGTGGTCATGATGG
>JBFYLJ010000122.1:0-7567 GCA_041305465.1 Methanothrix sp.
TACTTCGTCTGCCCGCCCAAGACTCGCGATCCGGCCTTCTGGGAAGAGGTCATGGACTACTACAAGGTCACCCATGAGGTGCCCCTCGAGCTGGTTAAAGAGAAGATCGACCTGCCCATAGGAGGCATGTGCTATGCCCAGTGCCCTACCTTCTGGGGATTTTTGCAGGGCATGACACTCCCTCGCGAGGAGTTGCCCATCAACGTCTTCGACCGCTCCGGCACCTCTCACCGCTACGAGTCCGGCGGAATTCACGGCATAGAGCGCGTGGATGAGTTTCACAGGATAGAGATCGTCTGGCTGGGCAGCAAGGAACAGGTCCTGGCGGAAGCTGAGAAGCTGAAGGCCTGCTACAAGCACATCTTCGAAGATATCCTGGAGTTGCACTGGAGGACGGCCTGGGTCACGCCCTGGTTTATGGCCCAGGAAGGAAAGACAGGGCTCTCAGAGATGTCAGGGGCAGGAACTGTGGACTATGAAGCAGTACTGCCCTACAACGGCAACTGGATTGAGTTTCAAAATCTGTCTGTGAACGGAGAGAAGTATCCCAAAGGCTTCACCGTAAAGTCTCAATCCGGCGAAGCCCTTTGGTCGGGTTGCAGCGGCGTGGGCCTGGAGCGCTGGGCCTCGGCATTCTTAAGCCAAAAAGGCCTGAACATCGCCAATTGGCCTGAAGAATTTAGAAGACGTATTGGGGAGATGCCAAAAGGTATCAGGTTCCTTTAGGAGTCAAGAAGAGGAGAATATCGTTTTGACTCCTCTTCGCAATAATTTTATGCGCACGCTCAATCATTGGCGATCATATGCTGGACATCCTTCCAGATGAAGTGCGCTTGGTGAGGCCAACGACAGACGATATCCTTTTCAACCGCCCGATGGCGCTGCCTGTTGAGTCTTCTTTCGGCGCCTTGAATCCAAATTCCTCAGCCTTTCTAAAGGCCTCCTCCGCATATTCGCCACGACCAATAGCTTTTAGCAATAGTCCTTTGTTGTACCAGGCCCTCGCATAGTCAGGATCAAGCAGAATCGCCTTCTCTATGCACTCTTGAGCTTCATCCAAACGTTCCATCTTCAAAAGAACATAGCCTTTGCGATTCCAAGCATTAGAGTTTGAGGGAGATAAATCAAGAGATTTGTTGAAGCACTCCAGGGCATTGGAATATCTGCCAAGGTAATTGAAAGATAAGCCCTTGTTGATCCAGGCATTGGCATTTGATGAGTCCAGCCCCAGAGATTTGTTCAGGCATACGAGGGCATCTTCATACCGCCCTAAATCATTGAGCGCCCATCCTTTATTGTTCCAGGCATTGGAGTTCGACGGGTCCAACTCCAGTGATTTGTTCAAGAAAAAGAGGGCCTCTTCATATCGCCCTAAATCGTTGAGAGCCCACCCTTTATTGTTCCAGGCATTGGAGTTCAAGGGATCTAGATCAAGAGATTTGTTAAAGCATTCCAGTGCATCGGAATGTCTGCCGAGGTAATTGAATGATAAGCCCTTGTTGCTCCAGGCATTTGCTTTAGACGGGTCCAACTCCAGTGATTTGTTCAAGAACACGAGGGCATCTTCATACCGCCCTAAATCGTTGAGCGCCCACCCTTTATTGTTCCAGGCATTGGAGTTCAAGGGATCCAGATCAAGAGATTTGTTGATGCACTCCAGTGCATCGGAATGTCTGCCGAGGTAACCGAAGGATAATCCCTTATTGTCCCAGGCGTTGGAATTTGTTGGGTCCAACTCCAGTGATTTGTTCAAGAACACGAGGGCCTCATCGTATCGCTCCAAACCGTAGAGCGCCCATCCTTTATTATTCCAATAGTTGGATTTAGAAGGATCCAATTCCAGAGATCTGTTATGGCACATTAGAGCCTCGGAATATCTGCCAAGTGAATTCAAGGAGTATCCTTTATTTCCCCAGACGTTTGCTTTCGATGGGTCTAACTCTATGGATTTATCATGGCATACGAGGGCCTCTTCGTATCGTCCCAACTCATTAAGCACCCACCCTTTATCAGCCCAAGCAACTGCATCGGTCATATCAAGATCCAATAATCGATCCACACAATCCAGAGCACCTTTTGAATCGCCAGAGTGATAGATTGCAATGCAATCATCATCCGCGAATACGGGAGAGAACATTGCAGCCATCAGGACCATAAATAGCAATTTCGGCATCACACTCAAGAATATCGAGGAGCTTTGAGAAATAAATTTCGGCTGCATGAATTGCAGCAAACTAATCGCCACCATAGAGGCTTATGCTTAAATGCGTTTTCTATATATAGATTAACATATCATCCTTTTGAAAATTTGTTGATCTCGAAAGGTTGATGAATCCGTGATGCAATTCAAAACAGAGGAAGTAATATGAAGCCCATCAATTTGAATGAGAAGAGAAGATTCTTTATCTCCTTGGCATTTGTGGTCCTCATAATAGCGATGATAGCTGCAGAAAATTCAGCAGCAGAGACCATAATTATGTCCCCTGATGTATCACCTGAGAAGAAAGTTGCCTTTATGGGGCGACCTGGTGTGGTTCTAATAACTTGCGACTATAAAGGGACATTGCTTAATGAGAACGATGAGGCAAAGGTATACCTTTATCCTGCAAGCTCCGAAAAAAAGATAGCTCTAGATATACCAGAGTTCTCCATCAATAGCATGGGATCGGGATTCATTGTCAGCCCAGACGGATACATTGTTACCAACGCTCACGTAGTGGAAATTCCTGAGGATGAGCTAAAAACCCAATTCGTAGATAGCGCCGTTCAATGGGCAATTGGCAAATATCCAGAGATATTTTCAGCTAATGGCGACGAGCCCTATCCTCAGACCCAGGAAGATATTGAAGAGATAAGAAATGAATTCAAGAAATACCAGGTGTCAAGCCAAAGAGAATTAAACGTATACTTCGGGAGCTCCTCTTCAGTATCTTCGGCTATCAGACATCCCGCAGACACGAGAGAGGTGAGCCAGGCAAAGATATGGTACACCTCAGGCAATATAAAATACAGATCTGGTAAGGATGTGGCCATATTGAAGATAGAAGGAGTTCGTGACCTCCCCACAAACGTCCTGGGTAATTCAGATGACGTGGAAGCGGGAGACACTGTAATCGTAATCGGATATCCGGGGACGACTCTCTCTCAGATGGTGCCTCAGCTCTCGCCGCAGACTGATCTGGTGCCTTCGGTCACATCAGGAATTGTGAGCGCCAGAAAGAAACTGCCGGACGGTTCAGATGCACTCCAGACAGACGCATCCATTTACCATGGAAGCAGCGGCGGTCCTGCCTTTGATTCGCAGGGCAGGATAATAGGAGTCGCCACATTCGGCTCGGGAAAGATGCTCTCCTCTGGAGACTGGGTAGATATTCAGGGATTCAGTTTCCTTATTCCGATAAATGTTGTCAAGAGTTTCCTCGCCGAGAGAAGCATAAACAACTCGGTGAGCCTTACAGCAAACGCATTTAAATTCGGGCTGGACTATTATTGGAATAAGCAGTATGATAAGGCCAAAGAGGAATTCGGGAAAATATTGGATCTGGACCCAACGAATCAATATGCTTTGGACTATTCCAGAATGTGCGCTCTGCGTTAGCATAGCCAAATCGGCAGGCTCTCCTGCCTAAAATCTTTTTTTAGACAGCGTCAATTGGCATCAGGAACCCAAAAACTCAATTGGAAATATGCCAAATGGATTCAAGTTTCACCGATCCAGATGGCGCATTTCTCGATAAAATATTGGATTTATATTTAGGGTGCGTTGCTCTGTATTGTCTATTGACTTGATACCTTCTTGGATACTCTCTTGACTGTTGGCAAGGTAGTCTTGAAGTCTTCAACCGTATCGAGCTGAGCTATCGGCTTTGTAGTCTTTACAGGCTTTGCTCTGGAATATGCCGCATCTGCCTTATCGGTATCACCCTGCTCAGAGTAAACATCACCTATGCTCTCCCAGGTATATGTATTATCAGGACTCAGGTCCAATGCCTGAGCGAAGATATCCAATGCTTCATCATATTTGCCCAGACGGGTAAGAGTTCTGCCTTTGCTCGTTAGTATATTTGAAGAGTCCGGATTGAGATTCAACGCCATCTCGTAATATACCAGTGCCTGATAATAAAACCCAACATTATTCATGACATCACCCTGGCCGGCCCAGTCAAAGGCTGAGCTTGGGTCCGCCTCGATTGCCCGCCCGAAGCAGCCAAATGCCACATCATTCTGGCCAGCGGTGACCAGATCGGCACAATCTGCATTTCCACTTTCCAGGGGGAAATCCTGGGCAATACAGATGCTTACACACGATAAGCATAAAAAACAAAATATAAATCCTGTTGAAAGAGACCTGGTCTGGCTTTTCATTCCTGTCACCTTCGGTATTTGTTCTTACAACGTAAATGGTGCTCTGAATATATCAATTCTCTCAAAGACCAACAGGCACAATCGATTGGGATAGATTATTAGCCGAAGGAAGTTCTGCAAGACCGCGCCCGCGCCGCCCTGGCTCGCCGGGAGGCCTGCGAGATCTACCCCCGGCGCTGTGGAGCTAACCGTCTTTCCGACGAGCATGGTTTCTGCGGCAGTGGGCGACTGGCACGCGTGGCCTGCTTCGCCCCGCACTTTGGCGAGGAGACGCCCCTGGTAGGCCAGAGTGGCTCAGGCACCAATTGGCAATGCTTTAATGCCAGGCGGCACCAATATTAGACGCAGATGATTCCCTTCGAGTACCTGGAGCACACTGCCGACATAAAATTTCGAGCCTACGGAAAGACGCCGGATGAGATGCTATGCAACGCAGCCGCTGCCCTTTTCAATTCCATGGTAAAGCCTTCAATGGTCACAGTTAAAGAGACCTGGAAGGTGGAGCTAGTGGCCGATGATCTGGAGGATCTGGCCTACCAATGGCTCAGTGAGATCGTATTCCTCTTTGAGACTGAGTCGGCTGTCTTTGCCGCTTTTTCCGTGAAACTGGAGCAGGATGTGACGAAATCCTGGTCTCTTCAGGCAGAGATTGGCGGCGAGAGGATTGACCTTAAGAGACATTGCTTCGAGAATGAGGTCAAAGCCATCACCCGGCACAAGTTTTGCATCAAGAAGAATAACGTGTGGTGCATTCAGGTTATTTTGGACGTGTAATTATGGTAGAAATCAACAAGATCGATGATAACATTTACGAGGTGCCCATCGGCTACCGGCCGGGCATGCGCGTGCCGGGGCGAATCTTTGTCTCGGCGGCGCTTCGGGAGATGGTGGAGCCGGGAACAGTAGATCAGGTGGCCAATGTTGCCGGCCTGCCAGGCATTGTCAAGTATTCCATGGCCATGCCCGATGCCCACCTTGGCTACGGCTTTCCCATCGGCGGTGTAGCCGCCTTTCGAGAGGACGAAGGCATCATCAGCCCGGGTGGAGTAGGCTTTGACATCAACTGCGGCGTGCGACTACTACGAACGGATCTGCAGGCCGAGGCCGTGCAGCCGCGTATCAATACCCTCATCGATGCTCTCTTCGAGACCATACCCTCCGGCCTGGGGGCCACAGGACGGTTGCATGCCAGCGACCAGCAGCTCACCGAAGCCTTCGTGAGCGGCTCGAAATGGGCGGTGGAGGAGGGCTACGGTGTGGAAGCCGACCTTTCCCACTGCGAAGAGAGCGGACATATGCCGGGGGCACAGCCCGCTCAGGTGGGGGTGAAAGCACGCAAGCGAGGGCGTCCCCAGTTGGGAACACTTGGCAGCGGCAACCACTTCCTGGAGATTCAGAGGGTTGAGGAGATCTTTGATGAGGCTAAAGCCAAGCAGTTCGGTCTTTTCAAAGGCCAGATCACGGTTATGATACACTGCGGCTCGCGGGGAGCCGGCCATCAGATCTGCACCGATCATCTGGAGGTTCTGAACCGGGCCGTGAAGAAGTACAACATCGATATTCCCGACAAGCAACTGGCCTGCGCGCCCCTGGGCTCGCCTGAGGCAGACAATTACTTCGGGGCCATGGTCTGCGCGGCTAATTACGCCTGGGCCAACCGGCATATCATCGCCCACTGGACGCGAGAGGTCTTCGAGAGATACTTCCCAGGCTCAAAGCTGGATCTGGTCTATGACGTGGCCCACAATGTGGCCAAGATCGAGGAGCACCAGGTGGACGGAAAACGCGAGCGGCTCTATGTTCACCGCAAGGGTGCCACGCGGGCCTTCGGTCCTAGCCGAAGCGAGGTGCCGCAGGCCTACGCTGGTGTGGGCCAGCCGGTGCTCATACCGGGCAGCATGGGAACGTCTTCCTATGTGCTCTGCGGCAATGACCGGGCCCTGGACCTCACCTTCGGCTCCGCCTGCCACGGCGCTGGCCGGGTCATGAGCAGAAGCCAGGCTCTCAAGCTCTTCACCGGCCAGAATGTGAAAGCTGCCCTGAACAGAGACGGCATAGTGGTCAAGGCCACAAGTCCCGGCATGCTGGCCGAGGAGGCCCCTCAGGTCTACAAGCCATCTGGAGATGTGGTGGACGTGGTGCATAACCTGTCCATCGCCACCAAGGTAGCCAGGCTTGTGCCTCTGGGGGTATCAAAGGGATAAGACTGAGTAACGGGAACGGAATCTCTCATCGCGAGGATAGATTTGCAGAGGTGAAGAGATCAAACGGTTCATTCAGGCAGCACCTTGCTCTTTGCCTTTTCGGATCGTTCCATGAAGATTATGAATGTGAACGGGAATGAGGGTTCATATTCACGCTTCCGGAATGTCCTAGCGTTGCTTTTTTCATGGATGCGTCATATCTTTTTGTCTTGGCTCCAGAGTATCCTTTATCTGCATATCGAACCTCACCTTCTTGAGCCAAGTCTACTTGGCTATCGTGAACATTAGCAGCCGTGACTTCAATCCTTCTATCCATACTTTCAATTCGCGTTCTAGCTGCTCATCGGAGAGGCCGAGAAAGCCAGGCTGAAGGAGCAGGCTCACGAGCTGGGAGAGCTGGCCAGGCTGGAAGATATCACCGTGTGGGAGGACTGCATTATCAAGCAGACCGAGAAGGGCAAGAAGAAATATGGATGCCCGCTGGCGGGCTGGAGGGAAGGCGGCAAGCTGCGCAAGGTCTACCTAGGGAGCTGCAAGAAGATGAGCCAAGCCGAGGCTTTAGGGATACGCCTCTAACGAGGATTATTATTCCGGGATATTGTCGGAAATCGATTTGCAGCAGTTTCTCTCGCCGCGGTTATCATTATAATGACAAAATGCAATTATGAAATCTTCGTAATAAAAAAGCCATCGACCCATTCAGTAATTATATGCGCCGATCGGGAATCGAACCCGAGTTTAGGCGTTGGCAACGCCTAGTGATAACCGCTACACTATCGGCGCTATCCTGTTTTGGAAGCATCCCCTACAATCACCTTCTAGTCTAAAAACATTGCGGGCAAAAAGCCCCGCCCCAGGCACGCGCCCAAAAATCTACATACCCTTTATCTACCTTGAAGGGGAGCTTTCTATGGTGATATTCGCTTGCATGATGTCGTCATAGTAGGAGCAGGCCCGGCTGGGCTGACCGCTGCCATGTACTGCGCGAGAGGCGGAAA
>JBFYLJ010000123.1:0-17973 GCA_041305465.1 Methanothrix sp.
TCTCCGGACAGCACCCCTTTGCCATTGTCGTGGGATGCTCCGACTCCAGGGTTCCCCCGGAGGTACTCTTTGACCAGGGCCTGGGAGACATCTTCGTGATCAGAACTGCCGGTGAGGTTATGGATAATGTCACCCTGGCCAGCATTGAATACGCTGTAGAGCACCTGAATGTGCCATTGGTCGTTGTGCTGGGCCACGATAGCTGCGGAGCAGTTACCGCCGTCGTAAATGGCGGAGAAGCACCAGGCCATCTGGGAAGCCTGGTCGATTACATTCTGCCAGCTGTGGAAGAAGCGAGAGCATCAGGTAGCGAGGATCAGCTACTGAACAACTCCATCGACAACAACGTTATGAACATCGTGGAAGAGCTTAGCACCTCCCAGCCCATCCTGTCAGAAGCTGTCAATGAAGGCAAGCTCTCAGTAGTAGGCGCCCGTTACCATCTGGACAGCGGAATTGTGGATATTGTAGAGTAATCTTTTCCGGAAGGCTTCGGGGGGCAGGTTAGCCACCTGGCGCCCTTATTTTTAGATTGCCATAGCTCCAACTGTAATAAACTATTATAGCCAAAAATGGTGGAAATATCGGCCATAACACAAGCCCAAAAAGAAGCTCAACAACTCGAAACCAAAAGTTATTTCCTTTAATCCGACGATATTAAAACAAAATAAGGAGGGAGAAAGACACGAAATACACAAGCATCGCGGTCATGATGGTCGCGGTTCTCGCAGTACTGTTGGCAGCAGGCTGCACAAGTAATCCAGAAAAGGCAAGCTGCCCAATCAGCCCAGAACAAGGAGCATCTAATCAGAGTGACAACGTCACTGCTCCTATCAAGGTAACAGAAGAAAATGACCAGGTAGTCCCATGTGTGGGAATTAACAGCAGCCAAGACGAAAAATAGACGTGGAAGCTATAAGCAGAAGACTGCGATGGATTGGCCATCTCATTGGAAGGGCAATCCTTCCTTTTCTGGATAATTTGAAACTAAGCCTCATCATAAAACCTATGCGTGGGCAGACAATTTTAATAGCAATACAGATGGATTTGCAGGCAGAAGTTTCCGCATCTGTGGATATCGAATTGGTTATGTGGATAGATAAAGAGGTTGAAACAAGGCGTTTTGCCTCAAGAACTCACGCCCGTGAATTTGCGATATCGCGACTGAAGAATGAGATTGGAAAGGGACCAGCCTAAGCCTGCCCTTCGCAATGGTGAGTTGAGATGTGAACAATGTCGATTTTATTTATTCCAAATGAGAAATCGCTATTCTATTACCCTTAAGAAAGCGCCGAGGGTGGGATTCGAACCCACGATCTCCGGAGGAGAACAGGTTTAGCAAACCTGCGCCTTACCAGGCTAGGCAACCTCGACTTACCTCAGGAACTTCACCTTCAGGCTATTTAAATTCTGCGTTAGCCGCCCGGCAGAAGCACGCCAAAAGTATGCATCCTTTTCGAGCAGGAGCATCACACCACACATGCCAGCAAATCCTTGCTGGTGATGATCCCCACCAGCGCCCCGTCCTTCATCACCGGCAGCCTTCTGATATTGTGCTCTCGCATCAGCTCCGCCGCCGCACTTGTGGAAGCATCAAGGTCGATGGTGACCAAGGGGGCAGGCGTCATGATCTCCCGAACAGCCACCCTGGCCGGGTCCCGGCCTTCTGCAAATACCTTGAGAAAGACCTGGCTGGTGGTAACGATGCCCAGGCACTCCTTGAGAAGGCCGTCCCTGGCCACCAGCACGCTGCCCTTCTTATCCGCCGCCATTCGCTTCACAGCCTCCAGCACCGTGGCCTCCGGGCGCACGGTGGCAATGGGATAGCTCATCAGATCTCGAACCTTCATAGCCTCCACAATCCTATTATCCAGTTTTATGCGATTATTAGCTGATAAATCTGATCCACTTCCCAATGTTTCGAAATGAGAAAATAAGTGGGAAATCTCTTTTCAGAGCTCTCCCCACTGCAATTCCAGCCCCACCGTCGGCTGCTCCAGGCCGAAGCTCTTCAAGACCATTGGATGCAGCTCTCCGAAGCAGCCGATCTTCCGGCCCCCGGCCATGAGATCCGCGCCGCGACCGGGCAGAAGCGCCCCATCCTGAGATGGCACGATCTCGGCGCTGATTGCCAGCTCCGCCAGCACGGCGTCGATGGCTGATCGGATCTCTGAGAAATTGGCGCCGCTGTGGATGCTGGCCGCAGCTAAATTCATTCGTGTCATCTTATCCACTACCACATCCCCGACCGCAAATATCCTCTGAGGCAGAGGATGATGCTGGTTCATGGCGAAGATCTCCAGGAGACTGGAGAGAAGCGAGGTACGAAGGATGGTGTGCAACTCACTGATGGGATGCATCACATGCACGACGCCCTCGCGCTCCGGCGCGCTCTGCCGGCGCATCCACTGGAAATGCACCTTCTCATTGGTCAGGGTGAAGGGCATGGTCTCCAAATATCCGAGGCCTGCCATGACCTCGCGAATCTCGCCTTTGCGCAGCTCCGAAGGGTGAGCGCGCCCTACTGTCACCGTCCCGGGAAGACGGGCATCCAGCCGCTCAAAACCATAGGCCTTGGCCGCATCCTCAAAGATGTCCCAGGAATGCATAATATCCGCCCGGTAGGCAGGAACCAACACCTTCACCTCGCTGCCATTCGCGACTGCCCCAAAGCGCATCCTGCGCAGGCATTCGGCCAGCTCCAGGGGACCCAGATCAAAGCCAATCAGCTTGTTGGCCTCAGCTGCACTCACCGTCCAGGAAGAAGGCTGCAAATCGGGGGAGACGAAATCGCCCTCACTTCTCTTGACAAGAACGCTCTCGATTCTGCCGCCTCTCTCCGCCAGTGAGGTTACTACGATGTTCAGGGCTTTGTGCACCATGCCGTCCATTCCCGTGACATCAATGAACAGATCCTCGGTCTTCTCAGTAACTGAGGTCAACTCACCATTGATGATAGGCGGGAAGGAAAGCACCTGATTCTTGGCATCTACGATGAGCGGATAACGCTCGCAGCCTTGCAGAATATGGCCGTAACCCTTGCCCTTGGGGTGCCTCTGGAGAATCTCCTGCATGCTCATCTCCTCTGAGAAGTCCAGGGGCACGAACTTTCGGGCAGGATCTTCCCCAAAGTAGCGGAAAGGCGGCGTGACCCGGGAGAGGTCATGCACGCCTATGGCCACCTTGCGCCTGTTTCTGCCCAGGCCCCAGTGCAGATCCTCTTGCAGTCCCATGAGCGACTCAATGGCCTCGCTGGTGAACGATAGACCTCGCACCACGGCGCAGCCGATGACTGGGCGCACCGATTTTACCGATTCTTCTACCTGAAGGACAATGGGGCCTTCCAGGGCGGCATACTCCACCAGCCCCATCTTGAGACCCAAAAAGCCCTGCATTGCCCTGGCCACGCCCTCGGCACTGTAGAGATCGGGACGATCCGGGAAGAACTCCACATCCACGTGCTCCTCCTCCGCCCTCTTTCCAATGTCTGCACCCATCATGGCCAGGCGGCCCATGATTGTATCCCGAGAGGCCCCAATCAGCCTCTCCATATCCTCATAATAAAGTCTGACAACCGGCATGATTAATCCCCCTTCAAAGCTTGATGGAAACGGGCGTTTCGCGCAGCCATTCGATATCCGACTGATAGAGCAGTCGCAGATCTTTGAGCCCCAGCTTGAGCATGGCCACCCGCGAGACGCCCAGCCCCCAGGCAAGCACAGGATGCTCTATGCCGAAGGGCGCTGTGACCTCTTTTCGGAAGACTCCCGCGCCGCCCAGCTCCACCCATCCCAGGCCGTCTATGAACACCTCCGGCTCCACGGATGGCTCGGTGTAGGGGAAGTAACCCGGCCTGAAGCGCACCTCCTCGAAACCCATCTTGGCATAGAATTCCTTCAAGATGCCCAGAAGATGAGAAAATGTCACATCCCTGTCCATTACAATGCCTTCCAGCTGCTCGAACTCCGGGGTGTGGGTGGCGTCTATTGCCTCGCGCCGGTAGACGCGATCTATGCCGAAAGCCTTGACAGGCGGCTCGGGGTGTTCGGCCAGATACTTTATGGTCACTCCCGTAGTATGCGTGCGCAAAACCTCCTGGCGGGCCACCTCCGGCTTCCAGCATCCACCCCAACCCGTAGAGCCAACTGCGCCCCCGCACTCATGCATCTCTTTAACGCGAGCATAGTCGGGAATATCGGCTTGACTATCCAGATAGAAGGTATCCTGCATCTCCCGAGCAGGATGGTCCTGGGGCTGGAAGAGAGCATCGAAGTTCCAGAAGCTGGACTGCACTATCTGGCCTTTGATCTCCACAAAGCCCATCTCCAGCATGATTGCCCTCATGAAATCGATGAGCCTCTGGTAGGGGTGCTTCTTGCCGGGGATGATCCGATCGGATGCCAGGGTTACGTCGTAGGGACGAGGATGATATAGCTTACCACCATATTCAACATAATTGTCCGAACAATAGTCACCGATTTCTAGGCCCCATTTTCCATTCTTTATTAGATCAGAAGTAAGATGATTTAATTCGTGTGCTGCGATTGAATGGAACTTCGAAGATACAGAAGGCTCCTGAACCAAGGTAATGCCCATTCTATTCGCGTATTTTTCCCCTTCATCTGTGATCTCATAACGCCACTCTTTACTCTTGCTGGAAGCAACGAGCGCCCGGTTCTTAAGATCAGCTAGGCTCTTTTTGTGCAGATCCGCAATGTTCTTTGCTCCGGACAGCAGCTCTTGCAGTATCTCCTCGTCCAAGCCCATAGTGGCAGAGCCCAACGGCTTGATCACACCCCCCTGGATCGTGGCCCAGTCCTTCTTGCGCAGCCACCCCAGGCCGATCTTGAGTGCAGGGTCTTTCAGCTCGAACATGGGCTTGCCTGATCCTAATGACTTGAGAAGATTTCTCTCTGGAAGCCCCTCTTTAGCGTACTTAGTGCCTTCTTCGGTCAATGAGATTATCTCGGCTACTGACTTTGTCACCTTGATTAGGTCTTGCTCGCCCAGAGCATCAGCCGAGGCTCGCACCGCCTCTACTTTCATTCCCAGCTTTTCGGCAATGATCTGAGGATCAGCATCACCATCAGATATCGCTTTCAGAACTCTGATATCATTTTCCGATAACATAACACCATCCCAGAATCGGGCGTATCAGAGCAAGGCTCTCTTGCCCTTTCGCCCCCATCAAAAGAAAGAAAAGACTAAATGCCCGAAGATGCCCGAAGTTAGCCTCTCCGGCTTTAGAAGCCCGATTTTATGATTGACAAATGAACATTTCGTTGTCTTTCCAGGCACGGCATTTCGGTTAGATTTATGATTTATAAACCTGTCGAATAGAGAGAAGCTTGACACAAAGAGCCTCAGGCTTGCACGCAAATTGACGGCAACCACCTGTAAATCGGTCATATCAACAGGGAGTTGATTTGATAGAACATCATGCGTAAATAATTTAAGCATGTCCGTGCAGCGAACCGTTCAGAGGTACGAAAATAGAATCAATCCCCGTTCCCTTAGGAAACCAGGAAACAGAGTAATGCAAACTGAGATGACTGCTGATTAGCAGCCGTGAATAGAATACAGAAACCGTTCCATCACCGATTCTTAAGATGATTTCCCAATTCCGACAATTTGCCAGATTGCTTCACAAGCATTTTCTCATCCGACTTAACTCTACGCTCCAATTTTTTGATGTCTTCTTCGGGCGGGAGTTCTTCTGGTCTAATTCCCCTATGTCCAAGCATTTGACGAACGCTCTCGTTGTTCAGGACATGTTCATTGGTTATGGGTTGTTCTCCGCGCAAATCATCATGTAGCACGTTATGATTTGTCATTTCAGTTGCTAGACTTTTTGCAGCAATCGTCAATGTAGGCAAGAAATCCGCTAGAGGACGACTTTGAATGATTCCGAATCTGGTTTTCATTTCTTGCGTCGCATGACCTCCAAATAAAGCCGCATCGCCCTTTGACCGAATTCGCCCAAATCCTGCATTATCCACACCGCGCTCATAGATGTTCCTAGAGAGAGTCTTCTCAGACTCCTTTAGACGTTCTCGAACTTCAATACGATCTTGGAGATGCATTCTGTTTTCTATCAATTCCAGCTTGCGAGTTTGGAAGGCAAAATAGCTTTGGGCAAACGCTATTGGCTCCTTTTGAGGATCTCCGTTTTGAGCGATTAAATAGCAGGCATAGCGAGTTAGCATGAAGTCTTCGATTTCCCTCTGCCCACCTTTTCCATGCGTGATCAATTTGTTGAAAGCAACAAAATGATCGTTGCTATCGAAATTTGCCGTTTCGCACGACTCGATGGCCCGCGCGATAACCGTAAGGAAGTTTCTCCATTCGGTATATCCTAATGGTTTCTGCAGGTCTCTTGCATACCAGAATTCAGTGCCATCATCTAATTTTTGTGATAGCGAATCAAAATGAATTTGCATTTTCTGAATAAGTTCTCTTTTCATCGGGTATAAATTACGATGAGGATATAAATCCCTTTTGATGAATGATATTCACGCAAGGTAGGGCAGGATGGACTTTTTACGTGAAAAAACCGAACAGTGAATATTAAGAAAAAATAGAGACATAAGTCCAACCACTTGGTCACTTCTTCCAGTCATCGCTCTCCAGCTCGTCGAGAGCCCCCATGACCCCATTCACAGCCATCTTGAAGAACAGCTTTCCTTTCTCAGGCGTTGCTGGCAGGGGATTTCCCATGATGCCGTTTCCCATGAGATGACGAACATCCTTCATAACCATGAACTGCGGCCTTTTCGGGAAATGCTTCTCGGGCGTTCCTTTGACCAGATCGGGACGAATGACCATCATGAGAGAGGTCTCGATCTCTCCGGCATGCCCGTCGTGCGCTGTCTCAGCGGCTCCGGCATCGATCAGATCGAATAAAGAGACCAGGCTCACAGAGAAATCGCGCTCTTCCACCGCCATCTGACAGGCCTCTTCAAGAGCCGCCATGTGCTGCCCGCCAGCGTGACCGGTCAGAATCAGCACTCTCGCAAAGCCGCTATCATAAAAAGATAGCATTAGATCCCTGGCATAGGCGCGCAGGGCATCGTGCCCCACTGTAATAGTTCCGGGAAAGCCTCGCGTACTGCGGCAGACTCCATAATGAAGGGGTGGGGCCAGGAAGACCGCTCGCTCCTTGGCGACTGCTCGCGCGACCTCCATTGCCTGGATGGTATCGGTTATCGTGGGCAGGTGCGGCCCATGCTCCTCGGTTGCTCCCACGGGCAGGATCACAGTTTGCGTCTCCTTCAGGCCCGCCTCGATCTGTGGCCAGCTCATCTCCTCCAGGAGCTTCATAAGGTGATTACATCTCCAGAGAGGACATACTCCTCAGGCACCTTCAATTCATAGGTCTTGTCACCCACTGACAACTGATAGGCACTCATGGGTTTGGTATCGAAATTGGTGCCACTGGCAATCGGCCCTTCCGTGGAGTAAGGCAAGACCAAGATAAACCGGCCGCTGGCATCGCTAATGTTGGACTGCTGGTAGAGGAAAGCCCGGTTCTGATTGGTCATGATGGGGATTGCAGCCATTACTTTAGTCCCCGACGGAGCAATTCCGCTGATCACCGCGCCCGGCACATGCTCGAAGACCTTGACGAACTTCTGGCCTGCAGTAATTGTATTCTCGGATTCGTGGACCAGGCGGTAATGTTGCAGTGCCTCAAGCGGGAAAGCAGGGTTAGCGGGACTCATGGCAGCGATCTCGGCATTATCCCCCTTATCCCGGCTCTCGCGAATGAACGCTTCCAGCTGCGTGCGATTGCGGGTGATCATGGGCGCTTCGGTCAGCACGGGAACCGTGATTCCATTTCCTGCATCCCTGGCGCGATAGGCCAGTCCCACGCCCATATCTCCAGCAGTCTCGGTTCCATCGAAGAAGTACAGGCGAGCCGCCATGGACTCAAAATAAGGCTCGCGCCAAATCTGCACCGGCACCCAATTGTCGCCTTGCTGCTGGTAGACTCCGGCCATGTACTTGGAAGTGGGAATGGAACTCCAGGCTGCCATGGCATGGAACTTACCTACCGCCATGGGCTGATAGATCATCACATACTTGGTGTTCATATATTGCGAACGATTTGGATCCAGGCCAGCCAGCACTGCTTCCGCCTGGCTCTCATTCTCTGCCAAGAAGAAAGGCGAGGAGCCGGAGACATTAAGGGTGACGCTGCCAATTCCCTGCTGGAAAGGATTGGCATTGGGGATCCTATGGCCCACGCACTCGATAAGGTGTCCGTAATCCCACCAGGACATGATGCCGTAAGCCGTTTCCGGGTAAATATACTTGCCATCGGCGGGGCGGACATATTTCTCATAAAGGTCCATACCCGGCTGTGGCGTATTATTCTGCAGCCATGCTGTTGAAGTCAGCCAATCAGAATCCGGGCCCCCAGCACTTTGAGCGTACACTATGCTCCAGTTGAGACTTGGCATGATAATAAACGAAAATATCAAAATTGCCGCCAAAATGGTCTTGAAATTTGTTGTGACCAGCTTGACCGGGCCCTTAACCACATTCAGATCCAGATCAGTAACGCCAAACCTCTGAAGCAGCCAAGCCACTAAAAAGCCGGTGAGAATGGCTACGTTTATCGCGTAATAATAGGTGAATCTGTTCTGGGCAAGGGACATGATGAGAATCACCAAAGACCAGGTCAAAATCAATATCTCAGCAGGCTTTGGAAACTTAACATTTCTGGCTGCCAGCAAGATCAACGCGATCAGGGCTAATGTGAAAGTGGTAAACAGGATAGCGAGGCCCTCAGGAAGGCGGAAGACTGCAGTCGGATCTGGACTGTAGCCTATGCCAGGAAACGAGGTGATGACGCTGGCAAAGGAGAACTGTCCCCCGCTGGAGAAGAGTGCCGATGCCTCGCCAACCGTTGCTGCGCCTCCCGCCTTCTGCTGAAATATGCTTAGACCTACCAAGAGCGGCTTGGTGAACTGAGGAAGGACGAAGTAGAGTATGGTCGTGCCTACGGCCACTAATCCCGCCAATGCTCCAGGATAGTAATAGCTCTCGAATCCTTTTTCCTTGATAAACCTGGACAGGACAGAGAAAAAGATGACGGCAACCACTCCCAGGAGAAGTATGGTGGGCTGGAAGAGACTGTAGAGGTAATGGTTGAAGCCGTAATAGGAATCGACAAATGGGAGCACCACCAGCGTGGCCGCGAAGAATGTTATTGCGCCGGAAAGCCCCAGGTATTCCACGTTCTTTCTGCGGATGTGATCAAATATGCTCTGTAGCATGATAAAGAGCAGAATTATTCCCTCGAAGAGAAATCCGGATGACCAGGCATCTATGTAAAGGCCGAGGGAAACGCCAGCGAGAGCAGAATAGAGAAGCGGCACCTTAAAAGCGGACCAGTTCCTCTGCACAGCAGCAAAGCTCATGCTCTTGCCTGAGCGAAGAGCAAGAAGCAGGAACATCATTGTGAGACTGCTAAAAAGGATCTCTGCAGCGTGGTGATCTGTAAAACCCAGGGTGGTGCGGCTCAATACCTGACCTGGAAGCACGGCTATTATCAACGCCGAGACCAGGCCGCAGCTCTTGCCGTATAACTCCCTGCCGATGAAATAGACAGGCAAAACCAGTAGTGCACCGAGAACTGCTGGCAAGAATGCGCCCACTACCTCAACGAGATGATTGCTGGGATGTCCCAGTCCGAATATGTAGGAGAATACGGTTATGGCCCAGCTTAGAAACGGACCAAAGTGCAGCGGCGTTCCATGCGGGAAATAGGTCATAGGATCAAACCATAATCTCTGCAGGTTGATCACAGTGCCTTTGGCCAGCATCATATGATACCAGGCATCGGTCTCACTGCTGAAAGTGACGCTGCTACCCGAGAAGACCCGGTCCCAGGGAACAATGGCGCGCAGATAGAATGAGAAGAGTGCCGCCACGATCAATCCTGCATATAAATATAAATCGCTATTCTGCCAAATGCCGGCCTTGGCCGCAGCATTGGCCTTCTTTTCCAGGGGGACGGACGAGGCCTTCTGCGGCTTGGCCTCGTTGGGCTTCGCCGTGGTTTTTTTGCCACTCTCACCCTTATCCACAGATCTCTTAGACATCAAAGCCAAAAGACAGTTCTATCCTCATAAACGTTTTGAATCATTCCCGGCATGCTCACGATAGTTACGCTCTTTTTTTCCGGATTTTGCCCTCCACTGCTAATTTTTTCCCGTTTAGGGAGGGATCTTTGGCTTTGCCTGTCGCCCCCCACGACTTCGTATCGTGCCAAGTCGCGGCAGCCTGCTAGCGCAGAGTCGTTTCATGGACACGTTTACGAGCGGATCTCCTCTGAGATTCATTGCCAACCCAACCGCGACAATCTTTTCGGCTTACAGAATATATATATTATCCAAATGCAACATGATCATTATGGAGAAGATACAGGACATATTGGGCCTAGGCGGAATGCTGAACGGATTTAGAGATCTGGTTAAGGATGACAAAAAGATCGTTTTCATTGGATCACCAGGGTTTTGCACTCCCTTTGCCCTATTTCTGGGCTACCCGGTGCGAGAAAAGGAACTGGCCTTTCTGCCCGGCTTAAAAATGGATAAAGCACGAGGCATCGTAGCCACGGAATATGGGTTGGAACTAGCAGGCGCGACAAGTGCCGAGGCGGATGCGGTTGTAATACTAGGCGGCATGGCCATGCCAAAGATCGGTGTTCAGCCCGGAGAGATGAAGGAATTTCTGGGCAAAATGAAATACAAGAAGCTCATAGGTGTATGCTTCATGTCAATCTTTGAGAAAGCAGGATGGTGTGAGGCCTTGCCCTTCAATTTCGTCATGAACGTGACACTGGAAGGTGAAATATCTCGTTAAAACAAGAATCCCGTTAGAATAAGAAAATGGGCCCGACGCGATTTGAACGCGTGACCTCACGGTTATCAGCCGTGCGCTCAACCTGGCTAAGCTACGGGCCCGACCCGCACTTTGCATTGATGATCCCATTAATAACTGTTTCCCTTCCAGAGTTCCAGATCAATTTTGAGACGGGAAATCCAAAGAGGGCAAAGACTCTCTTTTTCGGCCCAAAATACATCAATAGGTACGATCCTGTCAAATACGCTTCAACGCAATGGCGCGGCTCTTCGACAGCCTTAAATCAAGGCAAGGATGATTTTTGCTATGGAAAATATGAACCCCCCAAAAAAAGAAAATGCCGAAGATTTGGAAGGGCTTTACGACCTGGCGATCCCCCTGAGCATGCCCGTCTCAGTAATCCGTGAGATAGTTGAAAATTTCGAACTGGACCTTATCCGCCGTCCGGGAAAGATGGAGATGACGGGGGAAGTAATGGACAGAGAGATATTGGTGCTCAGAGGAGACATGGAAACAGTAAAGGCCGCGGAAAAGTACATGTTTGAAGCCCTGGACAGAAAATTAGCGGAGTGGAACTGCCACGAGAAAGAGGAAAAATACAAAAAGTACTATGAGGAGCAGGCAGCTGCCCGGATGAAGGAGATAAAGGAGAATCCTGAAGCTGCCAAATCCTGGGATCTGACCGCGACCCAATAATCAGTCGATCATCACCCATTTGTTCTTTCCTTCCCAGAGTTTTAAGGAAAGCAGCCGAACAGCAGTGCCCATCATATCTCTTTTCAGCCGATCCGAGATCCATTGGGCAATCGTCTCGGCAGTGGGATTCGGCAAAATATCATTCAGGTAATTGTGGTCTAGATCCTCAACTGCTCCTGCAATGATCTTTTTTAGCATATAAAAATCCATGACAAAGCCGTCTTCGCCCACATCCCCCTCCACAACAATCTCCACCTGATAAGTGTGGCCGTGCAGATTGGCGCACTTGCCCTGGTAGCCTGGTAGGCTGTGAGCAGCATCAAACTCCGTGATAAGTCCGAGCTTCATTCCTGGGCGCGCCCCCTGCGTCTATCAATCTCATCCAATTGATCCAACATCTTTCGCATGGCAGATCTTACAGCATCGGAGAAGCTTACGAACTTCTTTGCATCTCCCACATGGGCTTGGACATCATCTACGATGTGCTGAGGTATTTCCACAGTAATCTTGGGCATAAACTCCTCTGACGAATCTTTCTCATCCATTTTAGGTATTCCCAAGGTATGGCCAGGAGAATATCATATTAATATCTTTTCAGTCGGCGCATTTTATGGCATCTTCAGGCGCGCCTGCCAGTACCGTTAAGGCCTGCGCCTCCATGAAGTGCAGCTTGGCAGGAACGATCAGAATATGCAAGGGTCCGCCAAAGTCATAGCTTTGCAGACGAGAAAGAAGATCCGCCTTTACCGTGGCGTCATCCGACCCGGCCCGGGCAATGCCTATGCCTAAAATTTCATCAAGGATACGCCCACCTGCGATCTCCTGCATCTCCAAGAGAAGCGCTGCACCCTCATTTACCGTCATGTATCTTTCAGAAGAATCGCTCTGGATATCCAGAAAGAGCATGGTATGCAAATTTCGATCCAAGTTTTCCATCAATACCTGGTAGGGCGTCTGGGGAATTATTCGCTTGCCCCGCGAGATGTAGGGGAAGGGGATGGTAGTGGACCTGCCGAAACGGTAGTTTTGCAGGCCGCATAGTCCCGATACTGCGGTGACGATGGAAGAGGAGTGAATCACCCGCGTCTTAATGCCCATCATAGCAGCTCGCAGCCGCAGGTCCAGATGGGTGGTGGAGACCATAGCATCGCCACCCACCAGGAAGGCCACGTCCTTATCCAGGGCATCCTCCATCCAGTCAGGATCCACCTCCACCTGCTGGCGAGAGAGAAGCTGGATCTTGCGACCATAGAATGCTTCCAGAGTCTCAAGAGCGGCCCCCATCAGCCGGGAGGTGTAAAACTCAGCATAAACCATGTCTGCGCCGCGAACCGCATCAAGGCCCTTGACAGAGATATCCCTCTCGTCATAAAGCCCAAGACCAATGAAGATAAGCATAGCTGTTTCTCATCTCTTCAGTTTAAAAACGCTCCTGACTATCCATTCTATTCGTCAGGTCTATATTCCATCCCACCGTAAATAAGCAGCATGATTGGCAGGGCAACTCAGGTGGTGGATTGCCGGGAGAGCATGGGCCTGGCCAAGGGTGGCGGGCTGGCCCAGAGGGGCACGCTCTCTGAGGCTACAAAGCCGGATGTGATCGCCATAGCCATGTCTCCGGGAAGGCGTCACATCACCAAACCCGTTTGCGAGATGACCTATGGGCTTCGACGGGAGGGAATTCAGACCAGCGTGCTGGTATTGGAAGCAGGAACTGGTGTGCCGGAGAGCTTTCCCCAGGCTTCGCGAGGCTACGGCCCCACCTTCGGGCTGAACGAGAGGGAGCTGGAACAGATAGCGCGCCATAAGATTGCCGTTCTGCATCTAGGCAATGTGCGCTCGCACGTCATCCACAAGGCTAAGGAGGTTTTGGCGCAGGTGGATATTCCCGTGGTTGTGGTGGCCCAGTGCCCTATGGATATGGAGGATTTTGCCAAAGAAGGCATCAAGACGCGCGCCGTCAAGCCCGCTTACCAGAAGACGGAAACCAAAGGTGAGGTAGTGGATATCGTGACCGGCATTACTCGCGGTGCCACCTGCACTAGAGTCAAGCTCAACACACTGGCAAAGGTTTTGAACAAGCATCTGGCTGAGATCAACGCCCGTGAAGCCGAAGAGGCAAAGAAAAAGAAGAAATAGCTGCCCGTGGTCGGCGACAGTGGTTTCTTCGCGCCCTTCATTTCAAAAAATCTGAGAGCATTTTTTTAAAGCCATCTGGCCAGGGAATTGGCAACTACATAATCATCCAAAAACTATTTCGTCAGGTACTCTGATGATTCTCTTATATCATTAAGGAGCAGGAATGGTCAGAGGCAGACGCAGCAATGATTCAGAGGGCAATGAGGCTATTCAGAACTTCGAGGCCCCGCTGTGGGCTGCCGCAGATGAGCTTCGCAACAGCCCGGATAGAAAAAAACAGATTAAGATATTGGGCCTGAATTTGAGCATTGCCGCGGCTGATATAATTGTCTTCTCGCCCGGATTGCTGGGAGTGGATCTCTTCGGAGCCGGTGCGTTGGAAACCGCCTTTGGCAGCACAATCATCTTCTTGAGTGCCGTCGGCGTAATCTACGGTAATTATAGGCTCCTTGCCGAACCGGAAAAATCAATCCCAATAGAAGAATATTACACGAAAGCATTGACTGAGCAGCGTGGGCACAAAACATTCGAAGAGACCATCGACCTGGCGATCGATCAGATTGCGCGACTGGAGAAAAAGAATAAAAATATCCGAAATATCCTTCCGCAGACTTTCGGTGACTCAGAGATCACCTGCAATAAATTTGCTGCGGCCAATGCCGAGGTAAAGAATGCATTCTTTATGAATATCCAGATCATACTCAATAAATTGGATACATTTGATGAAGCAGATTACGATTTCATCAGAGAGAAAAATGAAGCAAAGACTGTTTCGCAGTCAATAAAAGAGGATAAGCTTGCAGTCTATAACAAATATGTCACATCCATTAAGGCCGCCGCTGAAGATAATGAAAAGATCCTCATAATGCTGGATAAACTGCAGCTCGGGATATCAGAGCTCAGATGCCCGGATGCCAGCCAACGAACCGAAATGACTGAAATGATTGATGATCTTATAGAGCAGCTAAAGTACTACAAGAAGTGATGAAAGGAGACGGGACACGATGAATGAACGAGACAAAAATATAATTTCAAAAATAATTGGTGCCGCAGTTGTAGTATTTATCATAGTATTGATAGGGATGACAATAATTTCGCCCCCCGAAAAAACGCTGGACTCGATCCTCCAGGATATCAATGTGAAAACGGTTTCGCATGGCAAGGGCATGGTTGACATTAGGATCATAGACACGATAGATGTCTTGCCCGATATCTCCAAGTACCCCCTGCGGGTGAACAGCGACACGCCCAGCTATATCGAGATCTTCTCCTCACCGGAAAAAGCAGGCAGCGGCACTGACGGCTGGATGGCAGAGGTGGCCAGGGACTTCAATAACGCGGCAATAATGATTGACGGCAAAAAGGTATCATTAAGGCTCAGAGAGATCGCTTCCGGGGACGGCGCAGATTACATCACTTCCGGAAAATACCTACCCGATGCCTATTCGCCATCCAATGAACTTTGGGGTAAATTAATCATCTCCAAAGGAGTCAAAGCCCAACTGGTGCAAAAGAGGCTTGCCGGCAACGTAGCCGGAATCCTGCTCAATAAAGCCAAGAAGGATGAGCTGGCAGCTAAATACGGTACAGTCAATATCAAGACGATTCTCGATGCGGTCGCAGCCAACGAACTGCAGATGGGATACACCAATCCCCTTGCCAGCTCAACCGGTCTGAACTTCTTGATTTCCGCTCTGCAGACCTTTGACAGCAGCGACCCTCTGAGCGCTAAAGCTGAAGCGGAATTCAAGAGCTTCCAGGCCAATATCCCTGTAGTCGCCTATACCACCATGCAGATGAGAGAAGCTGCCAAATCAGGTATCTTAGACGGTTTTATCCTGGAGTACCAGACCTATATGAATACCCCGGAGATCAGGTCCTACGAATTCATCCCATTTGGAATAAGACATGACAGCCCGATATATGCCATCGGTGAGCTATCGGCGGATAAGACGAAGATACTGAGTAAGTTCGTTGAATTCGCCCAGCAGGAAAAGTATCAGACCCTGGCCACAAGATACGGTTTCAACGGCCTTGATGGATATCAAACCAAAGCGGAAGTTGTCAGTGGCGATGTGATCATTCAAGCCCAAAACCTATGGAAAGAGAATAAAGATCCCAAACCAATTTGCGCAGTCTTTGTGGCGGATGTTTCCGGCAGCATGGCAGGTGAGCCGCTGAGTAGATTGAAAAGTTCCTTGCTTATGGGTCAAAACAATATCGGCAAAAACAATCTCATTGGCCTGATATCATATTCCAACGATGTCAATATCGATCTGCCAATTTCCAAATTTGATCTCAACCAGAGGGCTTTGTTTGCGGGAGCGGTTAATGATCTACAGGAAGGTGGCAGCACAGCAACCTTCGATGCCATAGCCATCGCTATGAAGATGCTTGTAGATCAGAAAGCTGCAGGACCTGATGCTGATCCAAATCTGAAACCGAAGATCTTCGTTCTCAGCGACGGCGAAACCAATACAGGCCATTCCCTCGGTGACATTAGAGGCATTGTGCAGGAACTGGGAATACCGATATACACAATCGGTTATAATGCAAATATCCCCGCCCTGGAAGAGATCGCCAATATCAATGAGGCAGCCTGTATCAACGCCGACAACGATGACGTTGCTTACAAACTGGGCAAGCTGTTTGATGCCGAGACGTCACAGGAGAGGTAAGAATGGCCCTTACCATGCAAGTGCCTGATGAGGCGGAGATCAAGAAAGAGGTCCAGGAACAGGCAAAACCAAAATCCAAGGAAGTTGCCCAGCTTCAGGCTGTAGCGGAGAGCAATGTTGCCGAAATTATGACCCTGGATATCGATGAACTTGCTAAAAGAAAGCAGCTTCTCCAGTCAATAGAGTCTTTTGGGACCGACTCGATGAAACGCTCAGCTGCCAAGAATTCATTGATGCAGATGACGGTTGGAACTCTGTCCAAAGATGGCGATGAAGGCGGAGTTGTTGCAAAAAGTCTAATGGATTTGCAGCGAGAACTAAAAGATCTGGACCCAAGTCTCATTGATTTCACCAGGACGGGCATTTTAGGTAAGCTGTTTGACCCTGTCAGGGCCTATTTTGCCAGATACCAGAGAGCAGAATCCATAATTGCCGAGATCATTATCTCTTTGGACAAAGGGAAGACAACCCTGAAAAACGATAATATCACTCTGGAGATAGAGCAGCAGGTTCTGCGCGACTTGACCCGAAAGCTGATGAAAGAGGTTCAGCTCGGCAGCATGATGGACGAATCGATTGAAAAGCAGATAGAATCGGCCAGAGCCAGGAACGAGGACCCGGAAAAAGTCAAATTCGTCGCTGAAGAAGTCCTATTTCCTCTGCGGCAAAGGATTATGGATATGCAGCAGATGATCGTTGTCAATCAGCAGGGCGTGATGGCGACGGAGATTGTAATCAGAAATAATAAGGAACTGATGCACGGAGTAGAGAGGGCCCAGACTGTGACGATCTCTGCTCTGAAGACCTCAGTGATGGTTGCAGGCGCTCTATGTAACCAGAATATCGTCCTGACGAAGATTGAAAGACTCAATGATACCACGAACAATATCATCAGCTCCACCGGCAGAGCGCTGAAGAGTCAAGGGGCGGAAATTCAGAAACGATCAATGCAGGCCAATACTCCTGTCGAGACGCTGAAGGCCGCCTTTGCCGATGCAATGGAAGCGCTGGATTCCATCGGCACATACAAGCAGGAAGCACTGCCCAAGATGAGAGAGACCATCAATCAGTTCAAGGAATTGGCAGCCAGAGGCGAAGAGCAGATTCAAAAGCTGGAAAAGGGCCAGAAACTGGGGCTATAGCTGAAGAGATGTTTATGACCGAAGAGGAGCAGAAATGCAAAAAAAAAACGATGATGTCTTTTTCATTCATCAATTGGATTAAAAGCCCCTCAAGAAACCAATACTCGCAGCTATGAAAATATAATGAAAAGCATCAGTATCATCATGCAGTTTGCGATTTCTATCAGCAGGTATTCTATCGCAGTAACCCTTAATCCCAGGCTTCCACCAAAATAAGAGACATTTGACGCAATTCCAACCCTAAGACACCCTATCCCCAAGTGGAGAAATCTAGCCATGAAAAGCAAGAGCATACAACCGATAACGGAAATAGAGCCTTCGTTTAACAGGGTCCCGCATGCAACCAAAGCAGCACTCTGGCTCACTACGCTCGCCAAAAGAACAATCAAGCTCGATGATGAAAAACCGAATGGTTCAATCAATGTGTTATACTCTTCAACAATAGG
>JBFYLJ010000124.1:0-45355 GCA_041305465.1 Methanothrix sp.
ATGAGTTGGGGTTTCACATTCGCCCGATATCTCATTTTTATCCCCCAATCGGGCATGAACAGTATATCCAAGACGATTTTGCACTAGAATTTCGAAATCCATCGAACACAAGCCCTAGCCAATTGGTAACTTGGACGCCTTATCAGGATGGCAATGTCTCTGTGGGGATGATGCAACCCTACGAAGTCGCACTTATCACGGGTGAATTCTTCCATGATGGAAACCGAAGGACTCCATATTACGTTCTTGTGCCGATGAATTTAAACCAAACATGCTGGATCTATAGCTATGATACAACCAGGGATCGTTTTGTAGATTTTTTAAGTCGTATTGATATAATCCCGAAGAACGCTCTGAATGCCCCCGGGAATTAAGAGGGATCTAGCCCCTAAAACATCAATATCAAGGTAAATGAGACTGGCTGAGAGAGTATTTCTCAAGAATATTTCGTGTGCGTACTTTCGCGGATTCTAGGCCGAGCGCTGCACTTTCCCGGGCCGCTGGCCATGCACCGGGCGAGCCTGCCGCTGATGCCGGAGGGCAAGCAGCCGGAGCCTTTGATTTAGTTTTTTGCGAGCAGGATGATAAGAATGGAAATCTCCTAATCTCCCTTACATATCGCCAGCGTCTGCGCCTTGACCACCTGCATCTTCTCCTTTCCCGCCAGCACCTCCACCAGCTTCAGGGCAAACTCCAGAGCAGTCCCAGGCGAGCGGCTGGTGACCAGATTGCCATCCACCACCACCCGCTCCTCGCTGAAGTTGGCGCAGGCCTCTACCTGGGCCTTGCCAGAGGGGCTGACCGTGGCCGTGCGACCCTGCAGGACGCCGGCCTTGATGAGGACCGAAGGCGCGGCACAAATCGCCGCGACGACCTTTCCAGCCCTGTCCATCTCCCGTGCCATCTTCAAGATACGCTCGTCATTTCCCAGGTTTATGAAGCCAGGCGAGCCTCCTGATAAGACAAGACCATCAAATTCCCGATAGTCGATCTTATCCAGGGTAGTATCGGGGAGCACTTTGATTTTATGAGAGCCTTCCACCAATCCTTCAGTCAATCCAGCCGTGACAACATCCACATCTGCGCGTCTTAAGATGTCGATGACATTTACCGCCTCGATCTCCTCGAAGCCATTTGCCAGTGGCACTAGAATTTTCATGCTACTATCAATCGCAATAATAATTAATAAAGACGCTCCCACCTTGCAATGCGACCATGCTCTGCCTGCGCTGCGGCCAATGCTGCCTCCATCTGGACATTTTCATCGTCAATCCTTCTTCTATTCAGGCAGATGGCAGTATCGATCCTGATAATCAAGAGGCCATGATCTTCAAGCCAGCCGGGCAGAGGTGCCCCCATCTTGCCCACCAGCCGGGACGCGATGGCCCCATCGCCGTTTGCACCATTCACCACCTGCCCTGCTATCGAGGGACTCCTTGCGAGCAGTTCGAGCAGCTTGGGCCGGAGGATGCGGTATGCGTCATGAGCCGATACCTGTTGGATATGGATGAGAAATAATTTATGAACTCTGGTCATAGTAATATTTAAACAAAGACCGGGCAGAATCTGTTCATGATGTTCATGGAGCCTCCTGCCACTAATTTGAGGGATGCCTATAATGCCGTGCTCCTCGAACCTCTGCAAAGCGGCGATCCCCGATGGGTTGACTGCACAAGTGCCAGCGGCGACACCGATGTGGTGGGACAGCGGGTCAGCGAATTGAGGGATCGAGCAGATCAACAATCCAATTGATTAGCGGGCACAGAGGCTGCGGAAAGTCAACTGAGCTGTTGCATCTGGCAGAACGTTTGGAGCGGGAAAAATATCTGGTGATCTATTTTGCAGCCGACGACGATATCGATATGAGCAATCTGGTCTACACTGATCTTCTGCTTTCCATCATAAAACGGCGGCTGGAGCGCACGCTCTCTCTTAAGGGAATTACAATTGACGAGCGCCTTTCCAGAGGCATAATGATGTGGTTTGCCGAAGTGATCTATGGATGGAAGGATGAAGCGAAAATTGAAGCGGAACTAAAGACCGAGTTTGAGCTCTAATTGAAGTCACCTGTTCATCTTCCCATTATCGCCAAGTTGCTGGCCCGCATTACCGGCCAGATCAAGACAGGCCATGAGATCCGAAAGGATATTCGCCTCAAAATGGACTCACAAATTTATCCTTTGATTGAAAGAATCAATGAGTTTATCCACGCTGCTCTTCCCGAAATCAAGAAGAAGGGCTATCATGATATGGTGTTCATCATCGGCAATCTGGATCGCATAGTTCTGCGAGTGCTTGATGAAATGACGAAGAGGACAACACATGACGCCCTCTATCTGGATCATGTCGAGCAGCTCAAGACGCCGGATGCGCATATCGTCTACACGGTTCCGATATCCATGTTCTATTCACTTAAAACCCAGGCCATTGCCTATATAATTGCAGAATGACTGCATTTTCCTCTCGCCATGGCACTCTTCTATTAACAATCTCTAGCTATTGGCATTATTCTTGTACATCCGCCTGGTCAGGATCTTCACCAGTGCTATGACCATAAATGAGATGGCCACCAGGATTATAGCGAGACATAGTGATACGTCCAGATCTCCTTGCATGGCGGTATAAACGGCCAGTGGCATGGTCTGGGTGCGGCCCTGGAAGTTTCCCGCAAACATTATGGTAGCTCCGAACTCGCCCAGCGAGCGGGCAAAGGCCATGATGGCCCCGGAGATGAGGCCGTTCATGGCTATGGGCAGGATTACATGAAAGAAGGTGTAGACGCGGGATGCGCCTAATGTGCGGGCCGCATTTTCGAAGGCCAGATCCACATCCTCAAAGCTCGTCCTGGCCTGACGAATGTAAAAGGGCGAGGAGACAAATGTCTGAGCTATGATCACCGCCAGAGTGGTAAAAGCTATGCTAATTCCCAGGGCATTGAGATACCGGCCCACAATTCCCATTCTACCAAAAGCCATAAGCAGAGCAATTCCGGCTACCGCTGGAGGCATGATAACAGGCAGATCGATCAGAGAGTCAGCCAGCTCCTTTCCGAAATAATTAAAGCGAGCGCTGACGTAGGCGATAGGTGTGCCCATGATTACGACGATGATGGTGGTTAGGGTAGAGGTCATGAGACTGAGACGAAGAGCATCCTTCACCATGGGATCGTGTAGAGACCTGAGGATCGTGTCCAAGGGGCTCTTAAGGAAGAGCGCGGCTACTGGCAGAGCTATGAAGCTCATGGTCAATATCAGCATAAGGCCCAGACCGGCTTTGACGGCCACTTTCCGGTTTAGGTAATGGTGGTCGATGGCCTCGCGCTCTATATTGGCCACCTCAGCCGGACTTCTTTTATGCAATGGGAGAAAAGCCGTATTTTTCCAGGACGGCGCCACCTTCATCCGACATCACCAAATTTAAAAACTTTATGCCCTCAACAGTATACTTGGATTCCAGCAATACTCCTATGGGATACTCAGCAATGATATTGTATTCATCCGGGATCTCTATCTGATTCACCTTGCTGGACAGATCCTCGGTGACATCGGAAACATAAGCAAATCCCACATCTGCCTCACCTAGAGCCACCTTTGTAACCACGTAATTGACAGTGGTCTCTTGCGATATGACATTGGAGAGCACTTCTGTCTTATAATCCAGACCATATGAGGAATCATTGCCCAATTTATCTATTATCTGCAGGGCATAGTCGCCCACAGGCACATCCTTGGTTCCCATTACGATCTTGATGCCGGGCTTGGCCAGATCTGAGAGGCTCTTGATTTTAGCAGGATTATCCTTGGGAACGATGAGCGATATCTTGTTCTTTGCGAAGATTATGACGCTGCTGTTGTTCATCAGCCCGCCGTTCTTTAAGGCATTCATCTGCTTCTTGTTGGCAGAGGCGAAGACATCAGCGTAAGCTCCATTCTCTATCTGGGTGCGAAGCGCTTGCGAGCCGTCGAAGTTGAAGACCACGTTGATACCGGTTTCATTCTCAAAAATCCGTCCTATCTCGCCAAAAGCGCCGGTCAGTGACGCAGCAGTGAATACAGTGATATCTTTTGGCTCCGATGCAAATCCCGCTGACGAGACCAAAATCAAGACTGCAATTAAGATTGGCAATACATATTTATTTGTCATTTAGTGTATCCTCTTCTGAAATTATTACAGGTCTAATTCGGGACCCAGTAAACATTAGTGCTTACTATTATCTAATATGTTAGCTAATATGTTAAAACTATTAAACTTTGCGCCAGGAAAAAAGGAAGTCCAGATGCATAATTTTGAGCTCTTGGATCTATCGCGAGCTCGATCTTAATTTGCGGCAAGCATACCTTCCGCGGTTCCTATCCATGTCTCTCCTTTGGTTGAGAATGCCTCGTATTCACCGGAGGCTGAGTTGCCGCTCAGATTGAGCTTGAGTCGGTAAAGGTTCACGACCCCGGAGGATATCACATCCAGACGGAGCTTATCTGCAGAAATTGAGCCTGAAGCCAGAACCTTCTGGGTATCACCGCCATCATTCATGTTGCCCGTCCCGATAACCGTGTTCTCCGATTGGAAAATCGTGAGGGCCATAAATCGATTCTTGCTGTCTCTAAGCCGGAAGGACCAGTTTCCTGCCAAGCTTGATGCTGGAGACAAAATCGGCGATATCTCCTGCGATGTAGCGGGCTTTACGGGCGTAGAGATGGCCGTCTCTGGCGAAGATGCGGCTTCAGACTGGTCCGAACTCACGCTGCCTGCTGTCTGAAAAGCAAGTGCTTCGCCGGTGTTTGCTGAGATTCTTGACTGCTGTGGATTGGTTTCGTTTCCTGACAGCTTGCCGGGCATGGTGAAATTGATGCCACTCTCCTCGCTCCAAAGCTTCCTTGCCACCTGGGGATTTTCAGGTATACCCGTATTAGGGACGTAGATGCCTCTGCTGGCATCGATGAGTTGATCTGCGGAAAGTCCCGAGCCTCCATCTATGATGGCGCAGGCATCGATGGCAAATAATGCAGAGATTGCCAGCGTTAAGGCTATCAGAAATTCAAAGCTACCGGATCTCATAACTAACGGTTAGTTATGCTCTCTGAGATCTTAAGACTTATGTTAAGTCAGGCAGGTAAATCATCATTTTTATATATTCTGTTAGGATGGGAATCTCCTTGGCTGCCACCGGCTTCCAGTCTTCATCAATCATTGGCTCCCAGAATTCTCCCTTTTTCGCCCAATAGGCAATCTCTTCGCTGCTACATTGCCCAGAGGTCAATCCGTCCGATTTATTCTCAAAAAATCCGAAGAATTTCTTGCTTATGGTGCCATACTCTGCCAGAAACCAGTGCATATTCTTTTTATTAAAAATATGCATATAAATTATCTCTTCACCAATTAATGAGTGATCGTAGGTTAAGGCTGGCAACTTGGCCAGATCGCTCGCCTTCAGGTCGCAAAATTTTCGGCTCATTATGCTTTTCTCGCCCCAAAAACCTTCTTTAATAGGCCGGCTGCCTTCTTCTCCCTGGGCCTGCTTGCTTTAGCTCCCGCAGGAGATGTCGGAGGAGTGCCTGATCTCTTATCAACGCTTCGAGAAACACGCGCCACGCCTGATACAGCCTTCTCCTTAATCACTATCTGGGTGCTCACTCCCCCGTGCCTGGATTTCCTTGGCCGGATATCAACCGTGATAGGCCGTTCGATCTCATTGCTCACCAGCATGGCAACGCCCGCCGGCAGTCTCTTGATCTCTTCCTCCAATTCGCCGGTCATTCCCTCCAGACCTTTGGAGAGGGCCTTGAGGTCATTGGGATTGGTAACTCTCATAATGATCTGAGTGTTGCACTGGGAGATGACGTTCTTGTCCACACGGGCCGGCCTCTGGCTGATGACCATCAGCCCCAGGCCAAATTTTCTGCCTTCCGCGGCAATGGTGCGCACAATGCTGGTGGAAGCGGCGTTTCCACTGCCACGTTCAGGAATGTAGTTGTGGGCTTCCTCTACCACTACCATTCCCGGTGAGACCAGCCTGCGCTTTCTGGCCTCAAAGACATCGGTTAAGAGTCTGGATACGATCATAGCCTGCAGTTCGGGGAGGATTCCCGTCATGTCGATAACGGCTGCCCTTCCGGGCCGCAAAAGCTCTTCTACTGGCGTCTCTGCTCCCGAGAAGAGTCCCAGTTCCAGGAGCGATTCAAGCTGGCCCACCAAATTCCACTTTACCTTGGAATTACTTCGTACCACCTGTTCTATGATGTCTTCCAGGGTATAGACATCAGTCTCAGCTCGAAGCGCACTGACAGCCTCGTAGAGCAATCCCAACTGACCGCTGCTACTGCTCTCGTGGGGAATCATCTTCGAGACTTCCCGTGCAGACATGTTCATTCCGTTGAAGCGAAAAGGCCGGTCGGCTCTTGGATTCATGGCCATCTCACCAGGAGTGTAAATGGTTGAATCATAGCCTCGCGGTTTGACCTTATACCTGGAAAAATCGCCCACTTTATTGGGCTCCTTCATGGAGGCGTACTCGCCATGAGGATCTATGATGAGCAGAGCCACTTTTCTCTCCAGAAGCTCCTCCAAGATCACGGCTGCTGTATAGGATTTTCCTGATCCGGTCTTGGCCAGTACGCTGCAATGCTTTTGCACAAGGGTATTGGCGTCCAGCTCCACCCGGATATCATAACCTCGCAACATGCCAATGTACATATCTCCCTTGGCCAGGCCAAGCGTTGCCTTGATAAGTTTTTCGTCGGCTATGAATACCGGATCTCCTGGCCTTGCAGGGCTGGTGGGAAGATGCAGCTTGCCGTTGCTTGTAACACCAATAACCCTAGCTTCGGCTATCATCATCTCTCTCGAATCATAATTTCGGGCAGCATCATTGAGCTGGTTTGCGGTGTAAGCGGAGTTGGACCTTTTGATATCCTCCACCTGGGCGAGTGCCCATTCTTTCCCGTCAGCCTTGGCCTTGATGTAGGTGCCTCGACCTACCTCTTTGTTTATAATGAACTTGAATGCTAATGGATTGGTCTCACCAACAATTGTACCGACCGATCCCTTTGCTATAGACATCATCTTCTTGCATCGCCTTCTTGCTACATTCCCTTTTTTTAATACGTATCTTGAAGTATAAAAAGATTGGTCCAAACACAGGTTGGTCCATTGCATAGGAAATTAATTTAATATAATCGTGCACTGAGCTATAAAGCCTTAACTTTCTGCAATAGTATGCTCAACAATTAGTTAATATAATTTTCTAATTGATGTAAATAGGATATATTTTGTCTCACCCAGGGAAATATTTTTGTAGATAATATTAATTATGCATCAATGCTTAATATAATTTCGCCCTAGCCAGCATCATGCTGATTTTGGGCGGTTTCTACTTAATAGTAATACTTCGGGTTTCTCCTCATCGCCTGCCCGTAGGCCAGTCCGACCAGCAGCCCCACGATATGAGCCATATGAGCGATGTTGTCTGCGTAGCCTAATGTCAGGAAATCAATTAGTGCGAATAGCACAACTGCGCCACGAATGCTCATCGGTATAACGAAGAAGAGCAGTATGCGAATCTCGGGAGCAATTATCGCCAGACATCCCATTACCCCAAAGAGAGCTCCGCTCGCACCCACCATCGAGCCGCTGGATATCATCATCTGGCCCAGTGCAGCCACTATTCCTGAAAGTATGTAGATCTGCAGGAATTTGTTCTCACCCACGCGCCTTTCCAGCTCCATGCCGAAGAAGAAGAGAAATAGCATATTCCAGAAGATATGGTTAAAGTCGGCATGTACAAACATATACGTTATGAGTGTCCAAGGCCTTTGCATTACATAGTTTGGATTTAGAGACAGATAGTTGTACACGAATCCAGGAAATATGATGCTAATGAAGAATACTACGATGCATGTTAATAATATAAGACCGGAATATGTCACAGGCAGCCCGGAAGGAATGTAGCCCCGCCAGCCGTTTGCTGGAATAGGCTCACCCCATTCATCCCTGTACCTGAAGTCCTCCCTTCTACCAACGATGGCCTGAAATGGTTTCAATTTAGCTCCATTTTAACAGCTTATTCATTGCTAGCAACGTATACCTCAAACAGCACTTTATTCCGGTACATACTGGCCGTTTCGCAGAACTATGACATAGTCTGCACTATTTCGCAGAGCCACTGAGAAACCCGGTTCAGCTCCAAAGATTATGGTCTCCTTACCGTGTTCCATAGCCTTCATTAGCACCGGCTTCAAATCGGCATCTCGGGTCACAAGCGCCAGGGTGTCGATGACTGGATTATAGATCATATCCACACCCTCAACGGCCATTCTCACATCCACATCGCTGGTGCAGATCACCGGATCAAAGCCCTGATTCTCCACCGCTTCGACCAGTTTCTCCGATGCATACTGATTTAAGAAAACCTTACCCATCTTGATATCGCCATAATCCTTGAGGATGTCCCTAATCTCCTCCAGATCCATCTGAAACTCCTTTCTGAGCATGTTGGGACCATCCACGAGCAGTCCGATCTTCTTTCTACCCTTCTCCTTCTTGGAACCCAGGTAACTCATGATATGCTCGAACTGTATTGGTATCCTATTCATGTTGATCCTTTCTTGATAGATATATCAGATGTTATAAATTCGTTTGGTATTTTCCGCAGTTATCCGGGCGATCTCTTGAGGCTCTACGCCTCTAATCCTGGCAATGAGGCGAACTGTGTCCATGACAAAAGATGGTTCATTTCTGCCGCCACGAGGTGAAAGGAAGGGACTGTCGGTCTCCACCAGCAGTCGGTCCAGTGATACATTTCTAGCCAGTATTTGATGATGTGCAGATCGAGTGGTGTTTGTGGCCAGTGAAATGTAGAACCCTCTGTCAATGGCCTCTTTCATGGTTCCGATAGAACCGCTATAGCAGTGAAAGACCACCTTGTCCAGGTGCTTGACCATCTCCAAAGCAGGCTGCTCGGCATCACGGGAATGGATGACTAAAGGCAAATCCAGGGACCTGGCAAGCTCAATGACCCTGCTAAAGACCTTTGCCTGCCGCTCTCTGCTGGGAGCATCTTTGCAGTGATAGTAATCTAATCCTGCCTCGCCTATGCCCACGGCCTGGTCGGCATTGTCTGCAATCTGCTTAAAAAGCATCTCCAGTTCCGGCTCTCTAATGCTTTGCAAAGTGTTGGGGGAAAGCCCCAGCGTGGCTGAGATGAAACCGTACTTTTTGGCCAGCTCCAGGGACTTGGCATTGGTGGAATAGTCCACCCCTGAGTTGATCATGTGGACTACGCCCGATTTTCTGGCGCTCTCTAGTACAGCTTCGCGATCTTTATTGAACTGCTTAAAGTCAAGGTGGCAATGCGAATCGATCACACCCTGCAAAGAGACATTTATCGATGAGATTCCTCCACTACATATCATGTTTTTGTTTCTGCCACATTCTCCTTTTTAGACTTGATGGTATTATCTTTTTTGGTGTGGGTCAGACTTTTGCATCTCTCGCCAGGCCTTTTCTTTTCTCTTGCGCCGGATGCCTTCTTTGCCCCAGGGTATTCTATCGCGAGCGAAATACCGCAAAGGAATATAAGTCTGAAGTCCCTGATTCATTGTCATGAGCAAAATGGAGATCATCCATAGTCTTATCGAGGATATTCCGGTTCTTCTCGTATCCGGTAAGATCGATGCAGTGACTTCCAAGGACCTTGAAACTGCTTTAACCGAACGGATAGATAATAATAAAAAATTTTTGGTAATTGACATGGAAAAGGTGGAGTTTCTCAGCAGCTCTGGCCTGAGGGTGCTTATGGCATCGCTTAACAGGCTCAAACACAGAGACGGAGATCTGCTCCTGGCAACTGTGCAGCCTTTTGTCAAAGATGTCTTCTTTTTGACCGGAGCCAATAGATTCTTTTCCATTTACTCCAGTCAGGAAGAAGCGATCAAGAGTCTTAAAATATAGCTCGCAATTCTCATGGCCAATTTATTGATCAGCGATTCCCTGGTACTGCTCCAGGCAGTAAGCGTAATCGTAGTTGCAGCCCTCTTGATCTCACGCAGCCGGCCTTTTACGGATATTATTGAGGGGCGGATAACAACGAAGAACCAGTTGCTTCTTGTTCTCTTCTTCGGACTGGTCTCGATTTACGGTTCGGTGATCGGCATTAATGTGCTCGGTGCCATCATCAACGTCCGTGATCTGGGCCCGCTTGTAGCAGGTCTCGCCTGCGGGCCGGTGGTGGGATTGGGAGCCGGACTTATCGGCGCAGCTTTCCGCTTCTCTGAAGGCGGCTTCACGGCTGTGGCCTGCAGCTTAATAGTAACTCTGGCGGGTCTCTTTGGGGGCTTTGTTTATCTGCATAAAGGCAGATTTCCCGGAGTTGTCTTCTGCACGGCCTTTGCCGTACTCTTCGAGATCTTTCATATGCTCATGACTATTGCCATCTCCCGGCCCTTTGATCTTGCTCTGCATGTGGTGGAGCAGGCCATCGTACCCATGATTCTGGCCAATGGAGCGGGCATGCTCATATTCGCGTTCATCATAGCCAATATCATCCAGGAAAGAGAGACAATGAGGGAAAGGGATCGCTACCACCTAGAGCTACAGATAAAGCAGGCAGAGCTGGTGGTAGCTGCAGACATTCAAAAAAGCTTTCTTCCCGGCAAGATTCCTTCTCTGGAAGGATTTGATATTGCAGCCACTACCATTCCCGCTAAAGAGGTGGGCGGAGACTTTTACGATTTTGCCCTGCAGGATGACAATTTGCAATTTGTGATCGCAGATGTGTCCGGAAAAGGAGTTCCTGCTGCTTTGTTCATGGCCCTCTCCCGAATAATTGTGCGAGCTTGTTCCGTACCTTCAAGGGGAGGATTCGAGAGGCTGAAGTGTGCCAACAATATGATCGTGGATGATTCTGGTTCTGCGACTTCGGGCATGTTCGTTACTCTTTTCTTGGCCAGGCTGAGCCAGAAAGACCGTAGCCTGGAATACGTCAATGCCGGCCACAATCCCCCTCTGCTCTTGCGGGCCGATTCGAATGGTATAGAGAGGATGGATGTGACCGGTGTAGCTTTAGGGATGATGGCTGATATGGAGTACGAACAGCGGCAGGTGGTGCTAAAACCGGGTGATGTCTTGCTTTCATATACAGATGGCATTGTGGAGGCCATGAACGACAAGGAGGAGTTCTTCGGCGAGAATCGTCTCAGATCAGCCCTCGTTGCAGCTGCAAGGCTATCTGCCCAGGGGATATTGGATAGCGTTTTGCATGATCTGGGCCAGTTTACCAAAGGCGTGGAGCAATCGGACGATATAACCGCCATTGTGATCAAAGTAGCAGAATGAACCGACGCCAGATTGAAATATAGGAGTCGCGAACCAGCCGACAATACCGCAAGGCAAAGGCGAGAAGTGAATAAATTCAAAGGGCACGGTAATTAAGATGACCAGAAAACCCACCAATCTCATCTATGGCGTTGACGATGAGCCGCCTCTTGCCACTACGCTTATCCTGGGCTTTCAGCATATATTCATCCTATCCATTGCCTTCATCTTTCCTGTAGTGATAATAAATGAGATCGGTGCTTCGCCCGAAGATGCGCAAAACCTTATCTGTATGGCCATGCTGGCCACGGGCTTTTCCACTGCTTTGCAGGCCTTGAATAAGGGGCCGGTCGGCTCCGGCTATCTCTGCCCTCTATTAAACGGTCCGGCTTTCGTGCCTGCGTCGCTCCTGGCAGGCAAGGCGGGGGGCCTGGCTCTCATCTTCGGCATGACGGCCCTGGCCGGTATCTTCGAGGGCCTTTTCTCTCAAGTAGTGGGCAGAATGCGCAAGTTCTTCCCGCCGGAGGTGACGGGAACTGTAGTGCTCATGGTGGGTGTGGAGGTGATACCCATCGCCGTTCCCAAGTTCTTTGGGGTGGATAGCGCGCATCCAGGAATTCAAGCCCTGCCTTTTCTGGTGGCATTGATCACTCTGGCGGTCACTGCCGGATTCAATGTCTGGGGCAAGGGCAAGATGCGGCTCTACTCTCTTTTGATAGGAATGGCGGCGGGCTATGCAATCTCCTTTGCCGCAGGCATCTTAACCATGGACCAGGCCAGGCTGATCATCGACTCTGCATTCTTCCAGCTTCCCGAGATCGGCAAATTCGGAATGTCGTTTAGCACTGCAATGCTTGTGCCCTTTCTGGTGGCAGCCTTATCTTCTGCCCTCAAGACCATGGGCGACCTCACCACCTGCCAGAAGATCAACGATGCCGATTGGAAGAGAATAGAGATGCGGTCCATAAGTCGCGGCATGCTGGCCTGCGGAGCGGGAAATTTAGCCTCCGGACTCCTGGGGGCTCTGGGCCAGTCGGTCTCTTCCAGCAATATTGGTCTATCCATCGCCACCGGCGCGACGAGCAGGCGCATCGGCTATGCGGCAGGCGGCATTCTCATATTGATGGCTTTCTTTCCCAAATTGGCTGCCATATTCGTGATTATGCCCACGCCAGTGATGGGCGCCTCTCTGATCTTCACAGTCTGCTTCATGATCATGGCAGGCGTTCAGATCATCATGTCCCGGATGATCGACTCCAGAAAGACCTTCGTGGTGGGTCTTTCCATCATATTCGGGCTCTCTTTTGATGCCGTGCCTGGACTGTATGCCGGTGTAGACCCAATGCTGCGGCCCCTCTTATCATCGTCTCTGGCACTGGCTACGATTTGCGCAGTGGTGCTCAACGTCTTCTTCCGCCTGGGCATCAGCCAGAAAATTGAGTTTGAGATAGAACCTAGCGTTGATACCTCGGAGAAGATATTTCAGGTCATGGAGAAGCAGGGTGGCCATTGGGGTGCCCGGCGAGAGGTTATCTTCAATGCCATCGCTGCCATGAACGAACTTCTGGATGCGGCTCCCTTCCTGGGTCTGATGGAGAAGAAGATTGATATGAGCGTTCGGTTCGATGAATTCAACCTGGATGTCCGAGCAATCTACGAGGGCAAGCCCTTCAATATTCCCACTACCATGCCCAGCATCGATTTCATGCACGATGAGCAGGCGAGCGCGCTGAATCTCGCGGCGTTTACCATGAGCAGATATGTGGATAAGATGAGCTTTTCAACAAAAGAAGGGAAGACCGAGCTGCATATGCATTTCGAGCATTAAAATATATAATTAATGTTTTAAATAGGTAGAAAGCTTGGAAATATCAAGCCTTCTTGCGTTCAGCCGCGTCATTGAGGAGCATCAACCGGTTTATGGCGCTTACCAGAGCCTCTACTGAAGCCATGACTATATCCTCGCGTGCCGATCTGGCGCTGACCCTTCGTCCACGGTCGTCCTCTACTCCGATAATCACTTCAGCCAGGGCATCTGCCCCGCCGCTAATGGCTTCAATTCGAAAGTCGCAGAGGTGAATGGATGTGTCGCTGTCCAGGAGTCCCTGCACCGCATTTACCGCGGCATCTACCGGCCCCACACCGATATGGGCAAGAACTTTCTCTTTGCCCCGCACCAGGGCTTTTACAGTTGCCGTGGGTGTGATGATATTGCCGGTCATAACCGAGACCTCTTTGAGCACTACTGCCTGGCTTCCTTTAGCAACCTCTCCTATCACAACATCGGCAATGGCCTGAAGATCGATATTGGCGATCTGCTTTCCTTTGTCGCCCAGCTCTTTGATCCTCTCCAGGATCTCCTGGAGCTGCTCTTCTGTGGGCAGGTAGCCTCCTTCTTCCAGTACCTTGGCCACTGCATGCCGTCCAGTGTGCTTGCCCATGACTATGCGCCTTTTGTGGCCAACCATCTCCGGGGTCATGATGCCTGGCTCAAAGGTCTTGCTGTTCTCAATAATGCCGTGGCTGTGTATGCCGCTCTCATGGGAGAATGCATTCTCGCCAACGATTGGCGCGGTTAACGGAATCTTAACCCCGGTGAGCCGCTCTACCATGCGGCCAGTCTCCACCAGATATTGCGTCTTTATGCTGGTGCGAGCCCCATAAATTGCGTGCAGGCTCATCACAGTCTCCGCCAGGTTGGCGTTGCCTGCCCTCTCGCCCAGGCCGTTTACGCAGACCTGCACCTCTCTGGCTCCCGCCTCCACTGCAGCCAGGCTGTTGGCCACGGCCAGACCAAAGTCGTTGTGGCAGTGAACATCAACTACCATACCCACATCATCGCAGATATCCTTGACAAAACGGTAGAAAGCAGAGGGTGCTGCTACTCCTACCGTGTCTGGGATATTGATGATATCGCAGTGCACCTCTTCCACTGCCTTGAAGATGCGATGCAAAAACTGCGGCGAGGTGCGGGTGGCATCCATGGCTGAAAAGAGACATGTTCTGCCGCTGTCCTTGACAAACTGCACCGTCTCCATTGCCCCGGCTACAATATCATCATGGCTCATCTTAATAGTATGAGCTATCTGGATGTCGGAGGTAGGAACAAAGACATGCACCATACCCACATCAGCATCAAGGCAGGCCTGAGCATCCTTTTTCACAATGCGGGAGAGACCGCAGACCTGGGCTTGCAGCCCCTCTCTGGCTATCTGCCGAACGCTGTCAAACTCACCTTTGGAGGATACAGGAAATCCGGCCTCGATAACATTCACACCGAGTTTATCAAGCTGTCTAGCGATCTTGAGCTTATCTTCCGGGTTGAGAGATACACCTGGAGTCTGCTCGCCATCTCTAAGAGTGGTGTCAAAAATGCGGACTTTTTCATCAACAAGCGAACGAACGTCGTAGAAGACGATTCCCCACAGTGGTTTCGTGTGTCATAGGAAAAAGATAGCAATGCATAGCTATAAAACTTTTGCCGTCCGAACGGCTGACCGTTCTTCGCGGCGTTGCATGAGATTCAACCGGGTTTCGGTTTCACGCGAAGGTGCAATTAGCCGCGAAGCTAAAACGTTTATTTCGGCTAAGCTGTACCAGCACGATATTCAGGGTAAAAGAAAGAGGATTCATGTCTGAAATTAAAAAAAAAGATATTACTGATTATCTGACAGAAGCGGAACGAACAAAACTGCTGGCCAGTCTTCATCATTTCTTGGTATGGGTAGGAGTTGCAGAACCAGAACAAATGCAGATCGATGGCAATGATCTCTTAAGCGAGATGGAAAGGTATCATCAGACGGAAAAGGATCTACCTCCCGAGATTCATGTCGGGCAGGGCCGGGTTGAGCTGCATCGCCTCATTTGGAGACTGATCAACGAAAAGGAGATAACAGATAAAGAGCGGCTGCAAGTCGCCGAGCTGATCGAGATTTTGGATAAAAAGGAGAAGAAAGACGAGGCAGATCTCAAAGCGAAAAACCTGAGCCTAAAGCAGGCAGTAGAGCTTCACGATGAAGCTGCAAGCATAATTAGAGCCCTCTTAGACCTCAAGGATATTCAGAAGAAGAGAGAGCATGGCACTCTGACAGAATACGGCGCGGAGAAATTGATCAAGCAAAAGATCGACCAGGCAAAAAAATGGAATGAGTTTATGGACGAAATTAAAGAGAATGGTGGATTATAATTAAGCCAAACATTTTTTTTGGCAAATGATTTTCAAAACCAAGGGGTAGAGATATTTACCCCTTCGTTTAAGAAGAGCCTTCCATGAAATATGCAATTACTATTATCTCCATACTGGCGTCGATATTAGTTCTGCCGGCAATGGGAGAATCAGCAAAGTTCTGGTCCGATCAGGCAAATGACTATTTCATATCCGGCGACTATGAAAGAGCGGCTGCTAGCTATGATAAGGCTCTGGAGCTGGAACCAAATAGTACGGACCTGTGGAATAATAAAGGAAAAGCCATGGTGAACATGGGCAGGATTTATGAAGCCATCTCTTGTTTCAATAAATCGTTTGAGATCAACGCCTCAAATCCCGCATCCTTGAACCTGCTCGCAATTTCGCTTTCTCAGGGATTGAATAGGCACAACGAGGCCATTATCATCTTTGACCAGATTCTGCAGACGAATCCATCCGATTTTGATGCCTTGATCGGAAAGGGCATGGCTCTGGGCAATGAGGGCGACCTTTCCGGTTCTTTGGCATGCTTTGAACGGGCAACTCAAGTGCGGCCCCGTGACCCATCCTGCTGGAATAACAAAGGCGTCGTCCTGCGAGGAATGGAAAGATATCAGGATGCTTTGACCTGCTTTAGCAAAGCTATCACCCTTGACTCTTCCTATGAGCTTGCCCGACAGAACCGGGAGGCAACCATGCAAGACATGAATCAGGAACGATCAGCAGATCCAAGCATGAGCTCAGAAAATATGCTATAAGTCGGCAAACACTTTTTTTTAAGCTAACAAATCTCGTCGATTTCATTAAATAGAGCAATAGCTTAAAATAAATGTTCGACAATCGCCGATTAGAGGTGTTGATGGAGTGCTCAAGAAGATCTGTCTGATATTCGCAGCAGCAGCTCTGATTTCCGTAGGGCATGCGATGCCCTTGAGCTTTGCACAGACCATGAACAACGCCGGCCAGAAGGACATCCTTACCGTCAAAAATTATGACACAGGCGCATCATTGACCGAGGCTTACACTGACATAGAGCATCTGCAGAGAAATACACAGGTAAATACTGGCGCCTATGGGATGAAAACCGATCCTTCAGATGCCAGGGAGCCGGGCGACAGCCGGAACTTAATTCCCGCCGCAAGCCCTGCAGGCGGTCTTGAGGCCAGCATTAACTCCAATGTCATAGGCAAAGCCCATATCGCATGGCAATCAATCGATCCGGTCGCTTCTCGCATGGGCCGCCATCAGCTATTGGGCCGCAGCGTGGAGGATCTGACGGGGGTATTCTCCATTGAGAAGTTCATACAGCTATGGTCAGGCAGTCCTCCTGGGGAGATAAGCGTGGACTGGCTGCCTTGCTCTTAAACTTAGTTATTTTTTATATACTATCATCAAAAAAGAAAGTTATTAATAGCCAGCCAGAAAACCATTGGTGTACCAGGGAGGCTATCGCTTTGGAGGTTATGATAAAGAGATCTGCGCGACGCAAGAAGACCATCCAGGCCAGGATGGTGGGGGGAAAGATGGAGGTTTTGGCACCCGCCTCTATCTCGGACGCCGTTTTGCAAGGTCACATAGAAAAACTGCGTTCTCGACTGGAAAAGAAGGTATATCCCAAGGATGATGATCATCTAAATGAGAGAGCCGGCCTTCTAAACAGCAGATACTTTCAAGGGTCTCTAAGCTGGAACAGCATTTTGTACTCTTCAAACCAGGAGCGAAGACGCGGTTCATGCAATACTGCCGCCCGGACGATTCTCATCAGCAGCAAGCTGGCCAGTCTTCCCCAATGGGTTGAGGATTATGTGATTGTGCACGAGCTTGCCCATCTTCTTGAACCTAATCATGGCAAGAGATTCAAGGCACTGGTTCATAGATATCCACTGGCGGAAAGAGCTATTGGATTTCTCATAGCCACCGAGATGGTGTGACCTTTCCCTGGATGGCGCCATTACTTTATCCTTAATTTTCGCCATTTATTTATATCTGGAAGAGCGTGATGTTATATGCTGCAAAAGGAGATTGGACGAATGAAAGATTTTCTTATTATTATCATTTTTGTTATCCTGCTGGCGTCTTTGGGCGCCGCTGATACGAAGGCAGGAGAGCCGACCAGGAATAATAGCTCACTTATCACCAGGGATCTGCTCTTCGGCAATCCGGATCGAATTACTACCCGAATCAGCCCCGACGGCACAAATATCAGCTTTCTCGCCCCAAAGGATGGGGTGCTCAATATTTGGGTGGGACGAGCAGATGCACCGGAGACGGCAAAGCCTGTGACCAATGATACCTATCGAGGCATCAGAAGCTACCTCTGGTCTTATACCGGCCAGCATATTCTCTATGTGCAAGATCTCAATGGAGACGAGAACTGGCGCATTTACAGTGTCAATCTTCGCAGCGGCAAGATCTTGGACCTCACGCCTTTTGAAGGTGTTCGGGCCGAGATCAGGGCTATCAGCCTCAATCACCCTCATGAAGCAATAATCGCTCTGAATAAACGTGACCCTGAGTATCACGATCTCTACCGGCTTAATTTCGAGACAGGCAACATGACGCAAATCCTGGAGAATAGAGAGTTCTCCGGCTTTAGCATCGACAATGATTTCCAGGTTAGAATGGCGATTAATATGACGGCTGACGGAGGAACTCAAATATTCAGACCCGCCAAGAACGGCAGTTGGGAGCCCTTCATGAAGATCGAGATGGAAGATTCCCTAACCACCGGCTTTTCCGGATTTAATGAGAGCAATGAAATCAGTTACCTTATCGACAGCAGAGGCAGAAATACAGCTGCTCTTTATGCCTTCAATATGAATACGAAAGAGAGCTCTCTTTTGGCTGAAGACCCAAAATCGGACCTGTACGGCATTATGGCTCATCCTACTGAAAAGACTGTGCAGGCGGTGGCATTTTACTATGATCGGGTAGCATGGAAGATCCTGGACCCCTCCATCCAGCCGGATATCGACATTCTTAGCAAGGTGGAGGATGGGGACATGTCGGTAGTTAGCCGTACTCTGGATGATAAGATATGGATTGTGGTCTTCACCAAGGACAATGGACCGGCTCGTTATTACCGCTATGACCGAACGGAGAAGAAGGCATCTTTCCTTTTCACGGACAGAGAGCAGCTAGAGGGACTACCACTGGCCAAGATGATTCCCACCGTCATAAAAACGCGCGATGGCTTGGATCTGGTCTGCTACTACACCCTGCCATACAAGAGCGATGAGAATAGCGATGGGCTGCCGGATAAGCCGCTCCCAATGGTTTTGTACGTGCACGGAGGACCATGGGGCCGCGACTACTGGGGCTTAGATTCCACTCATCAGTGGCTGGCCAACCGGGGATACGCCGTCTTGAGCGTCAATTTCCGCGGCTCGACGGGCCTTGGCAAGAGTTTCATCAATGCAGGAAACCTGGAGTGGGGCAGGAAGATGCATGATGACCTCATTGATGCCGTGAACTGGTCGGTGGAGAATAAGATAGCCGATCCAAAGAAGATTGCCATCATGGGAGGAAGCTACGGAGGCTATGCTGCTCTCGCGGGGCTGACTTTCACCCCAGAGACTTTTGCTTGCGCCGTGGATATCGTAGGCCCCTCCAACCTGATAACTCTCCTGGAAACCATTCCATCCTACTGGAAGCCGGAGATAGAGCAGTTCACCAAGAGGGTGGGCGATTTTCGCACCGAGGAGGGCAAGAAGCTGCTGGTGGAGCGCTCACCCTTCAGTTATGTGGACAGAATACAGCGCCCCCTGCTCATAGGCCAGGGTGCAAATGATCCGCGCGTCAAGCAGAATGAGTCGGACCAGATAGTCAAAGCCATGCAGGCCAAAGGCCTTCCTGTGACCTACGTGCTCTACGGCGACGAGGGTCATGGATTTGCCCGACCTGAGAACAGGCTCTCCTTCTACGCCATAGCAGAAGCGTTTTTGGCTGAGCACCTGGGCGGCAGCTTCCAGCCCATCGGCCAGGATTTTGTGGGAGCAAACCTCACAGTGCCAGCCGGAGCCGGAGAGGTGCCGGGACTGGAGGAGGGTCTGGAAAAAGGGTTCTAGATTTCAATTTTTATTTTTAACTGAATACCCAGCAGCTTGCTGCGTGGAATTCATTTGAAAATAAATTCGGATTGCTGAAGATCGGAATCAGAAATGTCACGCTCCGCTGAGTAGCTTTATATTCTTTTCGAACATAGATGATTCGGATAATAAAATGACGATAGAAGTTGAACTGCCCATCGAGATTGAGCTATCGATGAAGGCCAGCAAAGAGCTGGAAACGCTTGTGCGCAAAAGGATAGAGCGGGACATAGCCGAAAACATAAAAAATGATATATTTATTTGCGGTGTCATGAACTCTCTGCTAAAAGGAAGCGATCTCACCGTTGAAGATGTAAATGAACTGGATCATAGGATGAAAAGGCAAATGATGGAGAAGCTCAGATGGAGATAGTTCTGGATATAAATATCCTGATATCTACACATATCTGCATCATTTCGGCAGCGCGCTTGAGATCTCTTGCTTTCCCATAGGCCAGCCCGAGGTTCCAGGAAGCATTTCCTTCGCCCCCCTATCTCACGATCGATCGCCAGCGCCTGCTCGTGGTACTCGATGGACTTGGGATAATCAGCCAGGAAGATATTGATCCTGCTAAACCCGGCCAGAGAGTCGGCCACCTCTTTTTTATCCCCAACATTCCGGGATATCTCCAGGCTCTGCGAAAAGAGCTGGAGCGCATGGGGATAGTTATCCAGATCAGTTCGAATTTCTCCCGGACGCCGCAAAACTTCGGCCAATGCCCTATCCTAGCGCTCGCCTCTCTTCATTTCGTGGTAGTCCCGATCAAGTCCCTCTAGGGCCTCGGCCTGCACTGTCTTCTCTTCCCTGCTCAAATTATAAAAACACATCTACAGGATGGACCATCCATCTCCTCGACTTTGATCATGGGCAAAATTCTGTAATTTGGGACGGCTCCAGCCAGTTGAGTGACTTTAATAAGTTTTACATAGGAATGTGGGGTCCATGTAAGGCCTCTGCAATGCCAGTTGCTTCAGATCATTGATGTGATATGAATTTTATTTTTGACATACTAAAAAACAATTCCACCCAAAAATAATTTATATCAATAGGACAAATGATGGGAAGTTATATGAGCAGGAAGTTGCTTGCAGCCATAATATTTTTGACTCTATTTCTGGGAGCCAGTCATGGAGAGATATGGACCGTTAATGAAACGGACAACATCCAGGAAGTGATTGACAGGGCCAAACCTGGAGATACAATTGTTATAAACCAAGGCGTTTATTATGCTAACATTGAGATAAATAAACCTCTGGATGTTCTGGGCGTCGGGAAGCCCATTCTTGATGGCCTCTGCAATGGAAGCGTGATTGTTCTTCGGTCGGATCGAATCGTCATCGATGGCTTTTTAATAATGAATTCAAGCTCAGTAGTATTTGAAGGCAGCGGAATAGAGGTGCATTCAAGCAACAATGCCGTCAGAAACAACGAAATAACAAATTGTATGCTTGGTCTGAATCTGTCCGACTGCAGGAACAATACAATTGATGCCAATAGTCTCAGCAATAATGATATCGGCATTTTCTTAAAAAGAGCAGAGAATAATATCATACTAGATAATATTGCTGCTGCCAACGAGTACGGAATATTGATCCAGGAATCTCAGGACAATGTCATCTCATCCAACAATGCCAGTCGCAACGATCAAGGAATAATGATCCAGAGCAGTAGTAATAACACATTTCAGAGAAACATAATGTCATCAAACCGGCTGAATTTCGACGCGGAGGGAGAAAACTATATCGACACCAGCAACCTGGTCGATGGAAAAGCGGTGTACTACCTGGTTGCAGCCTCCAATCGAAGCATTGAGCCGCCACTGTCTGAGGCAGGTATCATCTATTGTCTTAATAGCAATAATATTATCATCAGAAATCAAAGCATTGCCAATAGCAGCTGTGGTGTTTATTTTGACAACACAACCAATTCGATCATAGACAATTGCTCATTCGCCAATAATACGGCAGATATCATATTTAAAGGCTCTAATTTTAATACTATACGCCAAAACAATGTTACCGGCGACCCGAGCCTTAGCCCAAAAGGCAGCGTTATTCTCGATATGTCTCATGAGAACGTCGTTTTTGAAAATAGCATCAGAAATGGCAAACAAGGGCTTTATCTCTTAAAGTCTCATCGAAATAACATATTAAATAATAAAATTATTAATAATTATATTGGTGCATCAATCCATGAGTCGAGAGAGAACATTATACAAGGCAACAGCTTTAATTTCAGCCGCAATGAAGATGGAATCTTTTTTAGCAATTCCTACAGCAACGTCTTTGAGAATAATGATGTCCAGAGCAATGGCCGGTATGGCATAAACCTGGAAGAGTCCAGCAATAACTCTATAAGAGACAATAGAGCAGATTTTAATACAGTATGCGGCATTAATATGATAAAGAGTTATAACAACAGCATCATAAATAACAGTGCCAGTTACAGCGTCGAAGAGAGCGGGATGGGAATTATCGGATCCAGCAACAACACAATAAGAAATAACCAAGTATCGCATAACGAACGGGACGGGATACGCATAATCTTTTCCAGCAATAATAGCATTCAGAGCAATCAAATTTATGAAAATGGAGAGAACGGACTCGATCTTTCTGGCTCAAATAATAATAAAGTCGAGGATAACAACATCTCCATGAATCTAAATGGGCTTTATGCATACAATTGCACGAAATTACTGGTTTCGGGAGATTTAGCAAGGAACAACTCCGCAAGCGGATTTGCTCTCTTCAAAACCACGCTTAGTGAGCTCAAAAATAACACTGCAGAAAATAACCGAAATATTGGATTTCAGATTGAATCCTGCGCAAACAATGACATATCATCAAGTCTTGCCAGGAATAACATGCTCGGCATGGTCGATTTCAAGTCAAAAGAAGACATGATTGCTGGAAATGATTTCATCTATAATAGAGCTAATGGAGTCTCACTAGAGGGAAGCCTTAACGCCTCCGTTTTCAATAATACCATAGTGGGCAATGCTGGAATGGGCATCGTCTTATTCAACTGCGAAAATACGACTGCAAAAAATAATACAATATCTAATAATTCCTGCGGCGTAGGAATCGTGTCCTCATTAGATAATAATATCTTACAAAATAATTATAACAATAACATTCTAGCGATCCATTTAGATCAATCTAATCTCAGTCAACCCTCTGATGCAGAGCAAGAAGAGAATCTGAGTAATATTGAAAAGCAAAAAATAATTGATGATATATTAGGCAAATACCTCAAGACCTATAAGGAATTGATCGAATTGAAGTGGCAGGCAAGCAAGGTGGAGACCAATATGCCCACTGGGACCGCATCTTCCATGTCCTCGTCATCCAGTTCAAAGGGAAAGGCCAATCATGATGATGAGTATATGCTCAGGCCGAGCGTAGATGCATTCGACCAGGCCGAGAAGAAGATAAAGGATAGACTGACCAGAGGAAAGTTGGCTCACTCCAATATAACGCAAATGAGCCTCAACCAATCCAAGCCTTACATCTTTGAGGCGAGAATAGCCATAAATGAAACCGATCTGAACTTAACTCGGGACTTTTCAAATACACCATCCAGTGTTCAGGGCTTTGATGTGAGCGAATATATGGATGTGACATTGGCTGGGGATGGCTTTATCATCACGCCCCAGAGTTCACAACGACAGCAAATTCCAAAATGGGGAAAAGGAAAGGATTTCGGCCTGTGGCTCTGGAATGTAAAGCCGATCTGTGAGGGAGTGAGTACTCTGGTACTGACGGCATCTGCTGTCATTGAAGTTGACAATCATCCAGAGAGGGTGAGTCTGCTGGAAACAAAAAGAGTGCTGATAAACGTAACTGTTGATAAGAAAAATGAGATCCCGCATTCCTCTGAAGAAAAACTCGCTAATTTCTGGGATAGCTTCTATGCCAGGATTTCCGCATTGATCGGCTTGTTGATTAGCCTCTTTGTCCTTAACGAAAAAATAAGCCAATGGAGAAAAGATAAAAAAACAAAAATTTAATAAGATAAAGTCAGAAAAAAAATGCGGAAGCACAAAAAGTATTTAATGGTGGAAGATAAACTCTATCGCATCGATAAATGGTGACTATTCGGGGTGTATTGGCATGAATAGAGATAGAGGACTATTGAAGTTCACTAACCAGGGACCAATAAAGTCAGCTTTTCTGATAATTATTTTAATGAGTTTAGTGATTAATATGAATATCGGGCTTGCCGCTGAGCCCCAAACATTACCCAAGCAGTCTGGAGCAATTCTGTCTGCCTCGGACTGGCAGCTAGACAGCACCTGGACGCTTGAAAACGACGAGCTGGTAAGCAATGGCTTTGGACAGGCTGTCCAAGCTATGTCCTGCGAAGAGGGCCTAGCAGCATTGAGATTTAGCATCAAGAGCATGAATGGTGAAATGTATGCGATCCTGTCTACAAATGGGAAAGACCGATATTCAATAAACTTTTCAGGAAATGAAAGCCGACTTTTTTCTGTGGGTTTGATCCAAATGACAGGTGCTGACACAGAGGACAGACTCCTGAAAGCCAGGTCTATAGATTACGATATGTCCCAAGACATTGCTGTCGAGATTGGCTTTGAGGAGGGGGGCATCATGGTATATGTAAACCAGGGACAGGACAAATCAACTGAGGAGCTGTTGATCGATTCTGCAGACCTGGCTTCCGGCTTGAGCTATTTCGTTCCCGATGGATTAGCATTTGAGACAACCAACAATACACATGTTCGAATGGGTGACGTTGAGATAGTCTGCGCACCAGTGTTCCAGGAGCAAGCGCCACCTGATTTGGGGGATATCGAATATAAGCGTCCCGCGTAAATTGACGATAGGCGCTCTTCGCTGAGGCTGATATCAGAGGCTGATATTATGAACGACGTTGCTAGCAACAACAATGCAAAAGCAATTGCGGCTTTAGCGCTGCTATTTTTATCGATGACCATGACCACGCTTCCTGCACGAGGCATAAGTATTTCCAATGATGCCTTGCTTGCAGGCGACACATCAGGATGGCAGGTGGAGGGCGGATGGATAGAGCGCACTGGCGATCTTATTGCAAGTAAGCCTGGCAGCGCCACCTATGAGCTATACTGCAACGAAGGACCTCTGACTTTTTCATTTGTACTCAGGCATTTGTCCCAATCGATTGATATTAATTTAATTGCAGATGATGAGAATTTTTATAATATTAACTTTCTGAATCAAACCGATGCCCCGGTTTATGCCTCTCTGACCAGAAGGGCTGCGGGAAGTGAGGATATCGCTCCGGTATCAATGGATAATTTTTCATATTATCCTAATGATGAATACCTGATTACGATAACATTGGATGCGGGAAATATCTCTGTTAAAGTCCACCAGCTGATCACAGGCGAATTTGCTGTAAAAAAAGAGGTGATAAAATATACCGACAGCAATCCTTATCATATCAGAAGGATTGCATTCAGAAACCCCGACGGCTCAATCTTTCGCGCAGGTAACATCATAATAAACTGCTCTTCGACTTATCCAGAATACGACCAGCCGGTTGACCTTGGCCCTCTTACTTACAAACGGCCTGAGAAAAAGGACCTGATCGATACTGAAAAATATGGAATTGTTCCTGCAAATCAGGTAAATGTTGTCATCAGCGAAAATGCACCAAACCCCTCACAGACTGCAGAAGACCTTGCAAGAGAATTAGGGGGAGAAGTAGTAGGCAGCTTCAAGTACATAAATCTCTTTCAAATAGAGACAAAAAGCAAAACCCTGGAACAGCTTGAGCAGGACATCGCAACTGCCGGAAATTTTAATTTGATCGATCTGGCCTTCCCGACCCAACAGATATACCTCGAAGAATCGTCTAAAAAATGGCCTCTGGAAGACAGAATCTATAAGGAAGGAAATAGAAAGAGAGGATATGAAATCGTCGGCGTCCAGAATGCATGGGACACATTGGATAATCTCACTTATCCCCTAAGGCAAGTTTATGTAGGAGTGACCGACGATGGGCTCTACAGAGGCTTTAGAGAGTTTGACGGGGTCGTTGAAATAAATGATTCCATAGGACAGTCCCACCTGTCACAAACCTGCAGGGATTTCCCTAATGTAGGCAGCCATGGCACCGGAGTCATGAACATCTTGGCAGCTGACCCGAATAACGGAAATCTTACAGGGATAGCATCTAAGGCATTGGGTTCCAGATTACAAGTGATGATGATAAATATATTCAAAGAAGGAGTGGCATGGAACTGGGACAGCTATTACGGACTAAAAAATGAGATTATGAGCGGTTGCACCATTCTCAGTTGCTCATGGGGAAGCAGCAATTCAACTCGCGAAAATGCCATGGCATTTTATTTATTCTTCAAGAAGATATATGAAGATAACTCCGGAATTCTTTTTGTTTGCAGTGCAGGAAATGACAGGAAAAAAGGAAAAGGAACAGAACGCGTTCCTAATGGCTACTTTGAGGGATACAGCCTTCCTAATATGATAACCGTGGGAAATATTTGGAACAACGGAAGCGTTGAGGCCACCTGCAATGTTCAGAATTCGGGCAAATCGGATTTCGAAGTGACACTCGCTGCACCCGGACAAGAGGCTGTTTGGGGATATAATCCAAATAAGGATATTTGGACAAATTCAGGTGGCGGAAGCAGCATGGCAACGCCGCATGTTACTTCTGCTGCAGCCATGATTCGATCAATCAATCCCTGTCTGGATGCTGGCCAGATCAAGAATATCCTTGTAAGAAATGGCGCAAACAATGTTTCGGGAGTTGACGCTCCAAGAGAGATAGGTGGGTGTATTCTGTCAATCGATGCCTCAGTCAGGGAAGCTATCAGAATACGAAATCAGACCAAATGCCTGCCCAGGACAGCCGACATCTATGTGCCACCCATTGACATCGATGATGAGCTGGTAATCAGGAATACGCCGACACCCGGCAACGAACCTCTTAAAGTCGTCTCCTTCACCTTTACGCCTAATCCCGTCTGCGCTGGCGATACGACCAGGATGAACTGGAACACAACGGGGGCAATTGGAGTGACCATCGTCCCTGGAATTGGGGCGGCTGAACCCTGTGGATTTAGAATAATTACACCCAAGCAGACCATGGGCTACACCATTCGAGCCTGGAATGAATCAGGAAACACAGATCAAATAATGGTCCTGCTCAGATTGGAGCAGTGCATAGTGGCTGGTGCAGCTTCTACCGGAAAGGCAAGCGTGATCTTCGACTTTGTCAAGGAGGCTCACGACCAGGGCCAGTGGCAGGGAGGGGCCAAGGACTCCATATTCCGGTTCGGCGAACGCTCCGAGGATGATGGCAGGGGCTCAGCCATGTGGAAAGATAACTGTCTGCTCAGCGATATGAGCATAGCAGACAGGGTTATTTTGGTCAGGCCGCCGGAGCACGGCTACATAACCGGCACTTACAGGTACATGAACTATGTCGTGCAGGATGGCGACCACCTGGCTGGAAGAATCGGTTTTGCCAGAGGCGCAAAAAATGGAAATGCGACATTCGGCATATATTTAATTGACGACAAGATCGAGCGTCTGCTGTTCCAGAGAACTCTGTCCTACAGCGAAGGCCCGTTTTCCTTCGACATTCCTATGGGCGATTTTGTAGGATCTCAGCCGGCCATCAGCCTGGCTGTCAACTCAGACGGTTCGTCGGGTCAAGATGTCTGCATCTGGCAGGACGTAAAGATCACTGGCAGTACGAATCGACCTGCACTGAAAGCCGAGAGCAAGAAGGCCGATTATGAGAGCATGGCTTCACACATCTTTGACAGTTGGAAACCAGGAAAAATGTCGGACGACGAGCCGGAGGGAAGCAACGTGGACTGGCTAAGGACCTGATCTTGGAATAGAGTGCATTCCTTAACCTCGACGGGCTGCCGGAGACGCCTTGGGTGAAGCTATTTTGCTGATTAATTGTACTCATGCGATCATTTTGTAGAGCCCAAATACTTCCTGGGCAATATCAACGATAAGGAGATGTCCCAGTTGGCCGGCTCGCAAAAGCAGCGAACGTTTGGCCGGGACAAGCGCGATACTCTGCCCACATACTGCTGCCTGTATGAGGTCTCATTCGTCTGCAACGGCGAATGCCCCAAGAACCGGTTCATCAAAATGCCGGAGGGTGAAAGCGGTCTTAATTTACTGTATGAAAAATGGTCAGATCTCGCATATGGTTATGAAACCGGGCAGAAACGATCCCTGTCCATGTGGCAGCTGATTAAAGTATATAAAAGTGCCACGGCAAAGCCGTATAGAATTTGGATTTGAGGAAAATAAAGATGAACAGCTCGTCAGGACTGCCCACCTACTCTCAGGTTCTCTTCCAGGTAGCCGAATAAGCGATGCAGGTAGTAGGTGTCATAGCTGAGATCGTGATTCCTGTTTGTCATGATCAGCAGGTCGAATGGCCGGTCGGCGTCAATGAAAGCATTGACGAGCTGCAGGGTCATGCAGGGGTTGACGTTGTCGTCAGCATCCCCGGCAATAAGCAGCAGCTTGCCTGTCAGGTTCCCAGCCTTTCGGGTGGTTATCTGCTCCTCATAATCAGATGAATTCAGGCCCTCGTATTTCTCGCCCCAAAAAGACCCGTAAAATCGGCCATCATAATCCCCGCTCGAGGCCACACCCACCTTGTAGAATTCAGGATAGGTGAGCAGAGCCTGGGCGGTCATAAATCCGCCCGCCGAGTGGCCGAACATTCCCACTTCTCTCAAGTCCATGTAAGGCCGCTTTGCTGCCAGCTGCTTCAGAGCATTGATGTGATCCGGCAGTGCGGCATTGCCCAGACGGCCATAGGAAGCATCATGAAATTCCTTGGATCTGAAGGGAGTACCCGGGCCGTCCAGAGTGACAACTATGAATCCCAGCTCGGCAACAGCCTGAGCCCTCCAGAATATCTTGTTTACCCAGGACAGATCTCCTGGGAAGGATTTTGCGGTGACGATGATCCAGGGTCCCGGATAAACTGTCTCCACAACAGGATACTTCTGGGAGGCATTGAAGTTGCTTGGCTTGATCAGCAGGCCATAGAGATCTGTCTTGCCGTCCAGCGCTTTTACGCAAAATCTCTCGGGTGGACTCCATCCCATATCTGTGATGCTTTTTATGTCTCCTTTCTCTAAATTCAGAGTCACACTGCCGTTCAGGTCTCTAATAACCGTAATCGGTGGCTCGTCCACTCTGGAGTAAGTGTCTATAAAGGCCATCCCACCAGGACTAACCAAGACATTATGGTCTGCATCTTCAATCGTAAGAAGCTGCAAATCGCTGCCATTCAAATTCACTCTGTATAAATTACGATAATAGGGATCACGACCCGGCTCTCTGCCTCCTGCCGTGAAGTAGACCTGTGAGTTATTCTCATCCACAAGCAAGAGTTCTCTTACAACCCAATTACCTGAAGTTATGGCGCTCTTCAGCTTTCCATCATTGCCATAGAGATACAGATGGCCGTAGCCATCCTTCTCTGAGAACCAGACGACATCTCCGTTCTTCAGGATCTTGACATTGGGATGGCTTGCATAATTCAGGTTAGCTTCGACGTAGGTGCGCCCCTTCTCTGTAAGGATTTCTACGGTTTTGCCACTGCATGGATCGGTCTTCAGGAGAATCAGAGCTTTCTCTCCCCTTTCTGCAAATAGCGAATAAAGCACCTGGCCGTCGTCACTCCACCATTGCAGCACATCATCTTCTGTGTCCATCAGTGATGTCTCGGGTTGGGCTTTGTAGGATACAGGGATGACTTCTTTTTCCAAGACATCTACTATGATTGGTTCATACATCGGCACGCTCTCATCATTGGGCATGGCAAACCGATAAGTCCAAAGCTTTGGCCTGGATCCTTTATCTGGCACGTATTGCAGAAGATGCAGTGGCGTGACGTCCCTCTGATCCATTCTAAATGTGGCGATTCTTCTTGAATCAGGTGACCAGACTGCATAAGCATTTGCAGTCTCATTTAGACGGACCTGGCTTACCGGGTGAGATACTGTCTCCGAGCGCTCAGCATAGACATAATCCTTTGTTCCTTTGACAGTCAACTGATATTTTTCACCAGTTCTTGTATCTCTGATCCAAAGGTTGTGATCCCGGACAAATGCCGCAAACCTGCAATCGGGAGAAAGAGACTCACCAGGTGCCATCTCATTTCCAGAAGGCACATCATCGATTTGGCCGCTGGTTAGATTGAACTGCATCGTTTGGTTAAAGGCCTGAAATCCAATCTCATCACTTCCTTGATGCATTACTATTTCGTTGAACGGAAGATGAGCAGGATCAATCGGCTCGCATGCCGCCGAAGATAGGGTGCTGGCCAGCAATGTATGGTTAAATGCGGGAATCTTGGTATTATTCTGCATGTCTACAAGCACGAACTCCCGGCCATTCCTGAGCGTCTTCAGATACCAAAACGATTGCGAACCAGATATCCAGTGCGGATCCACGCTGAGATTGAACATGGATGCAACAGCATTTGCAGGCAGGAATCGTTCTGCTATGGCATAATCGTAAAGACCAGACGATGAGTTGACAGATTCTGCAAAATCGCCAGCAAAGCTGGAATTTGCCAAGAGGCAAACAATTAGAAGAATGAAGCTCATACGGAATGATTTATTATTCATTTTTATGCACCTTACATTAGATCCTCTCATCTTCTTATTTAATAAGCCAAGCCCTGTATATGTCCGCCTTTCGGGAATCTCCCGCCCGGATGGCTCCCGCAGGCTTTCGGGGGCGTGGGGCGGAGCCCCTCGATAGATGAGTGGCTCATCTCCCTTGTCGGTGCCATCAAATCGCCATCAAATAAGATGCCTGTGGCCGCAGCATGCTGAAAGCAACCATTTAGGAGAAGCCCGCGGCCAAATGGATCCGCTTCGATCAAATGACTGTCAAATAGATCTTGATCATAGGCCTTCCATCGGAGCATTGGCCCAACATGGAACATTTACGTATTTCAGGCAGGCGTGAAAATGGCAGGCACGCACACGGTCGTTCCATAGACTCGGCTGATGTTACTCAGAAAGGAGACGTGGCAGACATGGCTTTGCAGATGGTTCATCGATGTGGAGTTGAATGGCAACCAAACAAGGACATTATGAATTCCTTCCGGGCAGTCGATGATGCCATGATCACCGAGACCTATCAGGATGAGACCTGCGCCAGCGCCACAGTGATTGGTGACTCTTGCGTTCACTTTCAAGGAGATCACCTGGAACAAGAAGCTTGAGCCAGGCATCTATCAGATACGTGCAGTTTTGCTCGGCCGGAGCGGCGTCATCAAGTACTTGGAAGAGAATATGATTGAGGCCAAGCCTATTGTCAGGAGTAATACCACTGATACGTCAAAGAAAGCAAGCTTTCCGGAAGGATATGAAAAAGACCATCGATATTCTGGCCGTGACTATAGCCTTCAGGCACATTATCGCCCGAAGACGGCAGACTTTTTTGTCCGTCTTGGCTGTAGCCCTGGCTGTGAGCATCTCGGTCATATTCACATCTCTAGTCACCGGCCAACAGCAGATTCTCACCGATCTCGTGGAAGAGAAGCTCCCCCATGTTGTAGTCAAGCCGCAGCCGGGCGAGGACTTCATTCACCTTTATAAGAGCCTGCTGAATAGGATCGGGACCCTGCCGGGCATAAAATCCAGTGCGCCGTCCCTCTCATCCACAGCCACTTTATCCCGCAAAGATAAGACCAAAAACGCTCTGCTGAAGGGGTCAGACCCCCAGGAAATGGACAGGATCTACAAGATAGGCGAAACAATGGTACAGGGTGATTTAGGCAGCATTCAGCAGACCAGAAATGCCGTCGTCGGCCGTACCTTAGCCGAGAATCTGGATATCAAACTTGGAGATAAGATTTCTGCCACATTTCCCACGGCCAAATCAACAGATCTAACTGTCACGGGCATCTTTTTTACCGGCACGCCTCTGGATGAGAAGGTGGCCTTTGTCTCCATGAAGACCGCCCGTACTTTTCGAGATAAAGGGGATGTGGTAAATGCCGTCGAGATCAGCCTGCAGGACATAGCCCTCTCAGAAGAGCTGGCCGCTCAGATCTCCTCATGGGGCTACAATGCCAAGAGCTGGCAGGAGAACAATCCCGAGATCATGCAGGCTATAAACATCGGCGGCTTTTGGACCAGATTCTCGGTGCTGCTCTTTATGGTGGTGGCTTTTTTCGGCGTGGCAAGCATCATGAACCTTCTCGTGGTGGAGAAGACGAGAGAGATAGGCATGCTCATGGCCATGGGTGCCAGCAGATCGAATATCAGGGATATCTTTCTGGTGGAGAGCGCCATACTCGGTTTTATGGGTGCTGCAGCAGGGACTGCTCTAGGCCTGGCAGGCGTGCTGCTTCTTGGAAATGTTCCCTTTGAGATCGCAGCCGGAGGCAGCGAGATTACCACTCTGCCCCTCATCATAAACCCCTGGGAGATCTTTTTGCTCGTCTTTTGGGCGGTAGCTTTGAGCATAGTGGCGGCCGTCTATCCGGCAAGAAAAGCCTCCCGGCTCGACCCGGTCATGGCCTTGCGAGGCGGTTGAAGGCGGAGGATATGTTCGAACTTGATATTGCCTTGCGGCATGTGGCGACCAACCGGAGGGGCAGCGCATTCACTATGATCTCTGTCGCCATAGCGGTGGGCATCATCATCATGTCTCTTGGACTTACGGAAGGGGTGAGGGTGCAGATCCTGGATAATACGATAGAGAAAAATCCTCACCTCATAATCAATCCCAAGAAGACAGAAAGCTACATCAACATGTACCGGACGCTCTCTGAGATGATGGCAGATTATCCGGGCGTTTTATCCGTCTCACCCCGGCTGGTGGGCCAGGGAGCGGCACGTTTCCAGGATCGTGTGCAAGGTGTAGAATTTGTGGGCGTGCATCCTTTCGAGGAGAATCAGCTCATGGCGGTTCAAGAGTCCATGATCTCCGGCAACTTCTCCGACCTCATATTCAATAAGAAGGGGGCCATCATGGGTGTCAAATTGGCCGAGAGCCTCAAGATCAGGCCGGGCGGCGACTTCTATCTCTATTTTAAGAACAATTCCATGCGGCTGAAGGTCATCGGTCTGCTGGAAAAGGGAACAGTCAAGGATGAGACACTGGTCTACATCTCTCTGGATACTTGCCAGGAGCTTATCGGCCAAGGCGATGCAGTCTCCGAGATAGGGGTGAAACTCGTGGATTTCACAAATGCTCCGGCATTAGCCTTGGAGATGAATGGGAAAAGCCGGTACAAGACCACTAGCTGGCAGGACTTCAGCAAGGAGATAGCCAGATTCGTGGGCAATCAAAATGTGACAAACATGCTCTTCTACGTATTCATACTATTAATATCGGCTTTTGTAATAGCCAATACGACGATCATGGTGGTTAGCAGACGGAAAAAGGAGATAGGAATCCTGATGGCCATGGGAGCTGAAAGAAGCTCCATACTCAAGATTTTCTTGCTGGAGAATATGCTCATCAGCGTGCCGGCTGGAGCCCTGGGCTGCTTGCTGGGCCTTGGACTGGCTAAGCTGATATCACTTCTTCCCCTGGATGTGACAAGCACGGGCAGCAAAGCGGGGGTGCTTATTGTCGCCCGTCCGGAGTACTTTGTTTACGCCATGATCTTTGCCCTGGCCCTCAATCTGATCGCTGGAATTTATCCGGCCTTCTCGGCCGCGAAGCTTGATCCCGTGGAGGCGATAGCAAGTGAGTGACGACATAATTGTGCTTAAAGATCTGAGCAAGATCTATGGAAACGGCGTAGAGGTACGGGCCTTAGACGGCGTCAGCGTCAGAATCAAGGCGGGCGAGTTCGTGGCCATTGTGGGCCCCAGCGGCAGCGGAAAAAGTACGCTGCTCAATATGATCGGCCTCCTGGACACGCCTAGCGTTGGCCAGATCTTTCTTAAAGGGATAGATGTCAGCCAGGCCAGCCCGGAAGAGCGAGCAAGGCTTCGTAGTCATGAGTTGGGCTTCGTCTTTCAGTACCATCACCTCATTTTGGAGTTCTCCGCTTTAGAGAACGTCATGATGCCCATGCTCATCGCCAAGAAAGGCCGGGCTGCCGCCAAAGAGAGAGCCCTGGAACTCCTGTCTGCGGTGGGCCTGGCCGATCGGCGGGACAGCCGACCCAATCAGCTCTCAGGCGGCCAGAACCAGCGAGTAGCCGTAGCCCGGGCCCTAGCCAACGGGCCATCCATCGTGATAGGCGATGAGCTGACCGGCAACCTGGACACAAAAAGCTCCGACCTCGTCTATAACCTGCTGCGGGAGCTGAACCGAAAGATCAATCAGACCTTCATCCTGGTGACGCACGATATGACACTGGCCGAGAAGACGGACCGTATCCTGCGCATTGTGGATGGCAAGCTCGTCTGCGAGCTACGGCGCACGGAGGATGGCTTTGTCACCAATGAGAGCTGTGATTTGGGAGAGGATGACGGCAAAATAAAGATAGCATAGAATTGATAAGCTGTCAAGCCAGGGGCAGGCTCAACGAGCATCAAATTAAGAGCAACGTCAACGGAAAAGAGGACTCAACAAAGCCAGCGCTGCCTGTCCTCTTTAAGTTGGTGAAAAGCCAATAAGCACAGATGCATAACGAAGCGATGATTTTTCGTTTCCTTAATATGTATTGCGACGGGATGAATTTATATCCTTAGAGATCGTAATGAGTAAATAAGCACATGGGCTTAGAAAAGGGCTCCTCGATAGAATGAATAATTCTATCAAGATCGTTGGTGCATGAAATTCGAATCAACATGTACATGGTGATCTCATGATAATTTTTAAAATGCCCTCAATGGAGAAGTCGGAGTATGACACGCTAATAAATGAGGAGTACATTTGTCGCATTGCCTTTAAAGGAGAGAGTCATCCTTATATCGCCCCATTCTTATACATCTTCGATGGCAAATTCATGTACTTCCTATCCACAAAGTATGGGAAAAAATTACAGCACTTCAAACAAAATCCTTCTGTAACTGTTGAGGTTGAAAAGTATACTCCCGACCTCTCCAATTTTGCCTTTGTCGCCTTATCGGGTCGCCTTGAAGAGGTGCAAGATCAAGGAATAAAGAACATTGTAAGACAGAAGTTTGTGGAAATGATTAAAAAGAAAAATCTATCATCAAATGTGCTATCTGCTTTGGGGCATTCACCAGATGAGCCAATTGATGCCTTGCTTACCGAGGAGCGCAACAGTGTCTGGAAGCTGGCAGGTGTCAATGTTGGGGATATATTGGGTTTAAAGCATTCAGGAGGACCATAACGTTTTATCACCACCTGGATTTTGCCAGATAAGGGTCTTTTCCTTGCTATATCCGTTGCTTATTCATTTCCTTGCTAATTTGGCAGCAATAGATGCCACATGCTTCCCCTGGAATCTAGCTGCAGCCAGCTCGTTTTCGCTAGGCATGCGCTCTCCCTTTTGGCCAGCTATCGTTGTGGCTCCATAAGGTGTTCCTCCCGTTATCTCATCAATGCGCATCTGGCCTTGAAAGGTATATGGAAGACCGACCACAATCATTCCCAGATGGAGCATAGTCGTATGCACGCTGAGAAGTGCGGCCTCCTGTCCGCCGTGCTGCGAGCCGGAACTGGTGAAAGCGCTGCCTATCTTTCCCACCAAGGCGCCATCTCGCCACAGCTTTCCCAGAGAATTGAGGAAATACTGCATCTGTGCACACATATTGCCCAAATATGTGGGCGCGCCGAGAATAATTGCGTCAGCTTCAATCAGGCTATCCTGGGTGCAGATTGGGATCTCTTTGAATGATTTCTGAAATTCAAAGGCGCCCCTTTGCTTAATATCCTCCTCTGTCAGTATATCCGGAATGCGCATCAGAAATACGGTTGCGCCTTCGTCTTTTGCTCCCTGCATAATAGCTTTCGCCAGGCGATTAGTATGTCCCAGCATTGAGTAATGTGCTATCAAGACATTCATAAATTAACCTCTCAGATGATGTTATGAGACTACATCATCTTTGACTCTACCGTCTCCTCTCTGAGCCTGCAAAGGTTCTCAGCACCACGCACATAGAACCAATAGTGAACGATTATCAGAAGACCCCATCCCACGGGCGAATAATACATAGCCCAGGACGGATCAATCTTTATTGTGCCCATCGTATTCAATGCCAGCCAGATAATGTTCACTACCAGATAAATGACTATGTGAAGCTGAAACAGCTTCATCTGGTCCGAGACAGTTGCCTCTCGGAAAAGCCTTTTGTAATCATCGAGTGTTCCGGCCATAATTTTTCACCTTCCTATATAATAGTAACTTAGTAAGATTTATAGCTTTGGAATACTAAACAATATATTAATAATATAATTAAATTTATTTGAGAACGTTCTCTGAGGAGGGATGGAATGGACTTTGCATGCGTTCCTGCCTTCTGCTCAGGGGCCTGGCTGCTATAGTCAACCATCGGAATTCCGTCAGAATCGCGCCATGTCTTCCTTATCTCTTCGAGTGCCACTCGAAGGGTTTCGCCACTAGGATGGCATTCATAATGGGGTGTATCGAAAACTATTGGAATTTGGGTGATAATATTAATTTCAATACAATCCTTATGAATTGCTTGCAGATATGCTAGACTGATGCAAAATATTTTGCCCAGTCAAATTTGCAGATAGGATGCGATGCGAATGGCACAATTGTCCGAGCTTATGCGAAAGAACAGGAAATCATTATCCAGATTATATTCCAGGATCTTTTCCAGGCAATCCAGTTTTTTGGCGACAGTCTTGATAAGACTCTCCTCCGAGTAGGGTGCGAGACGAAAGGTATGGCTGGGCGTGCAGCCCAAACCCAGAGAGATGGTAGGATAGCCAATCTTCATGATCTCTTAGGCGCTCCTGCAGCCTCTCTTCCTTCAAAAAGCTCCGAGCCAGACCATTCGCATTGAGTGTCCCGGCACAGCTCAATGAGATCCTCAGGAAAAGGCTCGAAAAGGGTCTGATTCCTCAAGTACTCCACCCCAAAACGAGCTATCCAGCTCTGCAGTAAGGCCAGAAGGGCACTGAAAGGAAGCCTTCTCTCCTTAAATCGCTCTATGTTCCTGAGAAAATTGGCCTTCTCGTCAATAGACAGCTCCTCGGAGAAGTATCCCAGAGAATGATTGAGCACATTTGCTTTGGAGGTATATCGGGGTGGCCTCTTGAGGGCTTCTGCCAGATGCTTTCGATACAGTCGGGCTTGTTCCCCAAAATCCAGGCTCTCGCGGTTGGCCACTATATTTCCCAGGGTCTTGGCCCCCTTCTGGTTATGAGCGGCAAGAAGCAGCTTATTTTCTGTATGGAATTGAATGAGATCCGAGACCGAACCGTGGTTGTGCATTTCTCTGAAGCTTGCCAGAGCATAAAGCTTGGTCAGGAAGTGCTCTCTGATGTTGAAATTTCGGAGCCTGCCTTCGTCCTCGATTGCCAGATCGGGAAAGGACTTGACCACGGCTCCTCCGAAGAAGCCCGCGGTCTTAGATACGGCTGTTGCCTTTGCAGAGCCTGAATAGACCTTGATATCCTTCATGCCGCAGGAAGGAGAGCGATACTTGAGTATGAATCCGTCCACCTCCTTCAAGGAAGCCAGGAAGCTGCTTGAAAATGCCCCCATTTTGTCCGTTACATCCAGGCCGGTGGCCGGCTGGACCAGCCTATGTTCTCCATTAATCGATACGATCCTTATGGAATCTCTGGGCACTCCCAGGCCTATCTCCATCTCCGCGCAGACCGGGATGAAGTCAACATGAGGCTCTAACGCCTTGACAAAATCGCTGGGAATCATGCTGCCGTCATATCGGCATCTGGCAAATTCGATGCACTTGCTCAAAACCACTTTAGGCCTGGCGAATGATCTCATGAGGATATACTGTGGAGCCGCTCTCTAAAATAATTGTCGCTGATTCGCAAGGGGTATTTCTCAAAATCATGAACGGAGTCGCGGTAGCATCAAGCTGCCTTGTACTCATAGCAACCATGACCTGAATTCATGAACGGAAATTTCCTGGACCATAAAAGATAAGTTAAATAGGCAAAAGAGAATAGTTGCTTAAGATTGGTGTTGTGGAGATGGTTTAAAGTGAGCGATAAATTAGCAGCATGGGATGTCCGAGAAGCTGAATTTCCGATGGCGGGCACCATATCAGATCAGCTGAAGTTCTTGCTCAATTATGCGGTTCTGGCCCCCTCCGGGCCGAACACCCAGCCATGGAAGTTCTCGATCAAAGATAATGAGATATCCTTGATAGCTGACTTCAGCCGGGCTTTGCCTTCCTTAGATCCATCGGACAGGACTCTTTATATAAGTCATGGCTGCGTTCTCACAAATCTTCTCCTGGCAGCCGAGCACTTTGGCTTTGCATATGATGTGTTATGCCTGCCCGATGGCATCTCTGGGGAGAGAACCGCAACAGTGCAATTATCCAAGAAGGCATCAAGCCCGAGGTTTCCGGACCTGTTCAGGGAGATTCCCAAACGTCATACAAACCGAAAGAGCTTTGAGAAGAGGTCCATAGAGGGCGAGAAGCTTCAAAAATTAAAAGATTGCGTCAACAGAGATGGCTTTCGGCTGGATATCCTGACCAGTGATGAAGAGAAGGCCAGGATGGCAGAGCTACTGGCCAGGTCCCAGAAGATGCAGCTGGGAAATAAGGCCTTCCGAAAAGAGCTGGCGTCCTGGATTAGGCCGAACAACGCTGATGAGAAGGACGGGCTGCCGGGCTACTCCTTTGGCTATTCCAACTTCGAGTCTTTCTTCGGCTCATTCATCTTCGGCGCTTTTGACATGTCTTCCTCCCGTGCAAGGGTGGAGACCGCCAATATGAACGCCTCGCCGGCTGTGGCAGTGCTATCCACACAGAGCGATGACAAATTGACCTGGATCAAGACAGGGATAATCTTTGAGACGTTATTCCTGCTGGCCACTCAGATGGATGTCAGGTTTGACCTCTTCAGCCAGCCTACAGCTCTCCCTGAGCTGAGAATGGAGATGGCACAGATATTAAATGCGAAGTATCCTCAGATACTCATTCGCATGGGATACGCCGAGCCTGCCAAACACACTCCCCGAAGGCCCGCAAAAGAGGTGCTGATCTCTTGAATTTTTTTCGCAGTTTAAGATGAGTTTGAGGTCATTTTGATTTTGAATTTCCACGCGGAGGAATAAATGAAAATTAAGTGGGCTTTCTGTGCAGGAATGAAGTAGCAATAAAGGTCAAACTGTAATCCAGAAGCAGAGGGATAGTCCAATTAATGGACAGGCATAACGATGTTATAAAACCCTTTTGAGTTCATGGATTTTCTGGCAAGAGGCAACATGCTGAGCCTGCAGAGGAACAGACTACTAGAAGAGATGGCCCAACGGCAGCGGCCAATTAACTTGTGGGATTACAGGGCCTGCTAAATTACAGAAGATACGGCACACTGCCTAATTGAGACGGCTGACATATTGGCCGTACATGGTGGCTTGAACTAAGTTGCCATCGGAAAAAGAGTTAAAAAAAAGGGCGCAGTTGCTGTATATTCGACTGCATCAAGGCATCAGAACTGTATCAATAGCGTGTATGACGCCGTTTGTACATTCGATGTCTGCCTGCACTACCTTGGCATCATTTGCCATGACCCCGCCATCGGCAAGAGTGATAGTGACATTCTCTCCCTGCACTGTCTTAACTGCCATATTATTTGTTAGATCAGTGGACATAACATTGCCAGCTACCACATGGTAGGTTAGGACGGCGGTCAGTTGCGTCTTGTTTGCCAGCAGGGCATCAAGCTGGTCCTTTGGTATCTTGGCAAAGGCATCATCTGTGGGAGCGAAGACCGTAAAAGGACCTGCACTCTTAAGGGTGTCCACCAAGCCAGCCGCTTGGACGGCGGTAACCAGTGTCTTGAAATTTCCTGCAGCTACGGCCGTATCCACGATGTCTTTTTCGGATGCCGCCATCTTTGAATCGGCCATGGGGGTCGAACCACACGATCCAATCATACAAATTCCAGCCAACAATGTGGCCGAAATCAGCAATGCATACAGAGTTGCTTTTTTCATCATATCAGGTTCCTCCTTCTACTAATCTGATTCATCTATCCATTGCTGCAATGGCAGCTACATATATGGCGGACAAGCCTACCAAAATGTAAACTGCCCGAGACAACATCGACATATGCCCAAGTAAGCTGGCCACTAAATCAAAATTTAAGGCCCCAACCAAGCCCCAATTCAGCCCGCCTACTATTACCATTATCAGGGCTACCCAGTAAACGATATTCTTCTCCAATTGAATTCCATCCTGACCTATTTGGGCATCAGAACTGTGTCTATCATGTGACAGACTCCATTAGAGACTTCTATATCCGCCTGGATTACCTTGGGACCGTCCACCTCCTTCCATCAGAGGTATCGATGGGTCTTGGCGGATTTCATCTTCATGACATCTTTGGCCATGACCTTGCCGGAGACTACGGGATGAATTATATCTACCTTACAAGGATATAAATTTATGGAACTTTTGATACTGTATATTTTCATACAGCCCATATCCCGCAGGTGCAACATCTAAACGCAGCTCGGCCGGTTGGCCTTCTTTGCCGCTGGATTCGCGCCGGCTGTGGCCACCTCCATCATCACTTTGGCTCGGGCGAATTGTTGAGAGAGGCCCCCTGAAAGTTCTAACGGCGTTGGTTCTGGGAAGAAATGAGGAACAGAGATGGCACGGTTTTGATCTGCCAAGGCTGAAGGAGCAATTCAAACAAGCCAGCTCGACACTTCTCCAGGGCATTATCTGGGCCCTCAGGCACCTTCCGGTGCTCACCGCCAACCTTGAGACTTAGTACGAGATGCCTGTGGCTCCAATAACTCTCGAAAATATCGTCGCCCTCGTCTTTGTGTATAAAATGGTCTACAATGGCACGGAAATCATGCTGCTCTAGATCCTTCTTTATGCCAGCTATAATACAGCAAACTGCCTTCATGTCCCTCTTACGGGGGTGAGGACTTCAGGAGATGGTTTAATTGTCAGCCAATTGCTACAACGTCAGAGCTATATAGTTTTAGCTATATTCATTCTTGATTAAAGGAGAACCTTCAATGGAGATCGACGATATCATTCGCACCCTAAATGAGGATTTTCTGCGCGAGTTAGAGGCTACACTAATTTACGCACGAAACTCATTTATCATGAAGGACTGCGCATCCAGTAGAGTAACAGAGGCTATCGCTGTGGACGAGATGAGGCACATGTGGTGGCTGGCAGATCTGATAACCAAGAGAGGAGGGAAGCCAACAATGGAGCACAAAGAACTCGACTTCGGCGGAGATGATCTTAAGCGAATGATCGAAAAACAGATATCTTTAGAGACTGAGGGCATAGAAAAATACAAAAAACAGATTGAAACAACAAAAGATCCTGAGGTTATAGGTATATTGAAACATATCCTTGATGAAGAAAAGCGACATAGAAAGGAGTTTAGAATCAGGCTAAATGAAATCTGACAGATCTATTTCATTCCTAATGGCCAGATTTCTGCTCCTTCCGCGTATTTATGGTTTAAAACTGTCATTTGGATCCAAAAGGTCCTGCAGCATTAGGAGGATACCTGACATGAAACGAGGTCCTATTCCCATAATATTCGTTATAGCGCTTCTTGTCTTGCCTGTTCCCGCATTAGCCCACCAGCCTTTCTTTGAAGATAATGAATTTACTTCAGATAAACCAGCCCAGATTAGAGATGCCACCATTTCGACAGCTATGTATGCCACGCTTGGATCGCCGAATAATGTGGATTACTATATATTTAATGGTAGTATGGGTCAATCCATCCTGCTGAGCATTACCATACCTCAAATCACAGGGCAAGAGAACTTCGCACCCACCATGGCGTTGATGGGACCTGGGTTGCCCGCTGCAGATCTGCCAGGAAAAGTTGCAAGACCAAAAGACTCCGGTGTCCTAATACTGCCGTCGCCTGCAAACGCCACTGCATTCTTCGAGCCCTTCAGCCGCACATCGTACTGGACACGCCAAGAACAATATGTAAGCCTGCCTGGCAATGGCAGCTATTCCGTAGCTATTTGGGATGATAATGGACAAGTGGGCCGGTATGTCTTCGTGATCGGAGATCGAGAAATCCCCGGCGGTGACCTGGCTTTTCCCTTGAAGATGAGGAATTATTGGACCCCGGTCAATCAGTCTATCGGGCAAGGTCAAGGTAATGCTCAGGCCGACCAGACAAATGGGCAGAAGGGAGGCAAAGGCCCTCTGGCCATGCCTGGTTTAGGTACAGCTTTGTCGTTGATATGCATTGCGATAATGGCCTCTTTTGGGAAAAAATAGAATTGGAGCAAAAAATGTCCACGAGAACGCAAGAGCCTTCCTATGTGGTCTTGAGGAAATTAGAGCAATGCGTTGAGATCAGAGAGTATGATCCTAACGATCAAGCAGAGGGATAGTCAACATAATGGGTAGGCATCTTAATGATATACACCTCGCAGCTTAGAGAGAAGATCTCCAGCGTATTCACATCCCAGAGCTTGGCAGTGCTTGCTACGCAAGAGGATGGTCGGCCATATGCTAACCTGGTGTCCTTTGCAGCTACAGAAGATCTAAGGATTTTGCTGTTTGCCACCTCTCGCTCAACTCGCAAGTTCTCCCATATCCTGGACAGCCCCCAGGTTGCCCTATTGGTAGACAACCGAACCAATGGCATTAGAGATTTCAGGGATGCGGTAGCGATTAGCGCCCTGGGAAAAGCCACCGTAGTTGAAGGTGCTGAAAAGGAGCATCTGTCCTCGATATATCTGGCCAAGCACCCCCATTTGACCGATTTCATAAGCACTCCCAATAAAGCCTTGCTGAAGGTTGAAGTCTCTAAGTATATCATGGTCAGCCATTTCCAGCGCGTTCTGGAGCTGAACATCGATGAATGAATTAGCCATGCATGCAGAAATGGTTAGAGATGAGGGCTCGGTTCATTTTGGCGGCAAGGCCCTGGCTTTAGGAAAAATGATAAATGGCGGTCTAAATGTTCCTCCTGCCATCTGCCTCAGCACCCAGGCATACGATCTGTTTGTCGATTCCGCAGGTCTGCGAGGCAGGATAATGCTCGAGCTGGGCAGAAAGAGATTCGAGGATATGCGTTGGGAGGAGATATGGGATGCATCGCTCAGGATAAGAGCATTATTCAATGGCACTCTGATTCCATCCCATCTCAAGACCGCCATGACCAATGCCATAAAACCAGTCTTCCAGGAAAGACCCGTGGTGGTTAGATCCTCAGCCGTTGGAGAGGACGCATCCAACAGCTCCTTTGCGGGAATTCATGAGTCTTATGTCAACGTTAGAGGTACAGAGGCCATAATGGATCACATAAAGCTTGTCTGGGCATCATTGTGGTCGGACGCGGCCATGCTCTACAGAAAGGAGCTGGGTCTGACAGTAGAAGAGAGCGCCATGGCCGTGGTGGTCCAGGAGATGATTCCAGGCCAGCGATCCGGGGTGGCCTTCGGGATCAATCCCAATGAATCCACCCAGGCGGTGATAGAAGCTGTACACGGCCTGAACCAGGGTCTGGTGGATGGATCTGTAGAGCCTGACAGATGGATTCTGGATCGCGCCACGGGCTCTTTGCTCAGTCATCATGTGCCTATCCGGGACAAAGCGGCAGTTCTCTCCCCCGAGGGGGTCAGCCTGGAACCGTTGGCGTCAGAGCTTGGCCTAAATTCTCCTTTGAGCAGTCAAGAACTCTCCCAGGTATTCAGCATCGTACGCCAGGCTGAGGATATATTTGGCTCACCACAGGATGTAGAATGGACTTTTGAGGGGAACGAACTGTATGTGCTCCAGTCCAGGCCCATAACCACTCCTCCTAAAGATGATGATTCGAGTCGCCTCTGGTACCTCAGCCTGCGCAGACCTTTCGAGAACCTGCAGGCGCTTAGAAGGAAAATTGAGCAGGAACATATTCCTGGCATGATCAAGGCAGCCGGAATGGAAAAGGAGCTATCGGGACTGAACAATGCAAATCTAGCAGGGGAGATTGAATTTCGTGCCGGAGTATATCAGAAATGGCACGATATTTACTGGGAGGAGTTCATCCCCTTTGCCCATGGAGTGAGGCTCTTTGCTCAGGTCTATAACGATGTTATGAAACCTAGGGATCCTTTTGAGTTCATGGATCTTCTGGCAAGAGGCAACATGCTGAGCCTGCAGAGGAACAGACTATTGGAAGAGATGGCAAAGCGACTGCGGTCAGGAAGAGATGATGATCTGCAGGGATTATTGGATGAATTCATGGATAAGTACGCCGGGACCTACAAAAGCGTTCCTTCCGCTCGTGAAGGCTTGATCGATCTTATCCAGGAAATGGCAAAAAATCCCTCCCCTCAGAAGAAGGCCATGGACAAAAGTTCTTCTGCAATTCGAGAAGAGGCCTTCCTGTCCAGTTTTCCGAAAGAGCAAAGAGCCAAAGCAGTTGAACTGCTCGATCTGGCCAGAGCCAGCTACCGGTTGAGGGATGATGATAATATCTATTTGGGGCAGATAGAGGCCCTGGTGTCCCGGGCAGAACGGGAAGGATCGAGACGGCTGGGGCTGAAATACAAGACCACCCTAAAAGAGATAGTAAAGGCGCTGAAAGAGCCGGGATATATTCCAAAGAAAGAGGAAGATGAAGATAGCAGACCGGCCAAAGTTGCCCCCAGACAGTTGGTGGGCCAGCCCGCGGGCATGGGTATAGGCAGCGGCGCGGCCAGAGTGGTTAAAGACCCGGCCGATCTGTTCTCCTTCAAGGCGGGTGAGGTGCTGGTATGCGACGGCGTGGACCCTAATATGACCTTCGTGGTGCCGCTCTGCTCGGCTATCGTGGAGAGGCGGGGCGGAATGCTGATTCACGGAGCCATCATTGCCCGGGAGTATGGAATTCCCTGCGTGACCGGCGTTCCAGAGGCGGTCGAGCTGATTGAGACCGGAGATATCTTGACCGTTGATGGCTACCAGGGCATAGTCATCATCGAGAAAAGATATATTCAAAAAAATTAGGTGCTTGTCTCCGGCCACTTCAGGACATCCGCTTCAAGGTGTTTTCAGGGGGCAGGTGATGGAGTCCACCTCACTTTGCAGCCATGTCATTGATTACCCGCAATGCAATCTCGTTTCTGCGAGAGAATGGTGGAGTCCAGGGATCGTTATACTGCATCAATAGCGGCTCTCCCTCGGTCGAGATTCCCTGAAAATCCAGCGTCTTGCTCAAGAGCTCCAGATTCTTTTCATAATTCCCTTCAGTCATGTAACCGGAGAATCTTATCGTGGCCAGCTTTCTTGGCTGAATCAACTGGATCTTGACACTGCTTGATGAAGGCTTGGGAATGCTCTTGATGTCGAAGCGTTCCGGCATAATAAACGCCATGAATTGACCTTTTTTTGTATTCATTGTCACCACAGGCGCAGTCATCTCGATCTTTTCGCCTCTTTCGTTGTCTCCGGAGATGTATCCGAACAATGGGCGAAAGGCATCGTTCTGATTCTCTGCAACTGTGGTGGCCCAGATCTCTTCAGGATAGGCCCTGATTTCTACTCCATTCTCTAAGGTCTCCAGGACCTGGTAACTAGCTTCAGATACCGACATGGAAATAATCACCCCATAAAGTGTCCATACGAATAAAAGCACAAAAAGTATGAGCCCAACCTGAATCAGCCATGATAATTTCATAAAAATACCTCGGATTCCCATAGACGCAAACAATGAAATACAA
>JBFYLJ010000125.1:0-12933 GCA_041305465.1 Methanothrix sp.
AAGAAGACCCAGCCGATGGTATAGTCACGCACAGCCTTCAGGATGGTCTCGTCTACCAGGTCCACTCTCATATCCGGCACTGAGAGGTTCCTCCTGCCCAAAATTTCAGAAAGGGAGCGGAGCATTTGCACAAAAGCATCCCGGTTTACTTTATTGCGATAACCAAAGAGCGAGCCCGTCCCTCCGCTTATGGCCACCCGGCTAACGCCGCGCCGTTTCATCTCTTTGACTTCTGCGACAATATTGTCAATGCTGCGGCTGCGAATGTTGCGGCCGAAAAAACGAGGCACCTGGCAAAATGAGCAGCTTCCCAGACACCCCCGGTGCGTTTCGATATAAACATTAGCGCCCCGTACGTTTTGCCGGCAAAGGTCATCAGGAATCAATGGAAGAGCATGGTCCAAAGATTTTACTGGCCGGGAGGGAGACTTTTCTATTCTCCCATCCAGCCGATAAGCTACACCTGCCAGCCCCTTCGGCCCGCTTTGCACCAGCTCTGCCACAATATCTTCGCCTTCGCCGGTGACCACTGCTTTCGCATCCAGCTCTCCCAAGACCATCTCCGGACATAGGCCCACCGGACCGCCCACGGAGACATTCTCTCTTGCGGCCACAAACTCCTTTATTTTCGGGTCCAAGAGCTGCAGAGTAGAAAAGAGACTGAGGAGAGTCGCATCACCCTGAGACTCCAGCTTCCTGGTAATCTTCACGGCATGTCCCTTTTCCTTCAGTATTCCTCCCAGAACCAGGGAGCCATAGGTGTATGTTCCCGGAGATACAATATCAATCTTCATGAATAATCCTGGTTTGGCCTGTCAAACCTCAACGGCCAGTATTATGGCCTCTCAAGATATAAAACCGCTTGCAGGATTAGCGGGCAAAAAAAAGATTTGTATGCCCTTTGTAAGGGCCGCTCTACCTGATGAGTTACTTCACCACCTCTGTTAGAATAGGACCGGCCTGGTCGATCCCAATCTGGGCTTTGGTTCTGAATCGAACCTCTTTAGGAACTTCACATTTGTTTCTCAGCTCTTTGCTTTTTGACCATTCTTCGGGAAGGTAAAGCTGTCCATCTATCAATATTCTTTGATTTTTATAGGAATATCCAAGAACCACACCTACCTGACAATTTTCAACTTTACCCAATCGGCCGCAATATTGTCTCTGTACACCCACAGAGTGAGTTCCTTGCTTCGGAAATCCAGTTTCATCGATATGGTGGGAACCCTCAAAGGAATCGCCAATCAATTTACTGACCTTTTTTTGAATTCTTCTTTGCGAATCTACTGCAATTGCCTCTATCTCGATTTAGCAGCAGACCTTGCAGGCACTCTTGAGCATTTCCGCTGCCATCTCGTGTACGTGCCATAAAGGCATCATTAAAATTCATTTGTATCAGTCTAAATATTGATCTTAATACATAAAGATCTTTTCGCTTAAGATTGAAGGACATCCCCTACTACCCCTTGGCGTAGAGATTATTAATAATTACTATTATTTTATTTTTCCTACATCAATCAATCTGGTTCTGCATAGCATCGTCTCAAATAGTAATACTTGACAATGTCAAGCTAATCTCATCTTTCTTCTTCCTTATCTTTCCGGAGGGTATGCCTTTCAAGATATCTTCGAGGGGCTTCTCTTTTGCGAGACAGTCTAGGATGTATCTGCCGGACTTGCAGAAAATATCATCCATGGTAGAACTGAGCTTAACGCCATTTGATGACAAATATTTATGAATCCGATTCCGGAACTGAGTTCGTGTCTTGACATATTCGGACCTGGCTCGCGTCATCATTCTGAGGTTTCGGTCATCATCGGTAAATACGCGAGACCTTTTTATTTGACCGTTCAAGCAAAGGATTGCGATTCTGGTCGAATCTTTAGAATAGGATTTTTCATTTGGAATGGTTTTTATCTGCAACGGATTGGCTACAATTGTATCTATGGTTTTGCTTAGTGCATCATAAATCGGCATCCAATAGACACCCGTAGCTTCAAATGCAACTTGTTCGCATTTATTGGCAACCAGCCAGTTACGGAATCTCTTAAGCTCGGTTATTGTTGTCCCAAAATTCTCTCGAATTGGCAGCACATTATCGCCAGTTATTGTGGCAACGATTAAATCTTTATGGACATCTGCTCTGCAAACTCTATCTCTTCGTTTGTTCATAATCGTCTCTGCCTGATATGGGCAGATGATCTTTCCCTGAGATGGGATAATTTCCCATACGCGTTCTAAGACGCAGTCCCGTATCCGGGGGGATCTTGGCCTGTTTCAATCGCGGGATCAAGCGTCCCATAAACCTTTCGGCCTTCACTGCCCATATCCGGCTTAACGTGAACGGATGACAATATGTGGTTTTCCATCCGTCACGTGTGAGCTCCTGCCTGGGCTCATGGGCGTTTCATCGAATGGATAGGCCGCCTCTTCGCTCCGCTTATGGAAGGGTGGCTCGCCATCCCCAAAGAGGCGGTGGCCGCTCTTCTGGTGGGATTTTTCCGAAAGGATCTGGCAGTGGGCATGCTCCTGCCGTTGGGGCTGACTGCTTCCCAGATGGTGGTAGCAGCTACCGTGCTCTCCCTTTATTTCCCATGCGTTGCCACCTTTGCGGTGTTGGTGAAGGAGCTGGGGATCAAAGATACGATTAAATCCACAATGATGATGGTGGCAACGGCTCTCCTGGTAGGAGGTGCAATGCGATGGGCTTTGATAGGATGGGGATAAAATGAGACCGAAGACGATGGAGGAGTACATCGAGATCATTCATGCCCTGGAGATTCGAGAAGGGCGCGCTGCAACGGGAAGGATTGCCGCGGAGATGAAGGTAAACCCTCCTCGGCCACGGAGATGCTCAGAAAGCTGCAACACGAAGGGCTCTTGCAGTATGAGACCTATGCAGGAGCCACTTTGACCGACTCGGGCAGAAAGCTGGCCCTGGAACTCAAGGGCAAACATAAGGCTATTGCCGATTTTCTGGTGATCATAGGAGTGGACAGGAGTATAGCGGAACATGATGCCTGCCAGATGGAGCACCATGTCGGCCAGGAGACTATGGAACGGCTGAAGAAATTTGTGCAGTTCGCAAGTCTCTCTCCCTCAGAACCTCTCTGGATTGAGAACTTCAGGAGGTATTTCGAGACGGGAGAGCTGGTGGACTGCAACCTATGCTGCTCGGATTCTGACGTGGTTCGTTGATCTGCCATGCCTCCAAAAAATGCCATACTCACTGAGAACCTGACCAAGCACTATGGCGATCATCTCGCAGTAGATCATATCAGCTTCCATGTTAATGAAGGTGAGATCTTTGGTTTTCTGGGGCCCAACGGCTCGGGCAAGACCAGCACCATTCGCATGCTGGTCGGCCTCTCCCAGCCCGAGGGGGGCGGGCCAGCGTTCTCGGATACCGTCTTCCCGCTGAGATCGACCGGGCCAAGAGATACGTGGGGGTGGTGCCGGATGTCTCCAATCTCTACGATGAATTATCTGCGCTCGATAATCTTCTCTTCATGGCCCGGCTGTACGGCGTTCCGAGAGGCGAGCAGAGATCAAGAGCCGACCAGCTCCTCAAATCCTTCGGCCTTTATGAAAGAAAGGATAATCGTTTTGCCACCTTCTCAAGGGGCATGAAGAGGTCTTTGACGATCGCCGCCGCCCTGATACACGAGCCGAGTCTTCTCTTCCTGGACGAGCCAACCACCGGCCTGGACGCGGCTGCCGCCCGGTCCTTGCATAGTCTCATCTCCAAATTGCAGGAGATGGGTCTGACCATATTTCTCACCACTCATATTCTTGAAGAAGCTGACCTGCTCTGCGATCGCATTGCCATACTGGTGCGGGGCAAGCTAGTCAGGATTGATACCCCGGCAGGGCTCAAGCGTCTGGTGCAGACAGAATCGTTAATCGAGTTTACCTTTCGAGGTGATATCTCTGCCCTGGTTGGCGACCTTCGCAGCAGGCTCGGGCAAAGCTGAGGCAGCCCTTTTGGATAATAGCCGGGTTAGGATTTATGGAGGTGATCCGCCCCGGATATTCGATGCTGTTTTTCAGTTCTCACGAGACAACAACATCGACATTGAGGCGGCCAGCACCATTCGGCCCAGCCTGGAAGACGCTTTCCTCAAGATAACCGGCATTTCTCCGCTGTTTATGAATACAGAAAAGGGCGGCGGGAAAGGAAAAGGAGGCAGGAAGTAAATGTGGCAAGAGCAGCTTGGAGGCATCTATCAGATCGCTCTCAAGGATATGAAGACTTATTACCTCAAGCCGCCAGCCATAAGCTGGGGCATGGTATTTCCGATGGCCTGGACGCTGGCCTTTTATCTGAGAAGTCCCGTGGATTTTGCCGGACTGGTGCCGGGCCTCATCGCCATGACCATCCTCTTCAGCACCACTGCGGCTGAGGCCGTGGTCATCAACTTTGAGCTGCGGTTGGGAACGCTGGAGAGGCTGCTTCTAGCGCCGGTCAGCATAACCTCTGTCCTCATGGGAAAGGTGCTGGGCGGCTTTCTCTTCGGGCTGCTAATGACGTTCATTGTTGCCGCCGGATCAATTCTCTACCTGGGGCCGCATCCGGACATTCTGGGGCTGGCTTTGATTGCAGTACCCTCTCTGATGGTCTATTCCTCCATGGGCGCCCTCTTCAGCGTATCCGTAAAGGAGGTCTTCGAGGCCCAGACCCTGCTCAATCTGCCCAGGTTCTTTATGGTCTTTCTCTGCGGCGTGGTTTATCTCGTCTCCGCCCTGCCCGAGGGCCTGCAATTGCTGGCGCGTCTCCTGCCCTTGACCTACACCGTGCAGGGCTTGCAGGCTTCTTTTTTCCCGGTGGTGGATGCTGTGTTCCTCCAGGGTTTCTTTATATTGCTCATTTTTTTGATTTTGTTTTTGCTGCCGGCCGTCCGGCTGCTGCACAGGAGGTTTCGGTAAATGTGCCATCTATTCAAAGGATTGAGCTCTGTCCGGGACCGGTTTTACCAGGATGTCGCCGACGGGATCGCTACGGTCCAGGAAGGCAATGTACTGGACGTCGGCACGGGGCGGGGACTGCATCCCATCAAGATCGCGCAGAAGAACGAACGTCCGAAGATGTATGGAATAGATATCTCAAAAAAGGCCGTTGATGCTGCCAGGAGAGATGCCCTCGCCAGCGGCCTGGCGAATGTTCCCCAATTTGAGGTGGGCGATGTATGCGCGCTGCCCTTTAAGGATGAATTCTTCGACCTGGTGGTGAGCACCTTCAGCCTGCACCACTGGCCAGACACGATTGCCGGGCTCAATGAGATCTATCGAGTGCTAAAGCCTGGCAGCGAAGCCTGGATTTACGATCACTGGAAAGACCCGTCGCATGAGGCCCGGGAAAGGTTGCGAAAGGATTTTGGGCGGCTGGCTGCATGGTTTGCTCTGGCGCACCTGCGCTTTGTCTCCTCCAGCCTGACAAGGGAAAAGGCCAGGAGCATCCTGGAAGAACCGGCTTTAAAGTTCCAGAGGAGACGACTGGAGGAGCGTGGCATAATTTTTCTCATGAAGCTGCAAAAGTCTGAGTCAAGTGATAAATATAAGAATATGCAGGATGCAGGCAATTAGATCAACAGGGTGACTAAATTGATGAAAGTCGGTATCATACGGTGCCAGCAAACGGAAGACATGTGTCCTGGAACCATGGATTTCATTGTAGCGTCAGAGGGAAAAATGGCATTTGCAGAGACCGGCCCGGTTAAGGTTGTTGGGTTTGCTTCCTGTGGCGGATGTCCGGGCAAGAGAGCCGTGTCCAGGGCGAATTTGATGGTTGAGCGCGGAGCAGAAGCGATCGTTCTTGCCTCCTGTATGAGCAAGGGAAATCCGATAAACTTTCCCTGTCCGCACTATGCCGAGATAAAGGAGAGCATAGCTAAGAAAATTGGGCCTAGCATAAAGATAATTGAGTGGACACACTAAGCTCTTTTTTTGGCAGCGATGGCCACAAAAGCCCCTTTGCCGTGACCCTCTTCAAAGGGCTCTACTGCACTTATGTCTTTGGTGCTCGTGAATATGGTCTGATGGGTGGCGATGTGGTCAAAATTCAGGCTTTCCAGCCAGCTCAAAACGTCACCATCTCATTAGAACGTGATGGTGGCAGGGTATATTTGTTATAGCTTTTATATATCACGACGTTCATGCACCTTAGTTTTTGATGCAGCCCATGCGGCTTCAGTTAAGGCTCCTTTTAGAAAGGAATTGCCTTTCTGCGTTTTTCCGCTCTTCTTCTGATTAGAGAAATGGTGACCCGGAATAAATACTTAGAACTTAGTATCCAATTTTCATACTCATGGGTGCCCAATCGGGCATGAGGGTTTCCTCTGCTGGTCATTTCAGCTCCTTGGAGCAATTTATTCTAATATAAATTAAAACGCATAAATCAGACTGCCGTCTGATATCATATCCTCTGCTAGGAGCTTGTAGAAATTCTCCGGCACAATTGCCCTTTTACCTGCTTCTAAACCCCTGGCTTCCAGATCTTCCTTGCAGGCAAAAATCCTCTCCCTTGGTAGGACTTTAAGAGATGCAGCATCAAGCAAATTATAAACTCCGTCTCCGGCTAGATATATGAAGGCATTTTTCGAACGCTCTATCAGTTGAAGGCATATCTTTGTACGATTGCTATGAGGCGGCTTGGTTAAAAGGAAAATCTCGGTTTTATCCATATTTCACCCGATCATAGAACGATGACGCAATCTGCTGCCAGTATTTGTTCCATGAATGCGTCTTCATCAGCAAGCTCCACCCTCTCGATCAGGCTCTGGTTCATAAGGCCTCTCTCTGCAAGTGAGGGCTCGTGAGCTAGGAACCTGATCTCGGGATAAGCATAAATTGTGTCGGATAGGTTCGGCACATTAAGGGCCTTGCTGTCCTGGTCAGCCAGGGCAAGGTAGACTCCATCAGCATAAAGGCCTAAAGTAACATACATCTTGATGCTCACTGCAGCCGCATTGAGCAAGCCATAGGCCTTTTCGCTGCCATAGGGCGCGTTGTCTAGTAGGTAGAAGACGGATCTCATCTCGATAATGCAATTACCTTGTCGCTGTTTTTCAACATCTCAGCCAGATCGTAGAGGCTCGTGATCTTAATTCCCTGGAGATAATCCGAGCAGGTGCCATCCACCTCCGTCAAATAACCTCTGGCAGCAGCGCATCTGGCACAGGCCCTTACCACAGCTCCTCTCTTTGCCAACTCTTGGAAGAGCTGGCCAGCATCTGCAAAAAGAGAGGGCTTCTGCCCGAGCTTGGGAATATGGACCGCATCCAGATAAAGGAATATATTTACATGGGATCCGTTCAGCGCTTCCATTGCGATTTTATAGGCCATCTCGACATATTCCGAGATGTAAGGCCCATCCGTGAGGATTATGGTCAGCGTCTTCAAGAGTCTCTCCTTCAGAGATATTCTAATAAAGTCCTGATATGCTCCAGGTTCGTTGCATGTTTGGAATCAAATAGCGGTGTGCATTTATCAAGCATCGTCTCCCTTCCTACCAGTTTGATGGCGAAAGTATAGCAGCTCTGCTCTCCACAGATCTGGCAATTGGTTTTGGGAAGGTACTCGTAGATCTCTGCATGGTCCACCTTGACCTTTTCTCTTGGAACGGGTGTCACGCCACTGGTAATGGCCTTGTTGATGGTATTTTTTATTTTTTCCAAGATCTCTTTCGCTTCGGCCTCGCTCTTAATCATAGTCATGGTGACGTTGCCTGTAGAGTAGAGGGTGATGAGAATATTGCCGCTCTGGATGATGAGGGCTCCGATCCTCTCCGAGTACCTTGCCCTGGGAAAAAGAGGCTCCACGATTTTCAGGGCTCCACCCAAAGCCGGCTCAAGCCGGGCGATGATCCTGAATTTGGATTCATCGGCAATACAGGGCAGAAGCTGTCGAATTTCCATGATCTGTAGTGGATTTGTTCCGGAAAGATCCTTTATTGATTCCTCAGGCTTTTGTGCGGATTTGTTTTCCATAAAGTTCTTTCCAAAATCGGTCAGAATAAACGTGCCCTCTTTTGCCTCTGCTAAGCCTGCCTGCTGCAGCATTTGCAGGTGGTAGTCCAGCATAGTGGCACCAACTGCTTTTTCAATCTCTACATTTGTTCTCTCTTTCTCTACGAGCATGGCCATGATTTTTCTTCTCGTGGCGTTTGCCATAGCATTGCTCACCAACTTTACATTTGCGGAAGGGCTTGTCATTTCCGTCTCACCTCTATGATCCGGTCCCACAGGAGACCTTTTCTGGCTGATCGGGATAATATTTGTCTCTCAGTTTCAGGGCCACATTTACAAGTGCAATCAACACCGGAACCTCGATTAGTGGCCCGATGACCGCAGCGAAGGTCTCCTGGGAGGCGATGCAGAAGACGCCCACAGCTACAGCGATAGCCAGCTCGAAGTTGTTGCTGGCCGCAGTGAAGGACAGAGCTGCCGTGTTCTCGTAGTTAACTCCTAGCTTGTAAGCCATGAAGAAGCAGACAAAGAACATGAGCAGGAAGTATATCGCTAAAGGCACGGCCACTCGCACCACATCCAGGGGAAGCTGGACGATGTAGTCGCCTTTAAGAGAGAACATCACCATAATGGTGAAGAGCAGGGCGATGAGGGTTAGAGGCGAGATTTTAGGTATGAAATCTCTCTCGTACCAGACTCTTCCTCTGGCCTTAATCAGGCTGAATCTGGTGATTATGCCTGCCAGGAAGGGTATGCCCAGATAGATGAATACGCTCTCTGCAATCTGGGAAATTGTTACATTGACCAGCGTTCCCTCTGCTATGCCTAGAGCTGCCGGCAGTACCGTGATGAAGATGTAGGCGTAAACAGAGTAGAACAAGACCTGGAAGATGGAATTCAGCCCCACCAGGGCAGCGCAGTACTCGGTGCAGCCACGAGCCAGTTCATTCCAGACGATGACCATGGCGATGCAGCGAGCAAGACCAATGAGGATTATGCCGTACATGAGATGAGGATAATCTCTCAGGAAGATTACCGCCAATGCAAACATCAGGATGGGACCAATGATCCAGTTCTGTATGAGAGAAAGGCTGAGGACCTTTTTATCCTGGAAGACCTTACCCAGTTCTTCATATTTCACCTTGGCCAGGGGAGGGTACATCATGAGAATCAGGCCGATTGCGATAGGTATTGATGTTGTGCCGATCTGCAGGCTTAAGATGAACTGGGTAATGCCTGGAGCATAATAGCCTATTCCTATTCCCAGGAACATGGCCACGAATATCCAGACAGTAAGGTACCTGGATAAGAAATCCAGGCCCTTGCTGACACCATTTGACATTTAACTCCTCCCTCCATTAATAAAATTAAAAATTAATTATGTCGAACCCAGCTTGGTGTACTTCGAGCCTGCCGCGGCCGGAGTCGTACCAGTCGGAGCGTCTGCATTCTCGTGGGCCTTCCAGTCCTCCCAGGTGTAGAGGCGAGCATCATATCTCATGAGCTGCAGGGCATACCAGACCAGAGCAGAACGGCTGTAATCATCGGAATAGATCACAATCGGCTTTTCTTTGTCCAGCCTGCTGAAAACCGTGCTCAAATCCGCCCCGGTTTTGATCTTATCCCCTTTGATTACATTGGCCGGATCCAGTGCGATAGAACCAGGTATGCGGCCTTTGCCAAACTCCACGAAAGGCCGGACGTCTATGATCTGGGCCTGGCCGGAATTCACATACTCGTATTCCGCTATTAGATCAGTTCTGACCTCGGGCTTGTACTCTACGCCAGGCTTTTTGCTCTCCGAGACCTCTTCAGGCAGGCCCGCTGCCTTCCAGTCGGCCAGGCTTCCATCAAGGAGCAACAAGTCTTTCTGACCCAGGTAGTGCAGCACCAAGAAGGCAAATTCAGCCTCGCCGGAACTCTCTTTGCCAGCATAAAGAACGATGGAGTTGTCTCGGGAGACACCGGCATCGCCCAGCACCGTCGCGAGTTCCTGTGCTGTTTTCAGGTTGCCTTCGCCGTCCAGGAAATTTCTGGTGGGAATCCAAATGGCGTTTTTGATGTGAGATACTGCATAGCTGTCTGTATTTGACACGTCAATTACAACATCTGAGCTGGAAACGCTCTTCATGGGCTTGAGGAGCTCACCATTGGGGAAAGAGTCCGCCCTGTTTAGCGGCTTTTGGCTGCCGCTTCCTGAAGCTGCTCCAGCGCTATTCTGGGTGCTGCCAGTCTGGGCGGGCTGGCTGCTTCCCAGCTCTATGTTAAGGAATGAGCTGGGGTCCCATGTGCCTCCGCTGCAACTGCAACCCGCATCTGCCAGAGGTGACAGCGCAATCAAAGATAATATTATTAAAGATAAAGTATACGATTCAGTCATGTTTTACCTCTTTCATGAGCTTAACCAGATTGAGCATCTCAATAACTGCGCCTTCGGACAGGCGGTACTTGGACCATCTTCCGTCCTTGCGCTCTTTGATGAGACCGGCATCCTTGAGAATGGATAGATGGTGAGAGGTGCTGGATTGGGGCCGGTCCACGCCGATCATGATCTCGCAACCGCACAGCTCACCTTCCCGCAGAAGCGAGAGGATCGTGAGGCGGCAGGGGTCAGCAATGGCCTTGAATATCTGAACCTCCCTATCGATCTCCGACTCGTCCAGCTTGCTGGTTATGGATCGCAGCTTATCGACTTTGCACCTGGCTTTTTCGGCGTCTCCAATCAGCCTGGTCATCCTTTTGACGGCCTCTTCTGAAATGTGTGCCATAGACGGCCCTCCTCAGCAGCAACCGCAGCTCTTGGAAGCCAGCAGGTTTTTCGCTTCCTGGCTCAAACAGCCTTCGCATATCCTGATTCTGCCTCGTTCTTTGTGGCTTACTATGAAGAGGGACGCCGTATCTTTATTGCATATTTCGCATTTTGCAGTGCTCATTTTATACGCTCACCTATGTATCTTGATTTATCCGGACTACGGATATCTCAAATGATCCATATCAAGCATTTTCGATATATAAGAGTTTCCCGTCATACTGTTGAACTCAAGATCGACATCTGTCTTTAATTAAAATATATCACCAATATTAAAAACAATTCGACTGCATTAGGATGAAAATTAACAATTAAGAACAGTATTGCTTTTATGAAATACAGTTAATCAAATGATTTTGGATCAATAATCTTTTATGTGCAGCTACATGGAGTCATAATGTCGAAAGACTTATATCCATTGATATAGATATGCAATTTCCGTCTTGCCATGTAAGTGGCAAGAATGTCGATGCAATCGCAGTGGGTTCTGTGTGGAGAAAAATCACAATGAAATCGACTGATCAAGAATATCTGAAAACGGAGAGTGAATCATGGAAATAATCAAGAAGACATTTTGTATAGCCTCTTTAATTGTGATCGTTCTTCTGGCATCAAGCTTTCTTGCCATGGGAGCGGAATACTCTGTAGGATCAGGAAATGATGACTGGTGGACAGCATATCCGGATCAATCCTCGGGAGCAGGCGGCAAGGTCAATCATCCATCCTGGGTTTTGGATGCCCTGAAAAGCAAACCTGTGCTGATCTATGTGCATAAACAATGTGATTACTGTGTACCCCAGACCGAAGCAGTGCAGAAAGTAGCGGATGAGTTCGACGGCAAAATCACATTCTATGAGATTGATGCCGATAGCGGCGATGTAAGGGGAGAGGAAGGCTTACAGGCTTATGATCCTAACGGCGGCGCCATGCTTGTCCCTCTAACTGTTGTCTTGACCTTAGCCCCCAATTCCGAAGGTGAAGTCGTGCCGGTCTGGCACGGCACGGATGATGTCACAGGTGAGAGCTGGATCAAGAATTATGTGGAGGATGCTGTAAGCCAGTACAATGAATTCTCCGCTGACTGGAATCCCTGAAGCAGACCTCGGATAAAGGGATTACAGTCATGTCCATTAAATGCAAAAAATCCCTGATATCGGGGTTTTTAATACTCTGTTCCATCTTTTTCTGCTCGTCCGCGGCCCTCTCTCAGGGCTCTATAGCTCCTGATTTTCAGGCAGTGGACCTTGATGGCAAAGACATATCTCTCAGCGATTTTCGAGGAGAAGCTGTCCTTCTGCACATAACCAACATAGAAAATCCACTTTGCAGGGAGTGCGAGCAGGCTTTAAATGCGCAAACCACCCAGCTTTCCCTCCTTGCCCGGAAAAATCCCGGCATTAAAATAGTGACCCTTAATGTCCGGAAGAATTCCTACTCCAAGGACGGGCCGGCTCTGGCCAGAGAATGGTGGAACATCAATGTATCCTGGCCCTGGATTGAGGACTTTGCGCCCTATCCGCTCACAGGCAAATACATCGACTACACAACTCTGGAGGGAGGCTTTGCTAACCCTACGCTGATCTTGATCGACAAAGAAGGAACGGTCGCTGGCCTCTACCACGTCTATCAGCTTGGCAAGGGAGAGATCGACGGCATAAAGAGCGCTGATACTTTGTACAGCGACTTGAAAGGCATAGAGCGAGGAGAGGCCGCTGGGTTTAAGGGGGTCGCGTCCACTAGAAGCGTTAACTACATGGGCATGTTCGGCTTAGGCATCGTAACCTCCCTTTCCCCTTGCTCCGTGGCCCTGCTGCTGGCCATGTTCTCCTACGTCATGACGGCCCGCAGGAAGGAGGATTACCTTAAGAAGTCGGCCTCGGCCTCGAAAGAAGGCTTCATGATCGGAGTGGCCTTCACTTTAGGAATGGCCATGGTCTTCTTTGTGGTGGGATTATTCCTCTCGGACATCGGCGTCTTCATTCGACAGGCCCGCTTTTTCGACCTGGCCGCCGGGCTGCTGATGATAATCCTGGGCATCAATATCATCAAGCCCATCGGTGAGATCATAGAGCCGGTTAGGTCGCGCCTCTCTTTTGGCAGAGGCAATTCTGATTCCCTTGACTGCGACTGCGCTCCGGAAAAGAAAGGCATAATGGAGA
>JBFYLJ010000126.1:0-5466 GCA_041305465.1 Methanothrix sp.
GTAACTATTCAGCCTCTCAATCAAAACTAAATTTTTATCCTGAAACATCATGAATCCTAATGTGTGAGAATCAACCCAAAATTTAAATATTAATTAAATTCATATAATCTTAATAATGGAGGGACGCAATACTCATCAACTTCAAAAGAATGGCATAGATCCAGATAATTCACAATCAAACACGTCTATTTCGTTGACTCGCGAAGATATTTATGCGATTTATAAGGAAGGTCCTGAAGCAGTCTGTTCCATAATATTCATGCTAACAGCAAGGATTGCCGAACTGGAAGAAAGAATAAAAGCATTGGAGGATCAGATCAATAAAAATAGCCGCAATAGCAGCAAACCACCCTCTACGGATTCCTTTAGAAAGATCAAAGGTCAGCGCAAACCGAGTGGCAAATCCGTGGGCGGCCAGAAGGGACATAAGGGACATACCCTGGAAATAGCGGAAAATCCCGATCATTTGATCATTCATCCAATCACCAAATGCGAAACATGCGGTCGATCCCTGTGCGATGAAAAAGCCGTAAGTTACGAGCGGCGTCAGGTATTCGATTTGCCACCTATAAACGTGGAAGTATTCGAGCATAAATCTGAAAGCAAGATCTGCCCCAATTGCGGATGCCTCAACAAAGCAGCCTTTCCCAAAGAAGTTGCCTATCCGGTTCAATATGGGACTCGTCTAAAATCTGTTGCAGTCTATTTAAATCAATATCAGCTTGTGCCATTTGATCGACTGAGAGAGACTTTCGTTGACCTCTTCAATCATCGTTTGAGCCAGAGTACTCTGGTAGATGCAAATCTTGCCTTTTGCGATACTTTGGAGCCTGTAGAAGTGGCAATCAAGCAACAGATAACTGAATCGCCAGTCATTTGCCTTGATGAAACCGGCATGCGCATCGAAGGGAAGAGAAAATGGTGCCATGTGGTTTCAACCGAGAACTTGACCTATTATGCTGCGAGCATCCATCGCGGATCTGAGGCCAACGAGGACATGGGAATATTGCCAGTCTACAGCGGAACAGCAATGCATGACGGCTGGAACTCCTATTTCAAATTCAACTGCATGCATGCTCTCTGCAATTCACATCATCTGAGAGAACTCACTTTCATTCACGAAGAAGAAAAACAAAACTGGGCTAAAGATTTGATTGATCTGCTAATAAGCATCAAGGCTGTTGTAGATCGCAGAACGCCGATCAATTTCAAATTGGATCCTGCTGAGATAAAGGATTTCGAAGAACGATACGATCACATAATCGAAATGGGTAAGCTCGAAAATCCACCACCAATCATCTCCAGTTCGCAGGGACTCATCAAAAAGCGTGGAAAGAAGAAAAAGACGAAGGCTCAAAATCTTCTGGAGAGATTGGATAAGCATCGGAGAGAAGCTTTGGCTTTCATGTATGACTTTGGAGTCCCATTTGACAATAATTTGGCGGAAAGGGACTTGAGGATGATGAAAGTTCAGCAGAAAATCTCGGGTAACTTTAGAAGCTGGGAGGGAGCTGCAGCATTCTGTCGAATAAGAGGTTACATCTCTACAGTCAAAAAGAACTCCCGTTCAGTTATCGAATCTATTCAAAGAGCCTTTGAAGGGAGTCCATTTCTTCCTGAAAGAACTCTGGTGTAGAACTGAATTCATAACTATTCAGCGAGCGAGGCTGAATAGTTACTAATTTTTTTCATTTTCGTTAACCTCACCTTAAGTCTTATCTCAAAGCCCTATAATAATCGTAGTAATCAATCGGAGATATCTAACTAAGGGACATAAATCTGGCGCTTTAATCCGACAATATGCATTTTAGCAGAACCAAAAAAATGGGGCAAAAAAAGGATTCTCATATCAAAAGGCTGGCTCAATCCGAGCTTGCCTTTTGCACCACGATCTTCTCTCCAATCTTCATGCGCTTGATGATGCGTTTGGCCATCTCCGAGGACTTGGCCACCCGGATATCACCTCTTCTGCCCACGGTGGCCGTGAAGACCGGCTCCTCGCCAACGAAAACCTCCACAGACTCTCCGGCCATGCCCTCCAGCCAGATGATGAGGTGCTTGGCCGTCTCTTCCAACTTGGGTGTTGCCGGGATCGGCGCATCTTGGGTGCGCACATCGATGTGCAGCCCCAGGTTTTTCTCGATCTGATCGATGTTCTTGCCAGCCTTGCCAATCACTCTTGCTGCCTCGTCCTGGGGAACATGAATGACTGCAGATGAGTCGGTGAGCATCTCCACCTGGAAGGGCCCTCGCACATGATGCGATATCTCCTTCTCAATCTCGCGACTGGCCAGTTTCCAGGATGGAGAGGGCCTTCGGCTCTCTTTGGAGACGGGCATGACCACAATCTGCTCGCCATAGGAGTATAGCTCATACTCTGCCTGCCCGGTCTCAAAGTCCTTGACCACAATCACCGGCCGGGCTAAGTCCGCTTCTACCATACCGGCGGGAACCTTGACCACAAACTCCACATCCAGGACATGAGTGACCTCACCTTTCTCTATGAAGACCACCGTGTCTACCACCTGGGGGATCATGCCCATGTCCACGCGACCGAGAAGACGCTGCAAGGAATCAATGGGCTTGTTGGCATGCACCACACCGATCATGCCCACGCCTGCCAGGCGCATATCAGCGAAGACCTGGAAGTCGCGCGTCTTTCGCACCTCATCGTAGATGGTGTAGTCCGGCCTGACCAGGAGCAAAATATCTGCTGAGGCTTCCATGCTGCCTTCCAGCGGCCCGTACTGGGTGATCTCGTCGGGAACTTGCAGATCGCGAGGCGATTCAAGGGTCTTGACCACATAGTTGCAGCTTAAGAGATACTCGGCCACTCCTGCAGCAAAGGTGGATTTTCCTGATCCCGGCGGACCGGCGATGAGTATCCCCCTCTGACTCTCCTTCAGCCTCTCCTTTAGCATGCTGCTGTGGCGGTAGGAGTCAAAGCTCACCTTAGCTACGGGCCGAACGGCAGTTATCTCCAAGCCGTCCGAGAATGGAGGTTTGGCTATAGCGATTCTCATGGGCCCGAGTTGAATTACGGCAGCACCAATCTTCTCCATCTCCACATAGCCTTCCGGATCCGCCTTGGTCCTCTCATAGATCTCGCGAGAGAGGTCTCTTAGCTCTCTTTCCGATAGCGTCCTCTCTCCTATACGAACCAGGGAAAAGTCTCCTACCCGGCCGCGTTTGGCCATGGGTATGGCACCTTCTTTGAGATGCACGGAAAGAGTGTCCTCGGTGAAGTATTTCTCCAGGCTTAAGGGCTTGATAGCCTCTCGCTGCGGGCGGACATACTCCACATCCAGGCCCATAGCTTCTGCCACCCGGAACTGAACCTGATCGCTGGTAAGGAATGAGGCGCCAAGTTCCAGGGCTACATCCCGAATCATGGCGTCGATTTCTCCTCCTCCGGCAAGCTTGATCTGGTCTAAATTGGGCCTGATGCCTACATATTCCAGTTCGATCTTGCCCGTCTTGGCAAGTTCAGAGAGCTTGCGCAGCTCCTCCAATCCTCTAAGACCGATATCTCTCCCATGATTGGCCTGAGCTTCCAGCTCGGCTACCACTGCTTCAGGTACCACGATCCTGCGGCCCTGCAATTCACCGGCTTTGATCTTGGCAGAGACTCTGCCATCAATTACCACGCTGGTATCTGGCACTAACGGTTGCGCCATTGTCTTAAACATCCTTTAATCATCATTTATCATCTAGAAATTAAGCTAGAGATAGACTATATCCATCTTTCGCTTTTCAGCTATCCATTCCAGCACATAGTCTATGTCCATTTGTCTTCTGGTCTGAAGACTGGACTGTACCACTATGATCGGGCCGCTCTTCGTAGCCTCGGCTATCTTCAAAGAGGCCACTGCCCCAAACCCGGGGTCCAGCCGTCTTAATATGTAGAGCTTTATATCGCTGCAGGCAAAGCCATCATCGGTTCTATGCCCCAGTTCAATGCAGACATTTCCCGGTGAAGATTGCAGCCTAAAGGCTACGCTATAGCTGGCAAATTTGCTCCGATCATAGAGTTTTCTCTCCTGAAAAGCAGGCCGCAGATCTTCCTCCATTATGGCTGTACCCAAGGCGATCAGACCCTGGGAAGCCTGGCTGGAGTATTGGGGGCAGCCGGCCAGCTTGGAAGCAGTGAGGTTCTTTAGGGATGCATCCTTGGCATGGCAGTATTCGCTCTCGTCTACCGCCCAGAAATCCCGGTTCAAAGGAAATGTGGCCTTTGCATAATTGTCGCAGCTCTTGCACTTCATCCCAATGATAGCTTCCTTGTTCAGGAACGGCGCGATGCCCTCTAAGATGGTCAGAGCATCTGCGACGCGAAAGTCTGCAGCTTCACCCAGGTTCCTCCTAGCTTCTCGGACCGCAAAGAGTATTTCATTCCTGTTATCCATAGACTATCCTTCATACGCCGAGAGCTTTTGCCCGGGCGGTTTCATACTAGGCTTGTAAGAAGAGCATCTTACATAAGAACTTGCCGTGGCTCCGAAAGAGATATATTTACTCATCACTTTTTCGCGGAGAAGAGTAGATAAGAGCGCGAACTATTGGAGGTCAGCCCTTGAAAGAAATACGCTTACATGGTCGTGGTGGTCAGGGATCGGTCACTGCAGCCGAAATGATTGCCGTTGCTGCTTTTGAGGACAAAAGGTTCTCACAGGCATTTCCGGCCTTTGGAGTGGAACGCAGAGGTGCGCCGGTAATGGCCTTTGCCAGAATTGCCGACAAACCCATCAGGGTCAGAAGTCAGATCTATGAGCCGGATTATGTCATTGTGCAGGATGTAACCCTGCTCGATGTGGTGGATGTGGCGGCAGGACTTAAACCGACCGGGAAGATAATAATAAATACCGATCGGCCTGCTGAGGCTCTCAAGCTCAAGACGGATGCAGAGGTCATCACTATCGATGCTACCAAGATCGCCATGGAGATCCTAAAGCGGCCCATTGTCAACACCACCATGCTGGGAGCATTTTGCGGAGCGAGCAGAGAGGTGGGTCTGGAGAGCATGAACAAAGCCATTTCAGAACGCTTTAAAGGGGAGCTGGGCAAGAAGAACCTGCTCGCCATCAAAGCCGCCTTCGAGAGGGTATCTTAATGGCAATAAAAGCCGGAAGCTTAGTAGAAGCCTGCAGCACCCGCATAACAAAGACTGGTGCCTGGCGTACGTTCGTGCCCGTGTTCGATCATGAGAAATGCATAAAATGCAGCCTCTGTGAGATTTACTGTCCCGAGGGCTGCATCCACCAGGAGGAAGGGCTATTTGTCCCCGACCTGGACTACTGCAAAGGCTGCAGCGTGTGCGCCAATGAGTGCCCACGCATGGCGGTACAAATGGTCTTGGAGGAGAAGTGATGAGCAAGAAGACTGCTAATATGAAGGTGGTGGAAGGCTCTTATGCAGTGGCCCACGCGGTCATGTGCTGCCGGCCGGATGTGATCTCGGCCTATCCCA
>JBFYLJ010000127.1:0-33025 GCA_041305465.1 Methanothrix sp.
TCTCCAGAGCCTTGCGAGCCAGATCCTCGCGGCCTGCCTGCAATGCTTCCCTGGCCTGACCGTCCAGCTTGTCCAGGCTCATCTGCAGCTTGGCCTTTTGCAGATCGAGTCTCTTCTTGGATGTGGCCACCTCCGCTACGCCCCTTTTGACATTTTGCAGTAGCTGGAGCTGCTTTTCATAGGACACATCTAAGGTCTCCCTGGGGTCCTCGATCTTGTCCATGATCTTATTCATCTTTGCCTGCACAACAGTGCTCATACGATCTAAGAAACCCATATCATACTCTCCTATAAGTTCGATAATATGCAAGTTGCAGCATAGAGGAATGTCTCCAAACTATTTATAGTCTGCTTGGTGGTTGGGGGTGAGAAGGTTGAAGTTTATGATTGTTGTTGCTTAGGATTCTATTTTGCATCGTCCGCATTATTAGGTGGACACTCCAGTGTTTTCCGGCATCTAATGCGGAAAGTATCGCCATTTTCGTATTTCATTGCAAAGAGGAACGTGTCCCCAGATTCTGCGCAAAAAGTGCCGGAGCCGTTTACCAGATCCGCCTCGTCCCAGCCTTCAAAAGAAAAAATTAGCTTGTTGTATTGATTATCCCGCTCGACTCGGCCATCGATGTAGCCTTCCTGAGTGCCAAACTGATAGCTTCCCTTTGCCTCGCCTATTTCATTAACCTGTATCAGAAGATATGGGTCCGTGGAGTGATTGAGATAATCTTCAACCATATCCACGGCCTCGATGAATTTCCACCTGCCGGCGAATTCGCTTTCCGTAACCATCCTTGGGCCCTCCATGAGAATTGTCATCGATCTTTGCAGTCAATGGGATATGGCTTTTTCGCCCAGAGGCGATATAGGTAGTAGTAGTGGTAGTAGTAGGCTGATTATCGTTCATAGCCCTTCGAATCTTCTCCCCCTAGTGTTTATACCGGAACTCCTCAAGCTGCGGCCCGGCCCAAAAAAAAGAGAAAAGCCCTATTTCTATTTCTCAAGTATTTCATACAATATCTTCATGCCCTTGGTGAAAGGAGGCATTCCGGAAGTTAGCAGAACCACTCTCAGGACGTCCACAATCTCGTCCTTGGTGATGCCCAGCTCCTTCATGCCGCTTATCATCTGTTTCTTGGTGGCCCGTTCATCGGAGGCGGCAGCATTGATGCCGATGGCAATCAGCTTCTGGGCCTTGTAGTCCAGGACTTTGCCGGTGTAGATGACCTCATTCAGTCCGACAATGGCTTTGTAGAGGTCGGGATATTCGGTCTTGGTCCTGGCCATGCCTTCGCCAAAGAATATTTCTTCTTTCATCCTTAATTCACCTTAATACTATTATTCTTTCTTACACTTTATAGTTTTCTGCATGCAGTCAGTATAAACAGTTACCGATAGTGAAGTCTGGAATGTCAGGGGGCGATTATAGCACGGGGTCAGTGGCAATCGCAGTTGCCATTAAACGAGAATTCTGCCCATATTTCCTGGTCCCAATCATTATCAGGAGTACTAAAATCATAACGAACAAGCTCTACTAAAAATCGATCCCTGTACTCATCATCACAAAACTTTAGTTTGATCCAGCCTTTGAAGCCCTGATCAGTGATATAAGGTGTTCCCTGCTCTCCGTTAACGTCTGCGAAATGTAAGATAATGTTTCTGGCTTGAAAGTAACCATTGCTGACCCATCCATACTCATCAATATCATAGCTGATATGCGCACCTTCTGCGTTCACGAAGTCCTTATGCTCAGCCACAGCCATTCCAATCAGGAAAGTTAGAACTATTAGCATTAATAATATATATTTCATCAAAGACCACTATTAAACGTAGTAGTTTAATCGTTATATATATATATTTATCATATGGATTTGACAAGTTTTGCATATCAAAAGCTGAGGATGAATCCGGTTCATGAATATGCCAGAGGCAGCTAACGAAACCCTGTCCAAGAAGCCCATTTTCGCTCCGGCACGGAGTCGGTATTATTTCGTTAGCCGCCTTGGAGGAAAAAAGTTTTTTTGCTGTTTTACAGCTCTACCATCTTGGCGCTGGTCACTCCTGGCACAGCACATAGCTTCTTCATGATATCATCGGTTGCCAGGTGATCCACGCTCAGCACCATGAGCTGGGGCAAGCCTGCAGCTATACGTCCCACATGCATTCCGCCGATGTTGATCTCACCCTCACCCAGAACTACGCAGCACGGGCCGATGATATTGGGCCGATCCTCGATGATGGCCAGCACCATATCACCCTCGGAAGGGATGTAGGTATGATATTCGTTGAGCTGAACAATGCGCTTCTCCTTGTTTCCGGAGACAGTGCCCTGCACGACGGTCGCATTTCCGCCCTTGGTCAGCTTCATGGTGATAGAATTGCTGTAGCCGTTAGCAGATTCAGTCTTGCTCTCCAGGAGCTTGACTCCCATCTCCTTTAGTGTCCTCTGGGCATTGACGAAGTTGAGGGAGCCGTCTCCCATGAGGCAGCCAAGCAGACCTATGATGGCGGATATTGTCACCGGTCTCGTATCCTTCTCTGCCAGCGTTCCGCTATAAATCAGCTCCAGAGCCTCAAAGCCCGTTCCCACAAGCTGCCCGAGCAATGCGCCCATCTTCTCAGCCAGTTTCATGAACGGCTCCATGACTGCTAGAGTCTCAGGGGAGATTGCCGGCATGTTGATGGCATTGGTGGGTAGACCCCCTTTAGCAATGGCTAGAATCTGATCCGCCACAGCCAGGGCCACATTTACCTGAGCCTCGGCAGTCGAAGCTCCCAGATGGGGAGTGACTATGATCTTCTCTTGATCCAGCATTGGATTTCCGGTAGGCGGCTCCTTGGTGAAGACATCTATGGCAGCACCTGCCACCTTTCCGTCGGCTACGGCTTTTGCCAGAGCTGCTTCGTTGATGATCCCGCCCCGCGCGCAGTTGACAATGCGCACGCCCGGTTTCATGATATTGAACTCGTCCTCGTCGATGAGGTTTCTCGTCTCGTTGGTGAGTGGCGTATGCACTGTGATGAAGTCGCCGCCGCGAAGAACGGTCTTTAAATCACCCAAGGTGATACCCATCTCCTTTGCCCGCTCCTGCGTGACAAAGGGATCGTAAGCCAGAATTTGCATGCCGAAGGACTTCATGCGCACTGCCACTTCTGCACCTACCCGACCAAGACCAACAACGCCCAGCGTCTTGTTAAAGAACTCAACGCCTGTGAACTTCTTGCGGTTCCATTCGCCCTTATGAAGCGCTGCATTGGCCTGGGGGATGTTTCTGGCCAAGGACAGCATCATGGCGATGGTGTGCTCGGCTGCAGAGATGGTGTTTCCGCCGGGGGTATTGAGCACTATGATGCCCCTTTTTGTGGCGGCCTCCACATCCACATTATCTATGCCTACTCCCGCCCTGCCAATGACCTTGAGCCGATCCGCGGCTTTAATGACATCAGCAGTGACCTTGGTTCCGCTGCGGATGACCAGAGCATCGTAATCCTTTATCTTCTCGATAAGCTCCTCTGGAGATAGATTGGTGATGACATCAACGTCTGCTCCCGACAAAAGCCTCTTTACGCCTTCTTCGGCCAATGAATCACTGACAAGAACCTTCATGAGCATTCCTTCTGGACGGCTTAAGATCTACAAGGATTTGATTCTTTCGAGAGCGAAGAGAACAACCATTCAACTCTTGACAATTCGTATCTTCCTCTGGCCGCTCAGGATTCTTCTCAGGCCCCAAAGGCCGCCGGCCAAAAGCAGCAGAATCAAGCCAGCAATGCCAAGATACTGCCAGGGAAAAGATGCTTGCTCACCCACGTAAATTAGCACAGCCAGATCCAGGTTTCTTATCTGCGCATCCTGCCCGTCCCGGTAGGATATCCGGCAAGGCAAGGCATAGTATCCCGAGGTTGCATTTTCGTCCGTGAATACAGACAGCCTCAGCGGAGCGCTTTCGCCCGGAGCAAGGCTCGTCTTCTCCTGGCCGTTTTCGACCATGAGAAAAGGGGAGGTTGGGCGGGCCTGCACCTGAATATCCTGTGCAGACTCGTCGCCCCGGTTGGCTAAAACGATTTTCAAGCTGGATTCAATTCCCGCAAGAGTCTCGCCCTCCAATTCCTCCTGCTCGATCTTCGGCCCGACCACCACCTTAACCTGCAAGGGAAACTCCATTGAAGCTCTCTCATAAGCAAAGACAAAATTGGGTGCGCTCTCTCTACCCGAGGCAGTCACCTGGGATAATCGGGAGTAGTTGAGAGAAAGCTGCAGAGGATAAATTCCCAAGGGCGCGCCCTCAGGCTGAGCCATGAACTGTACTGATACATTTTCTCCCGCTGCCAGAAGACCCGCATTCTGCTGCCCTGAGAAGATCCTGATTCTGTCATCGGAGCTTTTAAGCTCGGCCACAATATTGCGGGCACTCTCTTTGTTGAATGCAGGCTCAACAGGTTCTTTGGTGGGCGAAGCAGTGTTTTGCAGCACAACGAAGATGCTGGATGGCCGGCTATCCTCCAGATTGCCTCGGATCGATGAGATCTGCAGATGAGGGCCTTCGTCTGCGCCGGTCCTTGCCCCAATGGAAAAACCGGTCTGCAGAAAAAGAAGGAGAATAAAAAGGAGAGGTAGATTTCTGCAGAGGATCCTTGCGGCTTTCATCAATCCAGGTAGAGCAACTGTACCTTTTTATCTCTGCTGCCTGAAGTCCCAAGGCTTGAAATTCATTGCCTGTAGGCAATATTTTCCAGCCTGCCGGCGTGGGCGCACCGCCTGGCTGTTTTCAGTCTGCCGCAGCGATTTGCGCAGCCTCGTTTGCATGAAGGCCCTCGTGCACTACCCCGCAGATGCGACGGGTGATGAGCGCGGGACTATCGTGCTGGAAGACGTTCCTGCCGATGGCCACGCCTCGCGCTCCTGCTGCTATCGCACCTTCGACCATTTTGAGCAGGTCCAGCTCCGACTCCACCCTCGGCCCGCCGGCAATGACCACAGGGATGGGGCAGCAATCAACCACGCGAGAGAAGCTGTCCTGGTCACCGGTGTAGTTGGTCTTGACAATATCGGCGCCTAGTTCTGCACCTACCCTTGCTGCATGAGCGATGCACTCCTCTGAGTATTCGTCTTTGATCTTCTTTCCTCGCGGATACATCATGGCCAGGAGCGGCATTCCCCATTCTTGACAGTTCCTGGAGACCTCGCCTAAAGTAGAGAGCATGTGGCTCTCGTCTTCTGCACCGATATTGACATGAATGCTCACGCCGTCCGCACCGATCTTGAGAGCCTCCTCGACCGTTGCCACCAGCACCTTGTTGTTGGGGTCGGGCCCCAATGCAGTGGAAGCAGATAGATGGATGATCAGGCCCAAATCCCGGCCATAGCCGCGATGGCCGAAGACGGCTGCGCCCTTGTGAACTATGGCTGCGTCTGCACCTCCGGAGGCCACGGCATCTGCGATGGCCTTGACACTTCTAATGCCTTTAATGGGGCCAACGGTCACCCCGTGGTCCATGGGAATTATAACAGCGTTTCCGCTCTTGCGATTGAATATCCTCTCCATGCGAATTGATGATCCTCTCAAAATTATCCAACTCCATTTTCTTGTATATGTTTAATGCACGACATTTCTTCTTGGGCGTAATGTATTATCTAGTACATCAAAGTACTTCTTAATACTAAGATGTACATAGTGGGTGTATTTATAGCTTGCCTTTCTCAGCAAGCCTGAAATAGTGGCAAGGTGCTCTATCCTGGAAGTGAATTCAATTATGGGCGGCAGTTTATCCCGATTAATTCGGCTGAGAGAGGCAAGCAGCGCAGCATTGATATTCTCCCTGCTGGCTGTATTTTTCCAAAACTTTCTGATAATATCGGCTATGGCCGGCACAGAGACCGGCGAGTTCTGTCCTACCTGTCCGGATTGGACCGACCTGGATGGCTGGCTGGCCAAAAAAGATGCCTATGAGCAGGCCCAAATGAACAGCCAGCAGGGCAACGGACAGGCAACTGTCCAGATAAACGGGCAGGCAAGCAATACGGTCGCCACTGCAAAGGCCGATCCTCCCCAGCAGGGCTATGCTCAGCCCGATCTCATTACCAGCCCCTCATCCATCAAGAGCGATCAGGCTATGAGCGATCAGGTTGTTCTGGATGTGAGGGCAGGACCTGATTATCTTTCCGGACACATTCCCCAGGCGAGAAACCTTTACTGGAAGGACCTGCAGAAAAACGGAATTCTTGATCCGGCTCTCGCCAGAGGTGCACTGGGGCGGGCCGGAGTGAAGGATAGCGACCGGCTGCTCATCTACGGCGACTCAGGCGAAGGTGCTTATTTCGTCTTCTGGGCTCTGAATTATTTGGGGCATAAGAATGTGAGCCTTGTGGACGGTAACGCAGATGCTGCCCAGGCTGCGGGCCTGGCCTTCACCACAAATGCACCGTCTCCCTGGCCAACTAACTACACCGCCCGCATCGTGCCCTGGCTTTTGGTGACCCAGGACAGCCTGGAGAGCATGCTGGAGCAATATGATGCTCGGGTTTTGGATGCACGGGACTTTTTCGAATACGGCCAGAGCAGGCTTGGCAATGAGTCGATCTGTCTTAGCCAGGATAAGCTCTATGAAAATTCCAGAATTAAAGATGCTAGGACGCTGGAGGATCTCTTCGATCGCCGCCTGGAGAAGTCCGGGACGGCTATCGTCTACGGCACACCCCAGGCCTATTCGCTCTTCTACAGCCTGAGGCTCATGGGCTACAATGCCACACTGCTGGAAGGCGATTGGTGGAAAGAGACGAAATGGGCTGTGAGCAACATAAAGTAAAGGGAATTCCCCACTATTTTTGTTTCTTGTCTATCTGTTCTTAAGTTTTCGCTAATTATCCTTCAGCAGCGCCTTCACCGCCATCTCAATCGCCCTCGCAGAGCCGCCCTGGGGCGACCAGCCCAGCTTCTTGATCTTCTCGATGGAGAGCTGCATAACCTTGACGTCCCCTTTCCAGCCCCGGCCATCCACTCCGCCTGTGTAGCGATACAGAACATCCGTGAGGCCCATCTGCCCGGCCACGATATTTGCGATATCGGTTACGTCTATGCTGTCCTCGGTGCCGACGTTGAAGACGTTGACCTGCTCGTCTGAATGCTCCACGCAGCGACGCATGGCCTGCACACAGTCCTTGACCTCGAGATATGATTTCTTCTGCTTGCCGGACCCCAGGATCTCCAGCTCTCTGGGATTATCCCGCAGCTTTCTGATGAAATCCACCAGCACGCCATGCGTGCCCCGCTCTCCCACGATATTGGCAAAGCGATAGATCCAGGACTGCATCTCGAAGGTATGGCAGTAGGAGGAGATAAGCGCCTCACAGGACAGCTTGGAGGCACCGTAGAGGGATATGGGCAGGAGCGGTCCATATTTCTCGGGTGTGGGCACCTCTGCCGCTTCGCCATAAACTGTGGAGGTGGAAGTGAAGGCAATTCTTCTGACGCCACTCTTTCTCATGGCCTCCAAGAGGTTGTAGGTAGCCAGCACATTCTGATACAGGTGGACGCGGGTGTCTTCTGCGCCCAGCTTCACATCCGGATTGGCAGCCAGGTGAAAGACCATATCCACTCCTGTCAGGGCCTCTTCCAGAGCTTCAGGAAGAAACAGGTCAGCTTCTAGTAGATGAAAATTGGGATTATCGTGATGCATGGCGAGATACTCCCTTTTTCCCGAGCTGAAGTTATCAAGGACGGTTATCTCATTTTCAGCCAGCAGGGCCTCTACAAGATGGCTGCCGATGAATCCCGCGCCGCCGGTAATGAAAACCGATCTGTCTTTCAGCTTGAACATACCCACTGGCATCAGTTCATAGATTTTGCAGTTTCGGGAAGATATAGCTTATTGTTGAGCATTGGAGATAGTGCACTGCGGAGTTTCCGGTTCCGGCCACGGTTCAACACCGAAACCAGTGAATTAATTAGCTGACATAACCTTTTTATGGTAAGCGATTATGCTATAAAATCAGGGATTGAAATGGCAGGAAATTTTCTGAAAATGGCTTTTGTGCTGATGGCGCTATCTGTTCTGTGCGGCGCCACTGCGGCAGCAGAAGGAGAGAGGCTGAGGCTGGCTACTACTACCAGCTTGCAGGATACCGGTCTCTTGGATGTGATCAAGACCAAGTTTGATGAGTTGTATAATGTATCATTGGACGTGGTCTCAGGCGGAACCGGCATCGCAATTCAGTACGGCGAGCGAGGCGATGTGGATGTCCTCATAGTCCATGACAAAGAAAGGGAACTGAAATTCATCAACGACGGACAGGGCCTGGAGAGAAGATGCATTGCCTATAACTACTTCCTCCTGATCGGACCAAAGGATGATCCGGCAGGCATCAAAGGAATGAATGCTTCTGCAGCTGTGGCCAGCATAATGGAAAAAGGCAAAGCCGATCCCTCCAAGATTATGTTTATCTCTCGGGGCGACAACTCCGGCACCCATGCCCGCGAGAAGCTGCTCTGGAAGAAGGCAGGCTACAATTACTCTGCCGTCAACTCTTCAGGTCCCTGGTACATTGAGGCAGGACAGGGCATGGGCGCAACCTTGAACATGGCCAATGAAAAGCAGGCCTACACTCTCTCTGATATGTCCACTTTCATGGCATACCAGGGCAACTTGACGCTCGTCCCATTGGTTGAAGGCGGAAGCGATCTGCTCAATGTTTATGTGGCCATGGCCGTAAATCCCAAGAAGCATCCGGATGTGAATTGTGGTCTGGCCAATGAATTCATCAACTATCTGGTCTCAGATGAAGGGCAGGATCAGATTGCATCCTACGGCACTGAGAAATTCGGCAAGCCACTCTTCTCGGCTGCCAGAGGAAACTGCGAATTGATCGGCTGCGCAGCCACAGAGTGCGCAGTTGCCACCAGCGCTTCCTGCGCTGCTGCATGAGCTGCGGCACAAAAGTTTGGTGAATCGGGTTGGAAGAAATCTACAGGGGCCTCTTGCAGGCCCTTGAACTGATTGCAGCGAGAGACCCCCAGGTGGTCGAGATCACCTTGAGGTCTATTTTTATCTCGCTCTCTTCCGCTGCGCTGGCAGGTATCATCTGCATTCCTCTGGGCGGCATTATCGAGTTTCGCCGGTTTTGGGGCAAAAGAGCGCTGATAAATTTAATTCAGACATTCTACAGCCTGCCGACTGTGACCGTTGGCCTGCTGGTCTTTTTGCTAATCTCCCGCTCAGGGCCCCTGGGCTCACTCAATCTGCTCTTTTGCCCTAGCGGCATGATCCTGGGCCAGGCCATTCTCGTCAGCCCCATCATGATTGGACTGACCATTACTGCGCTGGCGGGTGTCGGTCCCCAGATAAGAGATACGGCCAAATCACTGGGTGCAACACAGATGCAGATAATAATAACTGTTATAAAAGAAGCACGGTTCGCAGTTATCGCGGCAGTGCTCCTGGGATTTGGCCGGGCACTCTCCGAGGTAGGAGTGGCCATGATGATCGGCGGGAACATCCGGGGCTATACTCGCGTTCTCACCACCTCCATAGCGTTGGAGACCTCCATGGGCAATCTGGAGCTTTCCATGGCTCTGGGAATTATACTCATATCCATCTCTCTGGCGATCAACCTCTTACTCGATAGATTTCAGGGGAAATAAGAATGGCTTTCCTGGAGGTACGCTCTCTAAGCAAAAGCATCGGCACGGCAGAGATTCTCAGGGAAGTCAACCTGACAGTAGAGCGGGGCGAAATCCTGGGGCTGATCGGGCCAACCGGTTCGGGAAAAACGACACTGCTACGCCTCATTAATTTGCTCGATGAACCCTCAGCGGGTTATATCCTCTTTAGCGGCAAAAAGGTATCCGGAAGGCCGGAGAAAGAAGCGCTTGCAGTGCGACGCAAGATGGCCATGGTCTTTCAAAAGCCCATCATGTTCAAGGCCAGCGTCGAGGAGAATGTCTCCTATGGCCTGAGGATGCGAGGGCAGCAAGGAAAAGATGATGCCAGGGTAGAAGAAGCTCTGGCGATGGTGGGGCTGTCCGGCTATGAGAGCCGCGACGCTAATACCTTATCCGGGGGGGAGATGCAGAGAATTGCCCTGGCAAGAGCTCTGGTCCTCCAGCCGGAGCTTCTCCTGCTAGACGAGCCGACTGCCAATCTGGACCCCAGGAGTGCCGCATCCATCGACAGTCTCCTGCACAGACTTGCCGGGAGCAGGACTGCGGTTATCTTAGCAACGCATAACATGCAGCAGTGTCGCAAGCTGGCCGGAAGGGTAGCCGTGCTGCAAGCCGGCAGACTGGCGGCCCTGGGCAAGAGCGAAGAGATCACCATGCCCTGGTAGACTGCTGAAAGGATGCTTTTATCATCTTGTAAAACCATTTTTACCTTGCGACCAAATGATGCCCGAATCAATAGATGAAGAATCCTTGGATTCATTTCTCACGGAAAGGCAGATCATGGTTTTGCAGATGCGCCTTTCCGGCCAGTCCCAACAAGAGGTAGCGGATAGCCTGGGCACGACTCGCTCCAACATCAGCATACTGGAGAAGCGAGCCCATCAGAACATTGCTCGGGCAGAGAGAACGCTGCAGCAGTGGATGATGCTGCGCGCACCCATATCCTTGCAGGCGAAGGCGGGAACGGATGTATTCGAGCTGCCCAAGATGGTCTTTGCCGCCGCCGACGAAAAACATATGCGTCTTCCCATCACATCTCTGGATATCGTGGTGCAACTGCGAAGAAAAGCCCCCCGGATCTTCACGAAAAGGGCGCTGGAGAGAGATGCCAGGATATTTGTGACAGAAGAGGGGGAAGTGCTGGTGGAAGGGCTGGGGGATGGGCAGGAGGAGAGATAATTTGTACCCAGAATTAAGTTTCAGATGAGGTTTGTAAAGTATATGCCATTAGATCCCTATGATTATCTGCGCATCCAAATCCAGGTGGATTTCCAATGCCATCGCTGCGGCCATTGCTGCCAGGTAGCCGATCCCATTGATATTTATCCCAAAGATATTCGCAGGTTAGCAAGCTTTTTTAATGCTTGTGAGGAGGAAGTTATCAGAGAATTCACCATCCCTCACCCCAGCGAGCCCGACCTTTTGGCCTTCAAATCAGTAGCTCCATGCAGATTTTACGATGCGTCGCAGAAGGGATGCAAGATATATCAGGCGAGGCCAATGGTATGCAGATGCAGCCCATTTCTCAGTCCAAGCCAAATCGGCCTTCAGGGTGTGGAGATCTATGAAGATTGTCCGGCTTCAGAGGAAAGTTACACAAGAATTCAAAAGGATCTGGATATTCTGCTAGCTCCCAATGCCAAGACGCAGAAGAAGCTGGAAAAAGCACTTGCAAAAATGATGCAGATAGAATGAAATCCGATGTTGTTGTAATAGGAGCAGGCCCAGGGGGATCTATGGCTGCCAGGGCCGCAGCAGAGTCGGGCCTGAATGTTGTACTCCTGGAAAAGCGGCAGGAGATAGGAGAGCCCATTAGATGCGCTGAGGGAGTGAGCATCAGATCGGAGCTGAGTGATTTGATCCGGGTGCAGCCCGACTGGATATCCAACGAGGTAAATGGGGTAAGGATTCACTCCCCAAATAACGATAATGTGTCCATGACTGTGGAATGCAATGGTGTTGGTGGTGGATACATCCTGGAGAGGAAGAACTTTGACAGAGGCCTTGCTCTCCAGGCTGCCGGTGCTGGTGCCAGGGTCTTGGTCAAGACACGTGCAACCGGATTGATCCGGAAAGATGGACTGTGGAGAGTATCATCAATCTGTCAGGGTGACCCTCTCCAGATCGAGGCACCTCTGATCATAGGCGCGGATGGCGTAGAGTCTAAAGTAGCCAGATGGACGGGAATGGGTGCCAGGCTAAAACCGAAGGACATAATGGTTTGCGCGCAGTACCTGGTTTTGGACGACAGTATAGACCAGGAATGCTGTGAATTCTTTTTCGGAAACGAAATGGCTCCGGGAGGCTACCTATGGATCTTTCCCAAAGGGGGCAGACTTGCTAATGTGGGCATCGGCATACAGGGCACCCAATCCGGCCCGGGCGAGCCCTTAATGCTGCTGGAGAGATTCATGCATAGTAGGATGCCCAGGGCCGAGATTTTGCAGATGATGGCAGGAGGAATTCCCACCTCAGGCCCAATTAATAATACAACATCTGACGGTATAATGCTGGTTGGCGATGCTGCTCATCAATCTGATCCGCTCACAGGTGGCGGGATCATAAATGCCATGAGGGCGGGAATTATGGCAGGGGAGACTGCAGGCAAGGCGGCCTCTTCGGGGGATGTAAGTGCCGTTGCTCTAAAAGAATATGAGGATCGATGGCGGTCGTCCCTGGGCAAGCAGATAAATAAACGCTATCGAGCTAAAAATTTATTCCTGAAGCTTACAGACGACGATTTGAACCATATGATAGGCTCGCTGAATGGAATGGATATCTCCAGGATGAATACGAGAGGCCTGCTAAGCGTTCTCTTCAAGCATAATCCAAAATTGCTCTGTAGACTTGGTGTCTTAAACCTAATTGAGCGGTTATAGAATCTATACGAATCGGATGAAGATCAGATGAATGCATGCGGATAAGACGATTGCCTGGCGGAGGCGAGAAGGACAAATGGACTACACTGATGTGCTCGACAGCTATGGGAAGATTATAGAGGAAGATCTTGAGAGACGATTGGATAAGATGGTGAGAGATGGCCAAAAGTACCATCCTTTCCTTGGAGATGTTTATGATGCCACTCGTGAGTTTGTGCTCAGAGTCGGAAGAAGACTGTCCGCATGCAGCACACTCATCGTCTACCAGGGCTTTGCCGGCAAGATTGATGAGAGAATCGTCAGGGTGTGCTCCGGCATTGAACTTTATCGACACAGCATCCTCATACATGACGATATAGTGGATGCGGAAGATCGGAGAAGAGGCGGAGAGACGCTGCACAAAACTATCGCCAAGGGATTTGATGAGCGCTTCGGCGTCGCATCTGCCATGTTTGCCGGAAATATTCTTTATGCTCTGGCCATAGAGTGCCTTTTGGAGGCTGGCTTTGAGCAAGATAGGACGGTAGATGCTGCGAAACTGCTGGCGGCAGAGTTTCGGGCCGTCAACGAGAGCCAGGTCCTGGACATGCTCTTCGAATACAAGGATCCGGATGTCAAGGAGTGGGAGGTTATGGCCGCTAGAAGAGCAGCATCTCTCTTCAAGGCATCGATGCTCGTCGGTGGGGTGTTGGCATCGGCTCCCAAAAAGGATCTGGAGCTGCTTCTTGACGCTGCCAGGCACATTGGATTTGCTTTCGATATTCAGGATGATATCATCGATACCTTTGCCACTGAGGAGCAGTACGGGAGAGTCCCCTGCGGGGATATCGGCAAGAGGAAAAAGCCTCTGCATGTTATTCTGGCTTTGAAGAAGGAGAAAGAGCAGAAGGATAAGCGTCTGGCTGCAATCATGCAGGAAGGCAGAATCCTTGGAGATGCAGAGATCGAATATGTGCACAGTCTGATCAGGGAGTCCGGAGCTCTCGATGAGGCCAAGTCAATCTCAAGAGAGCATGCCGGTAAGGCTGAAAAATTGATCTTCAAGACAGGCATGAATCAGGATGCAAAGGACTTTTTCATATCATTCATAAGATTCGTGGACGATAGCCTTGACTGGTACAAATAGCAATAGGAAAAGGATGAAGCAGACATTGGATTAAGCAGGGGGAAGGGCGTGAAGGTTTTGGCAGTGCTGGCAAGCCCCAGAAAGGGCGGCAACACCGAGATTCTTGTGGATGAGATACTTAAAGGAGCGGAGTTGAAGGGCCACATTGCTGAAAAAGTGCGCCTCTATGACTACGATATTTTGCCCTGCCTGGATTGTCGCGGCTGCAAAAGGGAATCGTCGGGCTACACCTGCGCTCTTTCTGACGGAATGGAGGAGATCTATACCCGGCTGGAGGAAGCCGACCTCATCATCTTAGGAACGCCCATCTACTGGTACGGTCCTACCGCCAAGATGAAGCTATTTATCGACAGGCTACGGCCCTATATCGCTAGCCGCAAGCTGGAGGGCAAGAAGGGATTGGTGGTCGCTCCATCCGAAGAAGGGGCGACATGCTGCGGGCCGCTTCTGCAGATGTTTGCCATGTCCTTCGACTATCTGGGAATGGTGAATGCGGGCAGCCTTCTTGCCCAGGCCTACGAAAAGGGAGAGATCAAAAAGAAGCCAGAGGAACTGGAGAGTGCGCGGGAGATGGGATTGTCGCTGTAATTCGTATTTCCGATCCATGCCTCTGATAATACATTCATTATAAATGTTGCCGTTGGCTACTCGTAAGCTGGTGATTTCCATGTGTCCAAGAAGATACATTTTGTATGGGCTCATAGCCCTCATTTGCGCCTGCATGCTATTGTCCGGATCAATTGCATCAACCGCCCGCATTGGATCAAATGCGTTTATAGATGCAGGTTGTTTTGCAGAAGATTACAGCCTCAATTGTGACAGCCTGGGACTTGGTCAGAGATTTGGTTGCACACAGATAACTAATGCTTCCCTCGCATTGGAAAACCTTTCACCTCAATTGCCTATGGTCGAATGCCTCTTTCTAAGCGAAGAGTACGATTCTCAAGACGGCATAGTTCGGGAAGGCTGTATGATGCCGTTTTTCCGGAGATATATCGCTAAGCAGGGCGAAGAATTCAAATTGATCGGAAGCATGGCGGAATTCCAGTCGATATTTGCGCCGGTTGAGACAAAAGATGAGGCTTTGGCTTTTGCCGTAGCACTGACAAGCTCATTGCCGAGATACGATACATCTGTCCCGGAGGGTTACTTCCCGGTATCGTCTTCAATAACGCCGACCAGCGCAACAGAGACCGAAGACGGCTACATTGTCCATCTATTCGACAGTGAACCATGCGGCTGTGGCTCGCATCCCTATTATGCAATCGATTATCTGGTTACAAGAGAGGGCAATGTTACTGAATTGTCGAGGGAAAAGGTCTACGACAGCACTATGCAAATCTGCGTGGATTAGTCAAAATTAACCAACTTTTTGACTTCGCACCTTCACGTGAGACCGGACCTAGGTCAAATCTCACGAGAAGCCACGAAGCCGCGAAGAACGGTCAGCCGTTCACAAAGGCATATTATCTTCTCACAATCATGGCCTCAATTAGGCCAGTATGTACTAGCGCTTTATTGCCGTGGCATTTCCGTCATCCAGGAATTCACCGCCTGAACTGAGAATATAAGTTCCGGACATGGTATTAATTGGAGTATTATTTGCCAAGAACAGGTGGAGATCGTATTTGTCAGATCTCTGACCGGTGTATTCTGATTCAGCGGATGAAACGGCCAATGTGAGTTCCTCCCCAACAAGAGATCCGCTGGCGGTAACGGAATTCCCTGCGCTTCCTTTTGTCAGTGTTCCATAACCCATGATTTTTGTTCTGCCTGAAGACCATAGGTTCAAAACAAGAGACCTGTCCGGTCGATCATCGAATCTTATCGACCACTTGCCGCTCAAATCATCTGATTGAATATCAATTTTGCTGGTTTGGTTTGCATTGCTATCTGAAATAACTTGCTGCGCTTGTTTTGGCTCAGGCACATTCATGTTAGGACTTGTGATAATAGGCTTTGGCATATCCATGTTCGCGAGCCTAATGCTGGGTGCTGCGATCTCACCCGGTTCAATTGCATATGCTTGAAAGGATATACAAGAAAGCAATGTCGCCAAGGACAATAAGCTTGCTAATCTCATTTCGGCCAACCTCCACTCTTATGCAGTTTCTACTATTGCATGTGAAGAATTTTAAGGTTATCCTGAAAAGGGCTTTCATCTCGTAGATTGATATGCGTTTAGCTCTCAATCAAGCTGGCAAAATCGCGTGTGCCCATAGTTGCCTGATGCAAAAATAATAATACCAGTATGTCAGCATTAAACTATGGTGATCTCTTCTTGAGCATGTGTGAATCGAAGACCATTTGGTGGGATGACGGACTGTGGCTGATCGATCAGACCCGCTTGCCCGGCGAGCTACTACCCCTTCGCATAAAAAGCGTCCGGCAGCTCATCGAAGCTATCAAGACCCTGCGTGTGCGCGGCGCTCCTGCACTGGGAGCCGCGGGAGGCTATGGGATAGCGCTGGCTGCCAGGCTCTCCTCGGCCGGCAATGCACAGGAGTTGATGGATGAGCTGGATTGTGCCGCCGATATGATCAGGGGCTCGCGCCCCACTGCCATCAACCTCTCTTGGGGGGTGGATAGAGCAATGCGTGCTGCGGCCCTTGCGGAGACGGCTGATGATATTCGTGCGGCAGCGCTTTGTGAGGCTGAGGAGATAGCTGAGGAGGATATCCGCATCAATAAGCTCCTGGGCAAGAACGGAGCCAAGCTTCTGGATGACGGCGACCATGTCCTCACCCACTGCAATGCCGGAAGGCTGGCCTGTGTGGGCTGGGGGACGGCCCTGGGAGTCGTCCGCTCTGCCGTTGCCGCAGGAAAGCACATTCATGTCTACGCATGCGAGACCAGACCTTTGCACCAGGGATCGCGCCTGACCGCCTGGGAGCTGGCCCAAGACGAGATACCGGTCACACTCATCTGCGACAACATGTCCGGCAGCCTGATGAGGAAGGGCAAGATCGACAAGGTCATCGTGGGCGCCGATCGCATCACCAGAGACGCAGTCTTCAACAAGATCGGCACCTACAGCCATGCAGTCTTGGCGAAGTTTAATAAGATCCCCTTCTACGTGGCAGCGCCGCTCTCCACCTTCGACCGCCTGCATGAAGAAAAGGACATTGTCGTGGAGGAGCGAGAGCGTGAGGAGATCTGCAGCATGGCGGGAGTGCGCCTGGCGCCCCAGGGCATAGAGGTTTACAATCCGGCTTTCGATGCCACTCCCCTGGAACTGGTATCAGGCCTGATCACTGAGAAGGGCGTCTTTAGGCCGCCTCTGATGCCGCCGATATAAGCAAAGCTTGCGAAGGAGGATGCGTTTCCAAAAAGTTAAATAGGATAATAAATTCTACTTTTTGGGAGGGATTCAAATAAGCATATCCAGAGATAAATGGAAATTTTTAAAGCATATTGTCTTGACATTTCTCATTGTCTTAGTTATCACCTCAGTCTCTCTGATCTGTATTCCTGCATTCTGTGCAGAGGAGCAATCCAATGCGCTTGAGGACATAGAAGTTACTTCTCAATTGAGCGATCCAATTAAAATCGATATGGATTATTATCAGTTGGTGCCTATAACTATAAAGAATAATGGAGATAAAACGCATAAAATAAAAGTTAGCGCAATCAATCCATACAGCGACATCTATCTTAGCTTTATTAGTGAAAGTTCGGATAAAGAATACATAGGATTTGCGCCAGGGGATAACAAGACCATAGTTCTTTCCATAAATGCGCAGGATGCTGCAAGCAGTCCTTATAATATATTAATTGATATGATCGATAAGCAGACCGGCCAAGAGAAAACAATCCCTCTAAATATATCTGTTCGGTATAGCAACTTAAGCTTTACGTTTGAGGATGTGACCGGATCAGTTGATGCTCAATCGGAAACGAAGAGATTCTTTGTGAAAAATATGGGCGATGAGGACTCAGAGAACGATAATGCCACATATATTGATGTCATTGCTGGGGATGACATTGCAGGAAAGGTAATCATCCAGAGGGTTCCGATAGATCCGAGCTTGTCAATTGCTAAAGGCGATGGCATTAATGTAACAATCTCACCCTTGCTGACAGAAGATAATCGAGCGATATATGGCAGCGTGATTGCAAAATGGGGCAATAGTTCCTGGTCTTACCCGGTTGAATTCAGGTGCGATGGAGATATTCTTGCAAACACACTGACTGATCCGATATTGTATTTCAATCTAAAGAGATCTGGTTGCATTAATAAAGGGACAGTTAATGATTTGTTTTATTTGCCATCCGGGATAAAGAAGGAAGATGTGGACTATGCTTACATCGATTTTGCATTATCTCCCCATAGCAATCAATATAAAGAATATACTGTTGTTGTGAATTTCAACGGTCCCGAATTAGGCAAATTTGTACTTAGGCCATTGCAGGAAGGCGTTTTTCAAAGGCATATTCACCTAGACGTAACAAAGCATTTGAATTTCTCTAGTAGTAATAGTCCCAATGCAAATAAAGTTCACCTTTCGACGGATATGGATAGAGGATATTATACACCTCTTTCGGATGCAAGAGCAGTAGTCTGTTTGAAGGGAGAATATCATCATTATATTTGTTCGAATGGATCTGCCTCACATCTTCCACCATATATCTATTTTAATCCAGATATTGCTAAATCCGGTTCAAAGCTGGATCTAACAATCGATTCCCCTGTAAAAGGCAGCACTGTGGATACATCTGATTTCATCGTTGTATCTGTAAGATGCAATGGGACAAATATTCCTTTCTGCAGAGTTAGCGCAAGATCGAATCTCAGCGATGATGATGTAATATGTCTATTTGATAATGGCCAAAATGAGGATGAAGCTGCTGATGATGGAATCTATGGCGCTCCAATAGGTAATTCTCAACCCGGCTCATGCCATTTGAGCATCAATGCTTATATCGGAGGAGTCTTAGGTCAAAATGAGACAGATTTTATTGTAACCAGAAAATATCATCAGCCGGATTGTCGTAACCTCAAGCTGGTTGACCCTGTCCTATCGATAGACAATCAAACGCTTGCCGGAGATAGAGCTATCATAATAGATCCTTCAGTGCAGCACAGCATATCTCTGCTTTCAAGCTTTGAGAATCCATGTTTTATATACGATATCTTGAATTCAAACATTGGCATAAAGTTATACGGCCAGACCATATCAAGAGATGGCTTTATTCGCATTTTAAATTCGTCTGGGGAAAAGAATCTCGATATAACGTTGAACTCTAAAGTGAGCTTCCAGGATGATCCGGCGGTCTATGGACTGAACACGCTAGAATTCTCAGCCAAGCCGAAAGAGGATACACGCTCTATTCAGCCGGATGCCATTTCGGCACGAGTATTTATTACACCATATAAAATGCAAAGTCATGGCACAGATCCTGTTTCATACAGGCTGTGGCGCGAGAACGGGAATATTCACCAAGGAAATGTAACAATCATCTGTAGCCCTGAGTATGAGCAGTATTTGGCCTACAACAGTTCAAACGATCCTTCTGTTACATCTTTTATCGCCTATCTGCAGCTATTAGGCCTGACTGAACTTGCCAAAAAGTACCCTGATGCGGAGGTGATCATCATTCCATTCAGCGTCGGGGACAGCCAGGACGCTAATTGTGCTATAATCGAGAGATATGTCCAGCAGGTCCGAGATCAGGGACGAGTCCCTCTGATCGTCGGGGCTGTTCCACATGCTTTTGTGTCATATAGCCCCTCTAATCTCATCGCCTCTCGATCATATAGAGCCGCTTACATGAGCTATGCTCAGGCAAGTGAAATCAATAGCATGAGCTTCTGGGATGATTCATCGTCACCTAAAAAAGCATTGTTGTCGTGCCACTTCAGGAGCGAAAAGATTGCACGTCCGGCAGCAAAGAAGTACAAAACGGATTCATCATCTCTGAACGATGCAATCAGTTATCCTCTTCTGCTTCTCTGCAAAAAAGATATGCCACTGCTCCAAATAGGACCGGAGATAATGTCCGCAGATCTCAGGACGCAAAGCGCATTTAAATCGCTATATTCAATACAAAGAATTGGCCCTCTTGTGCCGGTAGATTATACGTTTTATATTGGAGGCTCAGCTAATATCGGACCGTTTAGCATTTCCCTGAATCCCTCAAGTTTCACTATTTCTGGGGGCTATAAAAAAATCCTTGGTCTCAGTATCGTGGGAGATTATAAAGGGATAAAAGTAAAGCCATGCATGCTGAATTTTTGCGAGGCATTGTCTCTAAGTGATGCGAGGAATGATTCCAGAGTTACGAAAATCATCTCTCCAGAGGAGTTGATCCAACTCGACAAATCCGCATCAGAGTTGTTTAAGAAGTCATCTACGACTTATAAAAGATGGCTTTCCGATTACGTAGAACCTGATAGCACATTTTCCATGCTTGAGGCATGCACCGAAAATGTGGTGTCTTCTAATCAGCCCGTCTACGACAGCGTGGAGAGCCTTCGGGATAGCTACCCCGCATCGACAAAAGAGGCAAATGCCATTTTTGCAGGTGTATCGGTTCTCTCAGATGTCAGCCAGATTGCTGGCTACGCAGGATTGCCGGTGTCCGTGACAGCCAGCAATGTGCCTGAAGTCCTGACATATGCAAACAGAGATAATGATATCAATTATATTCTACTCAAGGAGTCCGTCAATAAGATTGAAGCCGCTCAGTCTTTCTTCCTGATTCCTGAATCAAGCCAAGTCGGTGATATCAGGATGTCGTCAGCGAGAAAGCAGGCCATGCCGGCATCCTCATCAGGCGAGACGCGAAAGCTTCTCGAACAGATAGCATCGGGCGGCATACCGATGAATACTGGAACCATGTCCAAATATCTGCAAAAAGGGCTTGCATCCAGTGCAAAGTCGCTGAACCTTTATTCCAATTCTCAGGATCTTGCGACCTTTTCCTCAAAAGAGCTTTATTATTTGGGCAATCCCGATCTGGGAGACACCAGCGGTCATATGAAAACAGTCTCTAGAGGTCTAAGCTATGATGATCCAGAAGACTCGTATATGCCTAAATATCTGCCAGGCAACTTCTCTTTAAACATTACAAGCCTGCCAGAACGCTTTGAATTGCCGGGCAAGACCATAATATATGCGAATATCACAGGAAATGAAACTAATGTGGAAGGCTTCAAGGTCCGAGCCTATTCCACAATTGCTGCTGCAGGAACAGGCGGACCATCGATACCTTCCATTTGCATAATCTTGAATTCGCCACTATCTCAAGCCGTGGATAGAATTGATGTCACATCAGGTGATTCCATGTTATTGAAGGCTTCCTTGCCCTTGATTGTAGCCCAAGCAGACGACAAGCCGCTCTCCGGTCTCTTCCCTGATGGAATATGGCCTGCAAAATCCTGGTCGTATATGTCTACGATTTCTGGAAACTCCATAAATAACATTATCTGTCTTTATCCCTTTAAATATAATACTTCGAGAGAAGACGGCTGGTACAACGGAACATTTCACGTCTCAGTTTCCATGAAGAACCTGACTGAAAAGAATAACATGACAACACTCAGACTGGAAAGCTATCCTGAGAGCATAGCGTTAAGCCCAGGCACCTGTTTCTCCACAAAAGTACGTGTCTTTAATGAGATCTCATCAATAGGAAATGCATCCAATGTCAGTATTATTGCGAGGGCCTCCGATGGTATAAATATAAGCAGCGATGGGGCACAGAGAAATTCTGACGGCTCTTTGCAATGGCCTGCCATGAACCTTGGACGGTCAGCCACGGATTATAATGCATTTCTCCAACTCAAAGTATGTGCTGAAAACAATAACACTATTGATGCAGCTACGCATTTGATCAATATAACCTCTGAATATAATGACGGCAATGTCCCGAGAGATGCTGCGATAAGCATCCCCATAGTACAGATCTCGCCTGATTCGGTTGATCTTGCAGTAACCGGTGTGACTCTCAAGAATGATACGATTGGGGAAGATAATCGTCACTGGGTAGATGCATCGATTGAAAATGCAGGAAAAGAGACAATAATCATGGCGCAGATTATGCTATTTGTAGACGGGATATGCAAGGCGCAGGAAAGCATGCCTGTTATTGAGAGTGGACGCGAGCAAAATATAAGTCTTTTATTCCGACCAGTGTTCGGAAGGCATAATCTCTCAGTTGCAGTCGCAGCATCCCCCTCCGAGGTTAACCTTCAGAATAATTACAGAAGCCTTGGTGAGATCTATTTCAAGCCGGTTGAACAATGGATCGGCCAATCGGGCGCGAATGTGAGTGCAGTTGCCCAATCTATGCCAATAGGTGATGGCGGGTTCATCGTTTTAGGCGTTTCGCAATCCGAGAATTCAAGTACATCCAGGACAGTTCTGATTAATATTTCAAGTAATGGCAGCATTGTATGGGAAAGAGTGCTGCCTCAGGGCAACTTTACGGGATATACGATGCTAAAATCAGGCGACGATTATATTGTCGCTGGCTCAGATATAATGAATGATCTGCAAGGAGAAGAGCTATTTGCCACGAAATGCAACAGCAATGGCATCGAGAAGTCTAGTGCCAACTGGTCTTTCGGCAAATACAGCAGGGAGCGAGCACTTTCAGTATGTGATACAGCAGATGGCGGATTTCTTTTGACTGGGTATGGAATGAAAACAAAGACAAAATCCGGCATCTTGCTGATCAAAGCGAGACCAGGATTTCCTGGAGATTATAAGGAATGGGATCGTCTGATTAGCATAGACAATAAGAACGGCTCAGGAAAATCCGTAGAAGAATGCCGGGATGGAAGCATTATAATAGCAGGATCTGCTGGTTCACAGTCAGGCAATGACACAGATCTATTGCTGCTGAAAGCAGATTTTAACCTAAATCCAAAAAGCCTTCAGATATGGAATAAGACCTTTGGGGGAGAAAGAGACGATTTTGCTCTGAAGGTTGCTCAAGACCAAGATGGCGGCTATGTCATACTCGGTGGCACTTGCTCATTTGGAAATGGTGGCAGCGATGTGTGGCTACTGAAAACTGATGCAGACGGACGAGAGATGTGGAACAGGACCTATGGCGGGATCGGAGATGATGGCGCGGGATCCCTCATCAAGACCGTTGACGGAGGATATCTCATTTCAGGTTATGCTGAAATGTCAGATCGCTGCACAAAGCCATGGATCATAAAGACTGATGCCCATGGCTTTGAGGAATGGAATCTGACATTTAATGAAACAGGCAAAGCAACATCAGCACTTGAGCTGGATGATGGCAGCTTCGTTGTAGCAGGATACAGCGAATCCTGCGAGAGATTCCCCTCAAATCAGACAACAGTCTGGATAAGGAAGCTAAGGCCTGTAATAGCAGATAAATAGAAAAGATTATGGAGTCGGAGGACGGGCATATTACTGATTTGACCGCCCGATCCACCGACTTTTATTTTGGTTTTCAATTCAGTTGGCCATCCTTCTCCAAAGATATAGTTTGTAATCATCTTTGCATGAGACGTTCAAGAAAAATGGTCCCAATAGCGGTATTTGGCTATCGTCATCCAGGAGGATGCTTTTAGGATTCTTAAGCAAAATTCCATTTTCGTTGACGGAATTCACCTTCATATCATCTATAAAATCATTTTCAGCGATTTGCTTCAACTCATCGGATATCTGCCATATACCGTCAACTGTGGCGACTTCCGTCCCGTTTTCATCTCTGAATGCATTTAGGAAGGAAATGGCAATAGTCACAATCCTATTGTGATTATCATCGTAGCCCGGCATCTCTCTCTCGTATGTAAACGTTCGATCGATCGCCTTTGAATCATTTGTAGATGGGCTCATCACTCTATCTGATTTGGGTATTGCCTTTCCATCTTTATAGAGCGTTGCATACACCTTATTTCCTGCGGGTATATCGATATTTTCTATTTTGAGTTTAAATCCCTCTTTTAACAGGATGGATTCTCCCCTGGAGACATTTATCCTCTCACTTTGATCCTTGAGCACCTTTAGCAGCTTGCCATCATTAAGAAGGCTCTTAATATCTGATTTCTCGTAGATGATTGAACTTTCTGTCGGCTCATCTTTGCAGTATCCCGCGAAATAGGGCTCTCCTAAAAAGCCTATTACTGAATAATTTCCCCAATTCCGATAAGCAAATTTCTTTGCTCCTGGTTTGCTGGAATACTCTGCAGCATTCTTTTCAATTCTCATTTTGGAGTCTTGGGCATCAGTCAATCTGAGGATGAGGCATTCGCTTCCGACATCATCATCCATGTCGTAATAAAAGCCTCCAAATCTATAAGGATTCCAGGAAAACTGGGAGAATTTCCTCGGATCCACCACATTACTTCTGACAGAATCTAGATTGCTCTTGCATGGATAGAATCTAAGTGTGTCATTATCGGCTATTCTAAGGCCAATGTTATCGGCTATTGTCTTGTTATTTCCTTTTCCAAGCGTTATGCCTCCATGATTTTTCATCAGGATTTTGCGGTCATCATATTCATTTACTGACAATAGTCCAAATTTATTACTTGCCTCAATATTCTTGATAGGTTTAACAGATAGCTGAAATATGCCATCAACCAAGATCCAATCGGCTTCATCATCCATATGTATATCTTTTAGATGAATCATGATAAATGGTATATCAATACCCTTGTAATTAATATTAAAAACAATTGTAGAACGCCTGATGGATTTGCTATCAATATCCCTTTCTCGGATGTGTTCTCCCTTTATTTCTCGATCACCATTCATCAACACAAGAGTTGCTTCTTTATATTGGCCATCATTTGCGTCATTATCTCGAATATCTGTCACCTTGATGGAATATCCTTCTTCTAGTGGCGGCAGAAAACCCCCTGAATTGGCTTGAAAATCGCCTTTGATATCGGTTAATACCTTGAACAGAAGGCCCCTTTCGAGAAGGTTTGTATCCTCATCAGAGAAATCCTGATTTCGTCCCTGATTGCTGGCAAAGTACTGTTCTCCGAGGAAGTCTATGACCTCGTAGCTGCCCCAATCCTCAAATTTGAATTCCTTTTTTCGGGTAAATGACGAATACAATAGGCTGCCAGGATCAATCTGCCTTTGATCATCGGAATTCAGGTGGATGCTTAATTTCTCACTATTCAGTTCATCGTCGCGCAATTCGTCACAGTTATTGGAATCCAAAGAAAATCCAGAAAAAGTCTCTTTTGTACAAGTGTATTCATCAGATGAGATTCCTTGCCTCCAGACTAGATCCCCAACAGGATCTTCCTGAGCGATGGAATACGATATCAATAAAAACGAAGCTAAGCAAATTAGATGCAATACAAGTTTGATCATAACAATCCCTCCAAATGCAACTTTTTTAGGATGGTAACTCACATTTGATATTTAATTCTATCCAGGCGAAAAAGAGATTAGATAGTCGGGATTCCTTTGATCATGAATTCCGATCTGGCTGTCATCGGCGGCGTGGGCTTTATCTTGCCAGGGCTGGCAGATGAGGTGGAGACGCCCTATGGAAAAGTGCCCATCGTTCGCAGCAGGATGGAAGGACAAAAGATAATCTTCATCTCTCGCCATGGGGAAAGCCACCTGCCTCCTCACAAAGTCAACTACCGGGCCATCATCTCCGCTGCCAGAATTACAGGCGCAAGCGCAGTCATCTCCACCAACACCGTGGGCAGTATGGCCGGGCATCCCATGGGCAGCATCTTTTTGCCGAGCGACTTTGTGGAGTTTACCAAAAACAGGCCCAATACCTTCTTTGAAGATAGAGCCGTTCATGTGGATATGGGCCGCCCCTACTGCCCGCATCTTCGTAGCACATTGATTACGGCGGCCGGCTTGCTTGGCCAGACGGTAGGTGAGGGCGTCTATGTCTGTGCCGAGGGCCCGCATCTAGAGTCTCCCGCCCAGATCAGAATGATGCGCCTGTTTGGAGATGTGGTGGGCATGACCGGCTATCCGGAGGTAGCACTGGCCAGGGAGGCTGCCCTCTGTTATGCGTCGCTGTGCATCGTCACCAATCCGGCCGCTGGAATGATGGGAGGAAGCGACCTGGCCATCTCAGAGATCACCATTCTCATGAGAAAGAATCAGGAAATTGTGGCGGAGATAATCAAACTGGCAGCGCAAGAAATTTCGGATACAAGATCATGCGGCTGCAGGGATTACCTCGAAGATGGGGCGTTCTAAAGAAGTGCCATCGATCGAGCGTCATCGATAGACTACAATCAACAAGTTTATATATTAATTTATACAGTTATCCTTTCGCAATGTATTCCAAACGATTTGCCGGATTGCTCGCCTTCGCCGGGGCATCTCAATTCCTAATCTGCATGCTCATCTGTGAAGCGCTTTATCCCGGATACAGCATCTCAGAAAAGATGATAAGCGATCTTGGTGTGGGTTCTACGGCAGGATTATTCAACAGCTCGATCATCATCCTGGGGTTGCTGATAATTTTCTCTGCGATTTCATTTCATTCTTTTCATAAAATTAAGATATTTACGATTCTAATGATCTTGACCGGTACAGGTGCGATGGGCGTAGGCATCTTCCCTGAAACTATTAGCCCTTACCACGAGATCTGTGCCGGTATTACCTTCATATTTGGCGGATTATCTGAAATGTTATCTTTTATCCTGATAAGATTTCCCATGTCGATGGCTGTAATCTTCCTGGGTGGATTGACTCTTGGCTCCCTGGTACTGTTTGTACTTGGAGTCCACATGGGACTGGGTCCGGGCGGCATGGAAAGGATGATTGTCTATCCGGTGATCCTCTGGGGAGCAAGCTTTGGTGGATATCTTATGGCTTCGGAAAGAAGATAATTGGGTAATGCAAACTTATTCCTGTTTCAAGGCAAATAGGAACCAAAGAATAGCGAAATCGAGTATCAGGCGTATCGGCATTGATCCACAGTGTCCGTCTCAAATGAGCTGATCATAGTATTGATTGCCATTTTCATGAAACGCAAAACGCAGCAAATCCTTATATGCACGATTAATTAATATAGTTTTTAGTAGAGATGGTTGATCAGGTCAATAGCATAGATATGGACCTGCTTGAGGGAAAGGCTATTAGTGCATCACACACCATTCAAAGTAAGCTCGGCCGAAGACGTCAGTCCAGGCCGATGGAGCTGTGAAAAAATTGATCAAGAAAGCGAAGCATAGTGATGCCGTCATGACCGGCATTCTCGTTACCAAGTTCAAGATGGGCCAGATCGATGTCAAAGATCTGGAGCAGATGGCTACAGATGCCACAAGAGTAGAAAGGTGCTCTGCAGCAAAGAAGGTGCTTGAGGCTTTGAGGGACTCGCCCGATCTTGTGCGCCCAGAAGCTTTGCGGGGGAACGGCAACGAAAACATAAAATTAGTTCAAGAATAGAGGTATCAATTTGCGCACAACAATAGGTGGAGAAGTAGTGGATGTTAAATTGTACAAGCTATGGCCATTGCTGTTGATTTTGGCAGTCGTTATAGTTGTGTTATTTGGACCGGTCTATACAATTGATGCTACAGAGCGCGGCGTACTTCTGACCTGGGGAAAGGTCAGCGACAAATCCATCGATCCTGGAATACATTTCCGAATTCCAATAATGCAAAACGTAGAGCGTTTCAATGTTAAGACCCAGAAGTATGAAGCAGAAGGGACCGCAGCCTCCAAGGATTTGCAGACGGTCAATACCAAGGTGGCAGTAATTTACCATCTAAGGCCGGAAAGCGTGCCTAGGATCTATGCAGAATTGGGACAGTATTACGGAGAGAGCATTATCCAGCCAACAGTGCAGGAGGTACTGAAAGCAAGCGCTGCTAGGTTTAGCGCAGAACAATTGATTACAAACCGATCGACGGTGGCCAGCACCATCCAGGATTTATTATCTCAGAGACTTATGCCCTACGGAATTATTGTTGAGTCGACAGCCATCACTGACTTTAAGTTCAGCGAATCATTTACTCAGGCCATTGAAGCTAAGGTTACGGCCTCGCAACAAATGCTAAAAGCGGAAACTGATTTAAAGCGCATTCAGGTAGAGGCCCAGCAAAAGGTGACTCAGGCAAAAGCAGAAGCTGACGCATTGAATTTACAAAAGCAGGCCATCACACCCGAACTGATTGAACTGCGCAAAGTAGAGATGAAAACCAAAGCAGTGGATAAGTGGGATGGCAAATTGCCTATGTACACTGGCGGAGCTATGCCATTCCTGGATTTGACATCAATGACGACAACAGATGGCAAAACTGAGTAGCTGCTTGTTGCCATTGTGTCTAAAGAAGATAGAAAGAGGATGAAAAGGGGGAGCCTGCTGATTACCCTGCCACATGCAGGCACCCCTGCATATTAGAGTTTGATAATCCGCATGCACTATTCATTCTCATCAAGCAATCTGTTTCCCAGCCGCCGGTCCCCACATGGCGTTGTAGATCTCTGTGATCTTGACCACGGCGCAGCTCTTGGCCGGCAACTTGTTGTTGATGCCGTGCACCCAGGCCCGCATGGCCTCGAAGTCCAGCCCTTCCTTGGTAACAATGACCTCACCCTTGATCTGGAAGGACTTCTTGGTATCTCCATTGTAGCAGAGGATGGATATCTTGGGATTCTCGGCCAGGTTTTGGGCGGTCTTGTAGAAGAAGTTGTCCGCGAGCATGAGCGTCTCATCGTCTATGATCTTCATCAGTCCCACAAAGACCACATTGGGCATGCCCGACTTGCTGGCCGTGGCAATAGGTATGGGCTTTTGCTTTTCCAGGGTTTCTCTAACTTCTGCAGGCATCTTTACCATTAAAATCACCTGATCAATGGATGGGATGCAATTTATTTAGCTCTATCGTTCTTTTGCATAACCATGGCGAAAAAAGCAAAAGATTCTTCAGCTCAATCCGAGCCTGAGATAGTCTACCAGCTAAAGGTGACCCTTGATGGAATTAAGCCTTCCATCTGGCGGAGAATTCAGGTTCGAGGGGACATAACCCTATTCAAGCTTCACAAGATTCTGCAAGTGGTCATGGGTTGGCAAAACTATCATCTGCACCAGTTCCTGATAAACGGCGAGAGCTATAGCGTCATTTCTATTGAGGCTGATATGCTGGGCGACGATTTTAAGGACGAGAAGAGGTTCAGGTTGAGCAGAATAATTCCTGGTGAGAAGTTCAAGTTCACTTATGAATACGACTTTGGAGATGGCTGGGATCACACTATCCTGGTAGAGAAGATCTTGCAGACTGCGGAAGAGCTGAAAGCGCCGGTCTGCCTGGATGGCAAGCGCTCTGCCCCACCGGAGGACTGCGGTGGAGAGGGCGGATACCACGATGTCCTAAAGGCCCTGAGGAACCCGAGCCATCCGGATAACGCGGAATTGCTGGAGTGGCTGGATGGATACGATCCTGAGTATTTCGACGCGAATGTGGTGAACGAGAAGCTCGCGAAGATCAGGTGAGAGGAGGGACGCCTGAGGAGAAGGCTTGCGAGAGAGCCTTCGGGCCTCTGGCTCCACAGCCTCACCACCGCGCACGCTAAAAAGAAATCCGTGCCGACGTCCTGGCGTCGGAGAAAGAGACTTAATGGCTGCGATATGAGATTCTTGGATAACGGTCTCACGCGAAGGCGCGAAGAAAAGATGAGGTTCTATGGACGTGGAAGATGTTGGTTCTTAGCTGTATCGAGTCCTCTGTGAATTCTCCGTACGCTCTGTGCCTCTGTGGTGGAAGTACATAACCATTGGTTGTAACCAGCAGCGTCTAACAACTTCTCAATCACAGTGGTGCAGAGTACCGGAAAATGCCAAATAGTTCCAAACCAAATAATCTTTTAGCAAGAAGATCAAGATGACAATCCTGGAAAAGCATATTCGGGTCATCAAGAACAAGATTGGAATAATGTAGTACCCCTATGCCCAAAGAATACCTCAATTCATTGGACACAAATAGGTAAATATTTAGATAAGTAATTCATCATTCCCATTGTGATTGATCGAAACCTGATTGGGTCTAAAATAAAACAACAATATGTCGAGATTCAAAGAGGTAATGATAATAATCGTATTCTTGGATTTTTCAGGATTGGTCTTTTTTTTATTAGCTTATCACTCATTTGTTTAATATTTTCGGATAAACCGATTAACATCTACTTTCTATTGCTAATTCTTTCATATTCATTTGGATCTATCATAATAATGACTAAAAAGTTGAGAGAACACCCTCAATTTAAGAGCATGGCCTCGATCTTAGTTTTTATTTTAACAATTTTAATTATTAATCTGAATTTAGAAAATGAAGATGATGTTGCTTTTTTAAAATCGATATTAATCCTAATTATTTTTTCTTACTATTTTTTCAGTTTATGGGCTGATGTAATTTGCACAATTTTTTTGTATTTATTGAGGAAATACTTCCCCAACAAGATAACAAATTTGTTTACAGATACAACATCGCTGTTATTATCTACACCAAAAATTATTTGTATTTTGATATATTCTATCGTCTCATATGAAATAATTGGGAATCTTACGAGATGGAATATTGTCAGTATTGAAAATGACTTAGCAACTCACTGGGCAGATTTTAAATCTAGTTATATTTACAAAGTTTTGCAGGATCTAACTCCGCAATCCCTGGACGTTTTTCTACAAACACTAAGCATCCATATAACGAATATCGACCTAGGTGATACTAAAGAAGGCATACTTAATGTATTATTAATTATATTATGTTTAATTTTACTTGCGGCATCCCGGAGATTCTCGGATTATATTGAAAATATCTTTTCGCACTTTCTTGTCAGTAAATTTGCAGGAATCTCTAAACTCAGTTATTCAATACTCCATTTATTGATTCTAGTAGCATTAATTCTAACTATTTTTACATATCAAAAATTTACTAGAATAAATTTTCTTCTTATCTCTGCCTTTCCTCTGATTTGGATGCTAGTATATACTATAAGCTATCATATCGAAGGGCTTCCTGTTATAAATGTTAAGACAAAAGATATTATTTTTGCAGTAGATTGTTCTGAAAGCATGGCATCTTTCGATCCAGGCCAAAAAATTAGAAAAAATATATTAAAAAGAATTATGCGTTATATTGAATTAGTTGAAAAGTTAGATCAATGTTTTGAATTCGAAAGATATAAATTAAAATTGCATGCCAGTGATAGTTCAGGAGCAAAATTGCTTTGGAGGATATTTCGGCACCTAGGCTATCCTAGTAAAAAAAATCAAATCGATTCGAATCAGCTAAATAAATTCATGGTTGGGATCTCGTGCTGGGGCGATTATTCGAATACAACTAATTATATTTGTAATCTTACCTCGAATTCCAAGGATCTTCTGTCTTTCATGGACCATAAGTTTCCTACAGATGAATCTCTTCGCACCAATTTAAGATCAGCATTACAATCTATCCTGGGAATATTCGAAAATGGGCCGAGAAATAGAGGCAATGTTTCTTGTTCAATAATTTTAATAACAGATGGAATTCGGGATGGAAACCAAAAAGATTTTGATCTGCATACCCTAAGAGACAGTATGAGCAAATACCATGTCTTGGTTCTCTGCATTAATACACATCCACCGCAATCAATTTATAAAATTATGGACTCAATAAATGCGAAGTTAATCATTTATGGTGATCCAGAAGACCTTGACGACATAATTTTTTTAAATTTAGTACCAAATATGTATAAAAATAATTAAAGCGAAAATAAATAATTTCATTTAATATTATATTGTGCGACTTGCAGAGAGATTTCCATTCGCCGTTTGACTTTAGATAGAAATCTTGAAATACTTCTTTAGCTTATTGCTTTATGGGATGTTATTATGCAAATACAAGCGGATGAGATAGATATAATCCAGACACCAACGGCCAATCGAATAGTTCTTGATGGTAGTTATCCTTATAAAATAAAATTTACAATGAAAGTCGAAGCAAAGAAAAAATTAAAGGGGGATGTGCTTTTTGTTATTGATTGTTCTGAAAGCATGCAATCAATAGATAATAATAAATTAAAACGAATGCAAATTCTTAATGAGTTTATTAAAGCTCTTGGAGCAATTGGCCAAAACGCAATTGATGATGTATTTGTTGGAGTACTCGGGTGGGATTGTGAAATATATACTCAATATATTACAAGAGACAGAACTAAGATTATAGATTTTGCACGCAATGTCCTTCCTAATGATGATGTACCTGATACTAATTTTACTCTTGCACTAAATTCTGCATTAGAAGAGCTTCGTTTGAGAGGACGACCTAATTTTGTGTTTAGCTGGGACGATGTCCCTGGAAAGGATAGTGAAAAACTTATAGAATTTCTAGCGATAAATGGTGTAGATTGGATAAAGACAGCAAAAATCGAGAAAATAAACAATAATCAAACTATAGAAGTATCAGCTGATAAAAAAATGCTTTCTCTGAAGCTTAACGAAGAACAAACTGAAGTGCACTTGAAAATTAATTTATATCGAAATATTAAATTCATAGCAAAAAAAGAGAATAGTAGACTAAACATATATCGTCATGATTATAGCTTAATTATAATTATCACGGATGGGATCAGAGATGGAAATAAGGATACTTTTTGCGATAAAAACGGACTTGCTAGTGAAGCCGAAAACATGGGGCATAAAATCTTTTCAATAGGATTTAATATGCCAGAATCAACTAGAAATTTTTTTCAAAATATGTCCAACCTTACTAGAGGGGCGTATTTTAGCTATGAAGAAAACAATTTAGATACAATTATAAAACAAATAATTGAGCCTCTTGAGGACCAAATAGTTGCTCGTAATGCAGAATTGACGTATGTATTGCAGCCATACATGGAAAAGCCCTTGTTAGATATTTCTTCAGGAATAGCTGTATCAAAGATAGACGATAGATGGATGATAAAATGGGATATTGGGAGTATTAATGCAGGATCAAAAAAAGAAATATCCGTTGAAACGGTATTTAAGCCAATAGTGCCCATTACATCTAATGCATGTGATACGAAAACTGAATTGAAGTATATAAACGAAATGTATTTGACTAGAACTAAACAAATTAGATCTGAACTTGAGATTAAACCTCCTTCAATCATTGACCTCATACGAAATAAAATAAAAATCTGAAATAAAAATACCAATTAGGATATTTAATTGATTAGCTTGCATGATTGGATATACATAAAATAATATTTAATACTTCATACAGGCACGCAAGAAGTTGGCCGGAAATCCCCGGAATGACGCGCTGTGAATGTGGGTGTAGCTTGCCACCATATTTCCCTCGCACATGCCGTCCCAGCCGTCCTTGATGCCCGTGCCACGCTCCAAGCGGATGGCGTACTTGACACCTTCATCCATCAGCATCTCTGAGTGGTGAAACTCATGCCCCATGATGGCCT
>JBFYLJ010000128.1:0-36970 GCA_041305465.1 Methanothrix sp.
GACTTTTTCGGAATTATCGCATTTCGGATCAATTAATTGGCAATAGAATCTTGCAAATTGAGTGAGATGGACCGGCCAAGAATGATTTGCGAGTTTCGATTGACTTGATTTTTAAGTCGATGTCCAAGTAGGATACATCTGCCACATACCTCACAAGAGGCTCTGATTTATGAATATTGAGATTGTCGGCGACAGAGTGCCGGCGGGATGTGAATAAGGATCTTTCTAGCACTTCCTTGATATGGGATACGAAGTCATCTTCATTGCGCGTATCGCCGCAAGAAATGGTGTCAACCTATCCGTTGGCTATTTTGAGCCAAATTCATGGATTGTTGATACAGTGAATTGATGCCGTCTACCTTTTCGTCGAATTGATCGTCCGGAGCAGGTGTTGGCCAGTAACGAATCAAGTGCGGTTGGCTGTCATTTTTTTTAGAATCTGTCGTTCAAGTTGATTACTGGTGGTTTCGGACCCGGGCATTGATACTCTCCTGTTATAGTGTATCTGTCAATGATTATATATAAAGCCTTATCGTTAGGTTCATCTCAGCCTGGCTGTACTACAGTCCGTATCTTGTCTATATTCTTCAATGAGCCCCACAAAGACCACCGTATGGGCTCTTATCCCTTCTTGCACTTGCCTAGGGCTACTACTGCCGATACGCCCGATCTCTTCAGCTCCTCCCTGAGCATCTGTTCCACCACTTTCTCCGAAGCGGGCAACTCAAGGCGGCATGTCGGCACCAGTGATTCCACGAGCTTTGTGAGGTCAGGCGCTTCCTGCCCGCCTGTCATGGCTGCTACATTATTCTTGAGAACGACTACGAGAACATCGTGCTTCTGCCAGACGGCATTGATCAGGCCCTGCAATCCCGAGTGGGCCAGGGCGTAATCGCCCAGCACGGCAATTCCCTTTTCGGCAAAGCCCGAGGCTACGCCCACTGATGACCCCAGGCCGTAGACAACGTCCACTGATTGGTAGGGCTCACGGGTAGCGCGGATGACGCATCCTGCATCCCCTGCCACGGGCACATCGATTTTGCCCAGCGCCTGGAAAATTGGAATGAAAGGACAGTCATCGCAAACGCCTGCATACCCCCGCTTTGCCACGTTCTCGTAGACCTGCGGCTTTCTCTTGGGGACCTCTTCCAGGCACTCCAGCGCCCGGATGATGTCCTCCCTTTCCAGAGGCCCCCTGGGCAGATGACCGCTGAGCTTACCTTTGATCTTTGGGCTGCAGGCAAGTTGTGATTCGATAAAAGGCTCAGGCTCTTCTGCTATCAGGAGCTGGCGATGACCATCAATGAAGCGGCGCAATAGCTTTGCAGGCAGAGGATTGCTGTAGCCTACAGAAAATAGCGAGACGCCCAGGCCTTCGGCCAGAGCCGCAGGCCGACCGCTGGCGATGATGCCCACGTTTCCGGAGACTTCCAAGTGGTTTAGGGTTGTGGACTGTGATGCCTCCTCGGCAAAGGCCATAATTCGATCGTGGTGCCTCTGATGCCGCCCGCGCATGGTCAAATCCCAGCTATCCCTATCGAAATGCTGGGAGACACCCCTGCCGGGCCGAGATGAAATCTCAGGCCCCTCGTCAGATAGAAGGCGAGCCGTCACCCGGACTATGACCGGAATTTTCAGCCACTCGGATACTGTGTAGCCTTCCAGAATAGATGCATGCAATGAGGCAGGGCTTTTGGGATCGAGCATAGGCAACTCTGCCAATGGACCGAAGAATCGGCTATCCATCTCCGCTTGAGAGCCCCTCGGCCCCAGATCGTCTCCTGCCAGAATCACAACGCCTGAGCCGATGGTATGCGTGGCCGATATGACCAGCGGGTCAGCCAGAATATTCATGCCGACCTGCTTGACAATGACCAGGGCGCGCCGACCCGTAGCTGAAGCCCCAAGAGCAATCTCCAAAGCCACCTTTTCATTAACCGAGATCTCAGCCCCGAGCGCGGCTGCCAGATCGGTTATGGGATAGCCGGGAACATAGGTTCGAACCTCGACGCCTGCGTCCTCTGAAGCCAGGAAAGCCGCCTGCAGGCCGTTCATGGACTTCATGGAATGCCGGGAACGATGGACTCATCCGGCCTGGCGCAGAAGGGCAAAGCCGCAACAGCCCCAATCAATCCCTGACCGTTCATCATGATCTGAACTCCATTCTCCTGCGCCGCCTGCAGAGCATCTTCATACAGCACCCTCTCTCGCTTGCACCTCTGGCCAAAAGGCAGAAGGGAAGATGGATCAAAGTCGCGGAAGACAGCCATTCCCGTCTGCTTGGAGACTGAGTACTTGCTTAACAGGGACTTGAAGTCCGAGAGCATGGCTTCTGCTCTGCCCGGCAGGCAGGCGAACTCCACTGCGGTAGAGACGCAGTTTTGGGTCTTGGTCGGTACGGGAAAGAGCTGCACCAGGGAATGAGAGAGATAACGTGCTTCAGGTCGATCGACCTTGCTGGAAATATTGTGAATAAGAGTCCATGTGGCCCCTGTAGTCTTGGAATCGGTGTCATCAACTCCAATGATCAGTCTCTCTCTCCTGGGCAGGACGATGGTGCCGCGAGCGATGCGCCCTCCGCCGCACTCTGTCACATCATAGCGCAGGACATCCTCCGCTTTGGCTCGGGAAAGGGTAGCGCCTACTCCGCCTCCACCAAGACCCGCATAAGTCACTTCCACCTCTTTCTTGCCGACTACTACCGACTCGATGCCGGCTGATCTCTTGGAGGATACAAGATCCAAATCGGCGTTTCCTGGTGTTATCATGTAGCGAAACCATTCGCCCAGGTTGCGGGAGCTTTTCACCAAAGGCCCATTGGAGTAATGGTATCTGGCCCAGGCCGATCCACCGTAGCAACTGGAGCGTTCCATGAGCTCTACTCTTCGGCACTCATCATCAACCACAGCATGTATCTGCTTGTAGACCACAACGTATGGATCAGCTAATTCTAGTTGCAAGGCTCATTCCTCGGCTAAATGATTTGATTGACTCTTGATATCATCAAAGCTCTTCATATACTCTCTCAATACCACGGTGGCATAGCTTCCTTTAGGCAGGATAAATTGCATCTCAGCCAGGTTTTCCTCGACTCTGATTTGCGGTTTGACATGACATAGAGCCGCGCGCCTTGTGCCTCTTGAGCCGAGATTCGGATTTTCCAAAATGTTGAAGTTCTCAGGAGAAATTCCTTCATCTCTGAGAATTGATCGCACCATCTCACCCTGCACACCTTCCTCTATTGCAGTCTCAAATCCGATCAAAGGCAGAGTGAGAAATGCTCTGTCCCTTTTGGCCAGACGGTTGATGGCCTCCAGGTTTTCTGATGTGACTCTCTGCAATCGATCCATATCCGGCAAACCTTCTCTGGCAAAGCAGACCACATCGCCCACCTCGGCTTCTTGTAGAGGCATTCCCGCAGCCATTCGGCGGCTTAGAATCCGATTGAAGAGATAGGACTGGTAAGCGTGCACAAAGAGACGTTTCAAATTGACGGAAAGAACATCAAAAGAGTGAGCATAATCACAGGGATGCTCCACGAGATAGTTTAGCATGGCCAGCTCGTAGTGCAGATATTCAGGGAACTCCTTTAAAGCAGCAGGGATGTCTCGAGTCTCCCACAGCTTTTCCCGGGCAGCTCTCGTCCTCTCCAACTCGCCGGGAAAAGACAAGGCCAGAAAGATGAGGGCTGCTTCTTCGATCTTGCCTCTTACCAGGGCCTCGCCCACTTTGTGGGTGACGGGCCGGCGATCCCCAAACCTCTGTATTCCGAAATAGTTGGGAACGCCTCCATGCACCTCCATCTCTGAGGTGATGGCAGCCAGACGGGTGGCAGGATCCGAACATCTCAGATCCCGGATTGTTATGCGAAAACGGTTTCCCAGCAGGTCGCCCAGACCCACCGCACGATTCGTCTTGCCCAGCACCTTGATTTTCAGGTCGGGCAGATTAATTCTGGAAAGGGCCGATTCATCTAGGTTCATGATGCTTATGCGCTGGGTTGTTACTGCCTTCTTGTCCTTGGTGCCTGCCCAGCCGAATCTCTTCTGGCTGATGCAAAGCCGCCGCGCCATCTCTCGGATGAGGTGATGAGTATCCCAGTTGGTCTTCTCAACATCCAAGACCAGGTACCTTCCCCCTTCGTATCCCAGCTCCTCGAATACTTCTGTTACCTGGAAATCCTCCGCACAGCTCTTGATGATGCCACCGCAGCCTGGGCTGTCGGTTATATAATAATCCATGCCCAAGGATCGGTCCCGATTACTTGCCGAAATCATCTTACCTCGGAGTTTAAATCGCCTTCTATCTCTTCATACGAGCTTGAGTTTTCCCGTTAATTTATCCATCTGCTTTCCATGAGCAGGACCCATGCCCAGTGCGGTTACGGTGCCGGCAGGAATCTCGGTCAGCCCGGCGTCGATAACAATAGCGCTGGCGATTCCCGCCCTCTCTGCATCCTCTCTCAGTCGAAAGAGGTCAGGCACCCCCGCAACTTTCAGGACAACCTTTTTTTGGCCCTCAGCTTTCCATTCCGAGACAGTGGATCTGTCCATCTTTTCGGCTCTCTCCACGGCCATAACTGCAGCATGAGCCACCTGCACTGCCAGCTTTCCCGCGGATAACTTCAGATCCTCTCTAATCACAATACATTGCTTGAACTCCATCAGAAATAACCCCGCTTACAAATAGAATCTTCTCGAAATCAATTATGCCAAAAATATACTAAGATGAAGAAGAAGAGGCGAGGATTACGCCTCTTTGGTTAGAACCTTGATGCAGGAAGGGCTCTTGGCGATATTTCCCATCTTTGCGCCAATGAGATATTCTAGGCCCTTATCCGCGGCAATGTCTAAGATGCGTTGCGTCACGACGCCATCGAAGATCACACCATTCACGTCTCCATTTGTCTCCTTCAGCTCTCTGGCCAGATCTCGCACTGCCACCTCTCTTAAGACATTTTGATTCCGATCCATTATCCTGGCCGATAGAGTTCCATCCAGTTCGTCCACATGCTGTCGGAACCATTCTCTCTGCGGCTGCGGCTCCGGCTCAGGAACTGGTTCAGGAGCCGCCACAATTACTTCTTCTACTGCGGGAGCCGCAGCGAATTTAGGTACAACTTCGCGAGGCACGACCCGACGCGGCGCGATAACCTCTGCCCTCTCCGTTGTATTTCGCACGCAGAATGGCTTCTCACGGATGAGGCTCTTTCTCTTAGTGGTGATCTCACGCCTTTTCTTCGGCTGGTTCTTGATCTTATACTGATCCAGCACCTGTTCTACGGGAATCTTCTGGCGTAGTGCTCGGACAATCTCTTTTTGGGTCATGTCCTCCACGCTCTTTCCCTCCGGAGCCCTGGCCACAAAATCGATGTCCGCGACCTGGAGAAGCTCTTTAATGATCAGCTCTCCACCACGGTCGCCATCTGTGAAAGCGGTAACGACCTTTTTGGCGCAGAGATCGGCAATGGTTGGCGGCACATTAGTTCCGCCTACGGCTACGGCATTCTTGATACCGTATTTTAGAAGATTGAGCACATCCGCCCTGCCTTCAACTACTAAGATCGCATCTGAGTCGAGCACATTGGGCCCGGCAGGCAAGCTGTCCTTGCCCAGGTGAATTATCTCCTCTACGCGAACGGACTGCTTTATCTCCTCTGTGATTTCTTCAGTTTCCAGGATGTTCTCGTCGAACATCTCCACGAGTATCCGTTTGGCCCGTTCTATGACATACCTTCTCTTGGCAGCACGCACATCTTCGATGCGGTTTACGCAGATGCGAGCGATACAAGGTCCCACCCGGTCTATAGTCTCCAGGGCAGCGGCCAGTATCGCCGTCTCGACCTTATCAAAACTGGATGGAATAGAGATGGTGCCGCTGGACTTTCCGCCGCTGGATGTAATCTGGACATCGATCCGACCTAACCTTCCTGTTTTTTGGAGATCCCTTAAATCGAGGTCGGATCCCAAGAGTCCCTCAGTCTGGCCGAAGATAGCGCCGACCACATCCGGCCGCTCCACTATCCCTTCCGCCGTTATATCCGCATAAATAACATATTTAGTTGTATCAACATTTTGCATATAAGACACCTCTTATTTTAAAATAGATAGATAAAAGTCATACCCATATCCAAGAAGCCAACGCTATCATCGGCCCATAAAGGCCATTTCGCGACTCAATGTCGCAATTGTAGCCATGCCGTATTAATGGCAGGCAGTGAGCAGTGAATGATGATGAATATGAGGTCCATCTAACTATTTCAGTGTCCATTTACCAATATCATGGAGCATCTGATAGAAATGCCCACACATGAGCCATTTTATCTTCATTAGCTGGCATTTCATCGCCCATCGTTTCACTCAGGGCTTAATTATCATGAAATTTGTTGCCCAAATGCGCGCTTCTATCAATTAAAATTGTGCGAAACTAGTTTAAGAACCTTGTGGTAGAAATAGAGTCTGCAAACTTATTTACGATATTCGAAAGTTTCTACAATACTATAAATCCGTCCGCTGTTCTTACTACCCTTACCTCCTCACCGGGCTTTACTTGCAAATCCCTGGGACGGGCCGCGAAAGCTGCCCTGTAGGTCTCAGGGTCCATGATCTCGAGCACATCGTCATCTTCAGATATCACCATTGCTACCTTTGCATCTGTTTTATTTCCCAAAATCTCCACGATCTCTGAGCTCTCCTCGCTCATGGAACTTCTGCGACTTTCTCTAAGAGAGGAGATGAGCGTCGTCTTGCCGTCAAAGCCTGCTACAGAGAAGAGCGATCCTCGGAAGGAGACAATGTCACCGCGCTTGAGCCTGGGGAACCTCACCAAGAGAGTAGAGCGGTACACATCGCGGCTGTCCTTCTTGCCTACCAGTTTGGCTGTTTCCAGCAGCTTACCGCCAAAGCGCTCGACAAACGCGCGGGCCATTCGTCTGCCCAGCTGAGTCGAGCCCAGGATGATATCCAGGCCGCCTTTGACTTCCTTCATCTCCTGGATAAATGATAGATGATCTCCCCCGTGGTACCCGGAGTCTGCCATATCCTGGGCAATCTTCTTGCACTCTTCAATTTCTCTTTTCGTCATGGATCTGACAGAATTTCCGCGTAGCTGGACTGTGGACTGGAAATACTTGCCAGCCATACGACTGCATCGATCGCAGGCCATAAGTCTAATGCGGATGGGAATTTCGCACTGCTCGCTTACGCCCTGGCCTCTAAAACTGCCCTCGATATTGATATTCGCCAGATATCTAGTAGCTCCAATTTTTCTGAGATCCATCTCAATATGCGGATTTGCCAGCTCTTTATGAAGGCTTACTGCATCTAATGCCGCTTGCTGGGCCATCTCCTCTACACAGCTGCTGTCCGGAAGCTGCCATTTGCCTTTTATCTGCCGGGAACCGCAAACCGAACAGATGACCACTTCCACCTGATCTGGGCAGCTAACCAGCTTTGTCATTTCAAGGGTGCATTGTGGGCAGAGCCCTTCAGCCGTGGGCTGACCGCATCGATGACAGATGGCTTGCATCACATTCGCACCATCTGAGCATAAAGAACTCCGTCGATGGAGAGGGTGCATTCCCTCTCCACGTAGCCCAGGGAGATGGCATGCTCAACAGCCTTGCAGCCCACAAAATTGGCCATTGTCGCTTTCGCGAGTGCTGACGCAACCTCGGAACAGGAGGCCTTCTCGCCTCCGAAAAAATCGGCCATGACTTCTATCTTAAGGCGGCCCTCTGTGAACTTCTTTCCCAGAATATCGCAGTCACAGACTGCAATAAGGGTCTCTGCCCCATGTTGGTGGCTTTTCAAATACATCTCTTTCTTTTCCGTATCTTGAGAAATATCAGACATGATAATCATGATTGCTCTTTTATTCGATCTATCTGCCGTTTGCTTGTTTGGAGACTTGAATCCCGTCGATCAAACATGAAATGCATTTCCTGTATTTAAGGCAGCTTCAGCATTCCCGGTCGAGGCTCAAATACGTCCCCATCTCTTCTCATGCGGTCAATGATCTCTTCCGCTTTAGCTCTTTCTATCCCCACTTCCTCAGCCCTATCCAAGACGGCATCTCTGGGGGCCGGGCCCTGTTGCTCGCGGCTCACATCCCTTATGATATCCATCACCGATTTAGTTCGGTCTCTGGTGCTCTTGGTTGTACCTGAAGCGATGATATCTGCATCCAAAAAGCCAGTCTCCGGATCGACGCCCACTTTCCGCAAGCATGCTTCCAGGATCTTGACCACCCGCTTGGCATCATCCAGGGTAACTTTATCAGAGAGGCGCAGGCGAGCGCTGGCCTCACCTAGACGAATGAGCGCCTCGAGTTGCCGGGCGGTGACAGGCACAGGCTTGTTGGTATCCTGCCCTTGGCTGCGTAGACCGACATAGTATTTGAGGAAGTACTCCTTGGCCTCATCACTTAAGGTAGGAAAGATGTTCTTGCGGGCGTACGCCACATACTTTCGCAGCAGCTCCGGATCAAGGACCGGCTTTATCACTACCAGAGCGTTGTCGATGTCCTCTTGAGATATATCCTCGTTCCAGGAAGCTTGAGTCGCCAGCTCTCCTGCATAGTTGCTCTTCAGGATATGCTGGGCGATGGCCGAATCTCTCTTGGTGTCCGGATCGTCGGTCAGAACGAAGATCAGATCAAAACGGGACATTAGCGCAGGTGTGAGGTTGATCTGAGGAGCAATGGGCTCGTATTTGTCGAAGCGGCCAAGCTTTGGATTGGCAGCGGCGAGCAGCGAGCAGCGGGACTTGAGGGTGGCCATAACGCCGGCCTTGGCGACGCTGATAGTGTTGTGCAAAACAAGGCCCTGGGAAATGAATGTGTGGGTCGGCTCGACGGTTACATCATAAACGTAATCGTTCGAATGCTCGCCCTGATTTGCGATAACTTTTACATCTACGACATTCAGAGAGCCAATCTCATCTGTTATGCCAAAGTTCGATTTCAGCGCAGGGGCAATATCTCCTGCTCTTACCTGGCTGGCAGGAATACAAGCGATCCCATCTTTGGTAACATATACTGGATGTTCAGGAGTAACCAGGATCTCTTTGCCGTTGGAGTAGATGATACTGATGAAATGGTCTGGGGCCAGATGCCTGCTCACCCTATCAACCGGCAGGTCGAAGACACGGCTCATGTCTGTGCTTTTTATCTTAATATCCTCACGAAGCGGAAGGATTTCACAATCCTTTCCGGCAATTACTTCGGAAGGCTGGTCTGCCATCAGCCTATCCACAAACTCACCGATGCGCACCTTTCGCCCGTCTGCCAGTTGGATCTCTGTTAGAGGATGATAGCTTTGTTGCTCCATCGCCTCGTGCAGCGCGCTCTTGTCCTCGTTGTCCATCTTGTCCATCTCATCGATGGCTGCGATGCCCTTGTCCGCAAGGACCAGTGCTCCTGCCTCGATGGTCCAGCGACCGTCGCCCAGCTCGTCTTTTACGGCGGTGGCCGTCAGGCCGGCTGAGGTGGAGCTCTTGCCTGAGGTGTAGATGCCGCGCGGCGAGATCTTGATCATGTAGCGCAAAAGCTGCGATTTGGCGATGCCTGGATCGCCCACCAGCAGAATGTGAATGTCGCCGCGGATGCGCGCTCCGTCCGGCAGATGCTTTTCGAAGCCGGAAACAAGCTGCAATCCCAGGGCCTCTTTCACGTCGTCGTAGCCGTAGATGGAGGGAGCGATGGACCCCCTGATCTTTTCGTAGATCTCAGGATCACAGGACATCTCCAGGAGTAGCTTTTCCTCCTCAGGGTCGATCTCAATCTCCTCGAACTCCTGCTCAGTCATCTCCACGGAGATGCCTTTGTGAAAAAGGTCGAAGTAGGTGCTTTTGCCCTGCTGGGGAGAGGAGCGCTGATATGATTTGAGTATGCCGTTAACGATTACCCGGTCGCCTGGAAATATCTTGCCTGCCAGGTCGTCCTCCAGTTCCACGTCGAGCGTCTGAGGCTGCGCTCCGCCCCGCAGGTCCTCGGGCGATTCCTGCACCCTGATCTTCTGAGCATCCACGAACTTGGACTGCGCCAGCATGAGTTTGAAAGGGCCGCCCCGGTCGCATGCCTGATTCATGCACTTGAGGTTCTGATCCTCGAATTTGTTGCCGGTCTGCTCTTTAAAGAAGGTGAAGCCGCACCTCTGGCACTGGAAGGCGGCGGAGACAATCTTTGGCCGCACCTCGGTGGCGGTGCGCACCAGCCCGTCGATGGCCAGCAGCTTGCTGATGTGGTCACTGCGTAGCTCCCGTGTTTTGTAATGACGGGGAAGCTCGATAATGCGCACATGGGCCCGATCCAGGTAGACATCCATGGGCAGGTCCAGCTCCAGGAGAGCAGCGTGAGCCGCCTCCAGGATCTGCTCGGGAGTCTCTAGCAGCTCCTCGGCGAAGTCGGGATCGAACTTGTCGATGTCAGGGAAGCGGATCTTCAGGCTGCGCTCGTCCGGGTATGAGTCGGCCAGCTCCAGCAGCTCATCCCAATAGCGAGTACGCAGGAACTCCTCCCATTTGGCGACAGGATCGGCGGGCATTTTCTGGGGTACGCTAGGAAGGCCAAGTATCTAAAGGTATGCGGTGCGGGGCGAAAATGATTGTTGACCAATATTTATATAATTCTATATATCTTGATGCTGTAAAATTGCCCAAAGAATATATATACAAAAAGAGAACGATATGCAGATGGATATATATGAATAAATTGCTAAAAAGAATTGGGATACTGTCTGCCACAATATTGGTATTCATTTCGTTATCCTCTGCATTTACCATAGATATCGGCTCAAATGAACAAATTGGAAAATATCTGGTAAATGAAAAAGGAATGACTTTATATTATTTTGATAATGATCGGCCAAAATCATCAACATGTTATGAAAGTTGTGCTACAGCCTGGCCTCCATTTTATGCTGAATGGATAGACATCCCAGAGAAGATGAGTTGCGAAGACTTAGGCGAGATCGGAAGAGTGGACGGGATATACCAGACTACCTATAAGAACAGGCCGCTTTACCTCTATTCAGGCGACAACAAGCCTGGGGATATCAATGGTGAAGGGATGAATGGGGCTTGGTTTGCAATGAGGCTTTAGGATGTTATTGCCGATATCCAGATTGCCCGGCAGAATCTGTAATTTGCATGACGAACGCGCAGTTGGAACAGGAGACATAGGCGATGCCAGGAAATGAATGGATAAACCTGCTATTGATTGCAGCAAAAGATCTCCAAGTGCTAATTGCCATCTTGTTTTTTTTGGGGATAATATTAATTGTAGTTTCAATTGTGGACATATCCAAATATGGAGTAAAAGCTGAAAACAAAAGAATGGCGTTCTTGTCCGGAATTATAATTGCAGCTTTTAGCGGTTTGATGATGATCGCTCTGTTCTCCAATTCCATGGCTGTCGATGTATCCGGTATGGTAAAGAACTCGGATGGAACCCCGGTCAGAAACGTGATCGTCACAATCGGAGACCGTCAAACAAGAACAAATGGCGAGGGGTTTTACAATATTCCAGAGGTTCCCAGGAACAATAGCCAAATTAATGTAATTATTAAAAACAAAAAATACCCTGAAACGCTAAATATCCCTTATATATGCTGGAATGTATGTAAAGATATAATAATACTCCCTATAAATCTGTCTATCGAAGGAGATGTCTATGATGAAAACGGCAATCCCGTGAACGGTGCTTGGGTAAATCTCTCATGGGAGAAGGACCTCTCATCAAAGACAGACTTCTGCGGAAAATTTGATTTCGGGCATCAGCAAGTGCCTTTCGCGCCCACAAAGCCCCTGCGTCTGTTCGTTAGATTGAATCCAGAACCTAAGCCCCGGAACATAGAGGTCCTAGAAATTCCAAGCGAAGATCCGTATGAAATCTATCATCCTGTTACATTGATACCCAAAGATTGGGTAAATGTCACTGGAAAGGTTTTCCTTAAAGAGAATAAAAGCGTTCTAGTTGGCACAGAATTTCCGGATATTTCTGTAAAAATGGCGGATAGAACCGCAAGGTCCGGAGCCGACGGCCACTATTACCTCAGCAAAGTGCCGATCAATACTGCGAATTATTTGATAACAACAAATGACGGACGAGTTCTGGCCAACCATACTATATATCCTCTTTTGAGGGAGGGGGTAGAAATGCCAAGGATCGTAGATCTGTTCGTCTACAAAGACCAACAACAGAACGGCATATTGTGAATATTCGTGATAAAAAGTGCTTAGGGGGCCAATATCTCCCTAATCACCCTCTGGCTCTCCTCCGGCGTTCCTCTGGTGTTGACCTCGTGCACCCTGGCCCTTGCAAAGAGCGCCTGGAAGAAGCGGTTTCGCAACGCCCTCTTGAAGTCGCTCTTCACCAGAAGATGGGGATTGTAATAGCTGTTATCCTCCAATATGGCCAGGGCCTCTGCAGCCTCAAGCTCTCGCACGGTCTCCTCCTTGCCGGGATCGCGCTTTAGCAGGATCACATTTTCCAGAGTCGTGAGCGGCAGGATGCGCCCTTTGCCGATCACCCAGCGCAGGTCCACCACCGCGCGTCCTTTTTCATCGAAGACGGCTTTATCGACCAGCCCGGAAAACTCCTTCCAAATATCAGCAAGATCGGCGCGAATGTAGAAATTCTTCTCAGATCCGTAGGCTAGAATCTCCTCGCCAAAGATGCGGGCAAAGAACCAGTCGTCCGAGACGACGCGTGCCTTGGGCTGGCGCAAAAGGCCATATGTATGGGTGGTCTTGCCTGCCCCAGATCCACCTAAAATGCAAACCCCCTGGCCTCGCATATCCAGACAGGCTCCGTGCACTGAGTAGATGCCGTGATCGTCCTCCAGAATATCCCCAGCTACGCTGAGGGCCAGGGACTTAATCCATCCGTAGTAGTCCATGTTAAAGAGAAAACAGCTCTTGGAATGAGGATCGTAGCGAACCTGGTTCTCCCCAATAGTTTTGTCCTCCAGAACATAAAGCCGCCCGTGGGAGCGAATATTCTGGGAGGCAAAATAAAAGCTCTCTTCCCAGGCATTTTTGACGGAAAAGCTGCCAGTAAGAAGCTTGATGCAGCACCCGTAAACCTCCGACTTTATCTCGTAGAGCACCTGGCGAGCATATTTCTCAATCAGCTCTTCCTTCTGCACCATGGATATGATCTCTACCGCATAAGCCATTCCCCGACACTCCTTATAAATTTCCTCTGCGTTTGTTCTTTGCCTATTTTCTTTCCTTTCCGCCGAACGATGCGCTTCCCAGATAGCTGCGGCAAACGATACGCATCTGACCATCCAGCTCGTAGACCAGAGGCTTTCCCGTGGCGATCTCCACTTTTTCGATCTCATGATCAGAGATGTCTTCCAGATGCTTGACCAGGGCGCGAATGGTGTTGCCGTGCGAGACAACCAGGACGTTCTTGCCCTTCTCCAGCTCCGGTCCGATCAGGGCCTGCCAGAAAGGCAGCACCCGCTCCTGCGTGTCCTGCAATGACTCTGTTCTTGGCAGCAAGCTCTCCGGTACATCCCTGTAACGACTGTCCCGGCCAGGATAGCGATCATCGTTAGCGGCAACGGCTGGCGGCCTCTCGGAAAAGCTCCTTCTCCAGCGCTGCACCTGCGCTACCCCGTACCGCTCCTCAGTCTCCTTCTTGCTCTTGCCCTGCAAGTCTCCATAAAAACGCTCGTTGAGCCGCCAGCAGGGAAGAGCCAAAATCCACATCAGATCCATCTCATCCAGCACGATCCAGAGCGTTCTGATAGACCGCTTCAAGACTGAGGTAAAGGCGATGTCAAAAGTAAGGCCATAGCTCTTCATGAGCCTGCCCGCTTCCCCTGCTTCAGCTCTGCCCCTCTCGGACAGATCGATATCCAACCAGCCTGTGAACCTTCTTTCCTGGTTGAAGAGGCTCTCTGCATGCCGCAGCAAAACCAGTTTCGCCATTTTTCTTTATCCTGAGGCAGAAATAAATTATTGTCTTGACTTCGCAGCTTCGCGCCTTCGCGTGAAACCGGACCAGACTGAACTAGTCTCCCCGATAGATCTTGTAGGCTTCATCCACGCCGACATTCTCCACAGTGATGGCGTATATGGCATTGCAAAGATGCACTGCCTCTGTCAGGGGCCTCTGGTGGATGTTTCGGCCAGTAGCGTTTCCCGACGCACCGCTGATATGGATCTGGTCATGAAGCCTCTGTAAGAATACCTGGGCATCGGTACTCCCCCCACCGGCGCAGACCACCCCGGTGCGGCCCGCTGCCAAAACGGCTTCCCGGAAGATCCGGGCAGAATCCTGGCCGGCTTTCTGGGGATAATTGACCTTGACAAAGTCAGAGCCAAGCGTAGCTGCCACGCCCGCCGCTCCGGCGATGAGATGAGGGTCTTTCTCGTCTTTCACAGCTTTGCCGCGGGGGTAGATCCAGAGCACGGTCACCAGCCCCGCCTGATGGGCCTGGAATACCAGCTGAGCTGCCTCGCGAAGCATCATTCCTTCATGCTCAGATCCCAGGTAGATGGTATAGCCCACCCCCAGGATGGACAGGCCGCTCTTCTCCTTGAAATCGACTACCTGAGCGATATCTATCCATTGAGGGCTTTTGGGATCTGCCTGAGACGTCTTCACCAGATTGGTCTTGGAATTCAGCTTCACCAGGTAGGGCACATTGGAATAATCCATGCCGTAGCGAGAGATGAGGCCGAGCTGAGCGGCAAAGACGCCGACTTTGGCTTTGGCAGCAATGCGGAAAAGATGCTCGGGGCCATTATCTTGCGGGTCAATTCCCTGCCCGAAGAAATCATCATTAAGATGCTCTGCTTTCTGATCTCCGGCAAAGAGCATCAGCCGTCCACTGCCTTTGGTGATCTTGAGATAGTTCTCCTTGTACGTAGAGCGGCGTTCCTGCGGCACATCCAGAGGAATTGCAATATCGTCTGCCATTTTCGTTCACCATTCTTTCTTTTTTGCCTCTCGCACCCTTACGCTCTATCGGATAACACTGTAAGCTTCACCTGTGGCACCAGCCTCTCGAAATCTTCCTTTTGGGCCAGCGCAGTTCCCTGATAAAGCGTAGTAGCCGTCCCGGCTGCTGCGGCGTAGACAAGGCACTCTTTCAGGCTCTTGCCCTGCACCATGCCGCTGACAAAGCCCGCTACAGAGGAGTCTCCCGCTCCAATGGTGCTCTGAACATCTACATTGGGCGGCACGGCCAGATACTCATGGCCTTCTGAGACCAGCAGGATGCCTCTTCCTCCCATGGATACGAGGACTATTCTCACGCCTTGCCGGTTGATCTCTCTGGCAGCGGCGCAAATTTCATCCAGCCCTTGAAGCTCCCGGCCCACCAGTTCAGACAGCTCATGAATATTGGGTTTGATTACATCAGGTTTGGCCAAAATTCCCGCGCGCAGAGCATCGCCATCAACGTCCAGCACCACGATGGACTGGCATCTCTTGACCAGCGTTATGATCTTTCGGTAGATCTCGGGAGTGACGCCCTGGGGAAGGCTGCCTCCGATGGCTACCAGATCGCTGCAAGGAAGCCTCTCCAGTAGCTCCACAAACTCCATGAGCTCGGCCGGCCTGATTTCCGGACCGCGAGCATTGAAAGCCAATTGCTTTCCCGTATCCGTCTCATGAATGACGATATTAGTGCGCGTCTCGCCCGATACATGAACAAAATCCGTCTGAATGCCATCATTAAGCAGCCTTCCTTCCAGCTCCCTGCCCGCGAATCCTCCTACGAATCCTAAAGCGATATTGTCGATTCCCAGGTTCTTGAGGACTTTAGAGACATCAACGCTCTTGCCTCCTGCAAAGCTCCTCTCTTCTAAGATGCGATTGGATACATCATCGCGTACTTTCTGGATCCAGATGGTACGGTCAAGGGCCGGATTGAGAGTAATCGTATAGATCATGGTTCACTACTTTCAGCGGCAAATGTAATGACTCTTTTGCCTGGGCAATGGAAACGCAGAGAAAATAGCTTTATAGGCAATAATTGTTCATCGACCCCTGCACCCCCCTTAATCGCAAGATGCGACAGAGACCTTTTCGGACCGATAGTCTTATATTCGTCTAATGTCGTTAGTAATTCAAGCAAAGGTCGAAAGAATCCAATCCCTCCCAAGGAATCGACTTTTGCCCCTCCCATTATTCTCCCACACCAATATTTTGTTAGAGAATTAAGGCGAAAGGCTTATATTCGTCAAGCGTCGTATGCTTATTTGGCAAAAGCCGATCATTTTCCTCCCTCCTACATCACTGGCTTTTGCTATTCCTCGTTATTTTAACCAAAAAATCAATAACAACATTGTGTCTATGAGGCGCATAGCTTCTCACTATCTCTTTGTAGAGCACTTTTATGCCGACATTCATCTCCTCAGCCGCTCTTCTTATAAGTGCTTCATCCCTGTAAAGATCATCTTCTGGTGCTATGCAGTAGTAATGAACCATTCCGTCAGGCTTTGCCGCTCTAATCGCGGGAAGAAGAAATGCTGAGGCGCTGTGAGGAAGGTTCATGATCACGTGGTCAGCCTGGTTTTCGTAAAGCAGAGCAAGCTCTGCCGCATCTCCTTCGAGAATCTCGATATTATTTACTTTATTTATAAGCGCATTTTCGCGCAGGTATTTCACAGCCACGGGATTCTTGTCCATTGCGATTACCTTTGCCCCCTTTTTGGCCAGGAGCAGAGAAAATGGTCCTACGCCTGCGAACATATCCAGTACGACATCGCCTGGCGAAACCAGGCCGGAAATGCGCAGCCTCTCAGTGCCCAGACGGGGTGTGAAATAAGCCCTCTCCAGATCCACACGATAGCGCAGGCCGTGCTCCTTGTGAAGTGTGACGGTGCGAGTTTCTCCTGCCACGTGCCGGAAGCGACGGGTGCGAAATTCTCCTTCCACATCGGAGATGGGGGCAATGACGGTCTTTATGCTCTTGCAAGTGGACATGAGGGCAGCAGCCACACGTTCTGCATCGCTGTCCTCTACCATGGCGATGTCGCCCACTACCTCGAAGCTGGGCCGAAAGCCCAGGAGATCCTCCGGGCTGATTGTCTTCTCTTCCGGCAGGAAACTAATTCGTACCGGCTCAAACCGCCCAATGCAGCATAGCTTTGCTTGCGACCTTTCATCGATCTCCAGGACGGGCAGGTAGACATGGGATTCATCCGAGCAAATCTTGCGGGTGCGATCGAAGAGGCCCGTCTCCACAAGTGATTTGCGAATCTTCTCGCCATCCTTTCGGTCAACTTTCAAACCCAGGGATTTATCCGGCATCTGATGAGACTAAAGATGGGCTTGTATTAATATGATAGCTTTATCTCTGATCGGGTTCTGGACAAAATCATTATGCGAAGAAACAAGGCAATATCGGCATCAGAGATATCGCAATATGTCTACTGCCCTGTATCCTGGTACCTGAAGAGAACAGGAGTGGAGCCGCAATCATTCGGCCTGAAGAGAGGAATCGATATGCATGAAAAAGCGGGAGCCAGGCTGACACTCCTGGAAAAAAGGGAGAGGGCGGCCGCCCTATTCCGATTGCTGGGCTATTTCTCTATGATTGCTGCTATTTTGCTTGTAGGATGGCTTTTATGGACTTATATCTAACCTTATTATTTTTAGTTTCATGCTTATTGATCTTGGCCACTGTCTTTCAATTGCTGTCAAAGAGAGAGTCATCATCAGCAAGAACCATGCGCATGGTTTATGGAATCCCTGAAGGAAAGGTGATCTACTCAGATCTGGACCGCCCTGGAAAGGCCCTCTATTCCAGAAATATCGGCATTAGTGGCAAGCCGGATTATATAGTGAAAGGCAAAGGTCGCAATTTAATTCCCGTGGAGATCAAGAGCGGACGGGCCAAGGAGCCTCATAGAAACCATATCATGCAATTGGCAGCATACTGCTGCCTGGTGGAAGAGAACTACCACAGGCCTGTACCTTATGGGATAATTGTCTATTCCGATGGTGTGCAGCATAGAATCAATTTCGATAAAACCTTGCGCTCCGATTTGATGGCAACGGTAGACGAGATGAAGAGCACAATAGGTCGCGACTGTCCCAAAAGAGCGCACAACTACAAACAAAGATGCCTCCACTGTTCGTTTAACGGGAAATGCAAGAGCAGTCTGCTTTAAGTAAAATGGCAGTCATGTCAAGGGGAACCATTGAGGGGAACGATTATAACTTTTGAGCCGCAGGACCATCTAATTATTACATCAAATATTGCCGGAAGATTGCTAAGACAAGAGAGCCGGGATTGAGGGAGAAAGGATTGTCATGATACGGCAGTTGGCCTTATTGGTTTTATTATCAGCTTTGATTTTCATATCCCCTGCATTCGGGTTGCCCGACGAAGCTGTCGGGCGGGTGGTAAGCGTGATCAGCGGCGACTCGCTGGGTATAGAGATGCTGATAGCTGATGCGAGAACAAAGGATATCGACAGCATCAAGCTTGCCGATATACATGCGCCATCAACTGTAACCGATCAAGGCAAAGCCTCCCAAAAGTACGCTCTTTCCTTGCTCAAGAACAAAATGGTATACCTGGATATCAATGATAACAACAACACCACGCGCAATGAATGGAGCCAGCTCATCTGTGTCATTTATCTTATGGATTCCGAATACCGCCCGGTCTGGCCGCCCGTAAACAGGATTCTTGTGGAAGAGGGCTATGCCACGCAAAATGACGATCCAGATAATGATTTCGATCCATCCGTCTGGTGGAAACCGCCACCTGTCTTTCCACCGGGTGAAAAGAGAGCTCAGCTAATGGCCATGCTGGAAAAAGCGCAGCAGACTGAAGATATGACCCTTGCCGATCAGTCTATCAATTCATCCCTAATTGGCAGTTCTAAGTCCAGTTTAATGATAGGCAGCTCTAAAGAAGGCGGCGTTTTGGAGAAAGACGCTTCATCGGGGCGCATCAGCATTGGCTATCGCAAATAGTAATGATCGCGTAGAAGTCCTACAAGATCACACGCAGCAGCAAATTCTTAATATCGCCTTATTCAATTGGTAAATTGAAGATGAAGATAAGGATCGTCCTGAAAACCCTGGGTTTGCTGGCCATCTTGCTCGGATTACTCATGGTTATACCGGGCATTGTCTCTGCCATATATAAAGAGCCCTTGGGCGTGGTAACCTTTGGCCTCAGCTCCTTAATTGCCATCGTAACGGGCCTCATCTTAAAGCACTCCAGCGAAAATTCTACTATGGGCCACAGAGAGGCTTTTGCTACCGTTTCTTTGGCATGGCTCTTGGCAGCTCTTCTTGGCGCTCTCCCCTATGCATTCCTGGGATTAAGTCCTGTGGATTGTGTTTTCGAATCAATGTCGGGATTCACAACTGCCGGAGCTACCATCCTAAGTGAATACAATTCGCAGGGCTACTGGATCTTAAGCAATGATCTGGTGCAAAGCAGCCTCGCTTACCTATTGGCGGATCGAGTCGCAAGTTATCTGCTCCATTGCTCATCCACGGATACAATTTGTCTTCAATTCGGCATAACCTTGGATCTCAAGGATATGCTTTCCATCAAGGGAACCTACTATGGCCTTCTCTTTTGGAGGTCCTTTACTCAACTTCTAGGCGGTTTGGGGATAGTACTGCTTTTTATCGCGATACTGCCCAACCTGGGAATTGCCGGCAGAGAGCTCTATTCTGTGGAAGGTCTGGGGCTTACGAAAGAGGCAATAACGCCAAGGGTGAAAAACACCGCCAAGACCTTCTGGGGGATATACCTGGGACTGGCAGGTCTTGAAACTCTGCTGCTGGTAGCTGCAGGATTGCCGTTTTACGACTCTCTTTGTACCTCATTTGCCAGCATTGCTACAGGCGGTTTCTCTCCAGTCGCCTACAGCATTGCAAAATACAATAGCGTGTTAGTGGAGGTCATTGTCTGCATCTTCCTCTTGTTGGGCGGCACTAATTTTATTATCTACCACCAGATAATACTTAAGAAAAACTTAAAAAACCTGTTTCAGGATTCTGAGTTCAGATTCTATATTCTGATAATGAGCATATCGATATCGATCTTGATGATATGGGGCAAGATACCGGGATATTTTCATACACAGCTTCGTTCCTCCATCTTTCAGGTCATCTCTACCATGACCACAACAGGCTTCGTAAATAACTTCGATTATGATGCCTGGTCCTTGGCAGCCAAGGTTACATTGATACTACTGATGCTGATTGGAGGCTGCACCGGATCGACGGGTGGAGGAATAAAGGTTGGAAGGGTACTTATTGTCTTGAAATACACTTACAATGAGCTGATTAGAAGCCTTCACCCCAAGGCCGTGATGGTCATAAAGATGAGGGATAAGATAATAAAAGAGAATACCGTCAAATCCGTTCTGCTGTTTGTGCAGCTATATCTTTTGACCTTCATATCTGCAACCCTGGCTTTTGCCATAACTGAAGGAGCAAACCCTCAGTTCAACGCTCTGTCCGCATTATCCGCTGCGGCAAGCTGCCTTGGAGTCGTAGGTCCGGGTTTTGGTGTCGTGGCACTCGACTTTACCGGCATCTCTGCATCAGGGCGTGTTTTGGGTGTCTTCTGCATGTACATAGGGCGTCTGGAAATCCTTCCTGTGATATTGATGTTCTTGCCGGAAACCTGGAAGAAGTAGCATGGGGGAAAAATTGAAGTAAAATGTCTGTCAATGACAATTGTGATATGACTGCTAGATGGAAAGAATGCTGGGATGCAGCGCCCGAACTACATATGCTGCTAAAGGAGAGCAAGACTCTGGAAAGCGCCCGCAATAAGGTCGCACGCTACATAGAAGCTAGAGAATGGACTTATTCTTGCGATTTAGGAGATATAGAAAACTGGGATTACGTTCTCTTTAGAGATGTGATACGTACATTGAAAAATATGGCTCTTCGCTGTTTCACATGGGTAAATTGAAATCAAGTTTTCCCATCCTAAAATAAATAGTAATAATAAAATTATTTGTCGATCTGAAGCCTCTCGCACTATCCTTCGCTGCCTGAATGAGACAATTCGTTCCTTCCAAGATACCATTGTTGATTTTTGTTTTAATATAATTAGTTACACCATTCCAGTGATGTTTTATCATTTTGGCGCAATCGATTACGGGATCGAGTCTGCTATGTGTTGCCCAAAAATACCATCGCTTTAAGTATCCCTCTGCTGATTTATGATATTTATAATTCCAAAAATCGCGAAGCGCCAATTTGATGTTATAAGATCTTAATGTTTTAAGTCTTAGGTCTTTCAATGGTCTGAGAGTCTCTTTTTGCTTGATCGTAAGATTTTCTGGATTTTTGAGCCAAACATATCTTGTCTTCTTGAGCAAAGCGTTTTGCGATTGTTCCTCTCGCCTGACTCTATCGACTGCTTCATTCATGAGCTTCGTAACATGAAACTTATCAAAGGTTATTGACGCATTAGGGAAACTATTCTCTATTCCAGATATAAATGCAGGTGACATGTCGCAACAGAAATTATCAATATTTTTGCTAGATTCATTATGCTGCTCTAAATCCGTCTTGAATGACTCAATGGTCGAGACATCTTTTCCTTCACATACATGAATTACTCTTGATTTATCAAGGTCTATAAATACAGAAACATATTTATGCCCTTTAGCCCTTGACGTTTCATCTATACCTACCGATTTAACCTCTGAGAAGTCCTCATGAGATCTGGCTTCCGCAACATAGTGCCCCAAGACCCGCCAGATTCGAGTATCGTGTTCGTCAATCATCTCAGCAATCGCAGTCACAGTCATGTACTGAGCCATCAAGACAATCATGGAATCCATGAGCAGCGTGAATCCGCTACCTTTTCTAGCCCAGGGAACCTTGACCTGTTTAACTCCGCAATCTTCACATTTGGTACGAGGAACGCGACAATGAATATATGTTTTAAATTGAAAGAAATTCAAGTGACGCCAGGTTCTTACGATGGTATCGTGCACGCTGCAGCTTGGTTTCTCGCATTTCGCACAAGGAAATTTGCTGCCGGATTTGAAATCTACATGAATATCCAGCTGCCTTCCTTCAACGCTAAAATCCATTGACTTAATGTACCAAGGATCTTCGAGATTCAATGCTACCTTAAAGAGGGCTTCATGCGAGATCGACATGAAGTATTTTCTAGTAGGAGTTGGTATAAAGACTTACCTAGCTACCCACGGAAATTAGCGAGGAGCCTAATATATGCAGAACTTGAGGCTAGAAGCCATGTTGTGAAAACACCAATGGTAAGGAGGTTTCGCACAATAATTCTTGTTCCGGTCAGATCGGCGATCTTCAAGCTCAATCCGCCCTCGAAGAGGATCAAAGCCAGAGATATGCTTATAAAAGGCGAAAGGAGCGGACCCAATAACTGACCAGGGTGCAGAAAGCCGGTTAACGGGCCTGCCACAAATCCAAAGACCATAAGCAGGAGGATAGAAGGGAGCTTTAAACGCCAGGCAAGCCATTGGGCTGATATGCCTGTGATAATGATGCCTGACAGCTCCATTAAGGGATTTGGTCCATAGACAGTCCTGCAAAGTAATGCCGATCTAGATAAGCCTATTTCGGATAGCAGCAAAATTTGTGATCCTATGTGATTTATCTGTCGGAGAAAACGGAAGGATGTTTGTAACATATATCGGCCACAATTTTATTATATTATATAATTAATACTGATCGTTAAATCAACCAAATTATGCGCAATAAACTAGAAATATCTATAATGCCAAAACAATTGTTGAATTAATCTTGGACAATATTTGGTATTTTAGGCAAAAAAGGTAAAAACGATAAAGGCATAATACTATTTGGCCACAGTAGAAATGGTCTATTGTGATTTTGGCGGCGATTAGGTCCTATTTGGTCATTGTGATTTGGCCGGAAAGAACCCCTATTTGCAAAATTGGGCCCTATGACGAAACTGTGGTCCCCCCTCCATTATGAAAAAATATAAAATTCAGTATTGTCGCGCCATGTAGGTCCGGCCAGGACTGATCTTGCCGCAGACAGAACAGGCAGCCTCGGGGAAGGAGGCATATTGCGGCTCGCCCAGCATGTTTGCTTCCACCAGGTCCTCTAATTTATGGCCGCATTCTACCGCACCACACCAGGGCACAAGAGCCACGCCTACCTGCGTTTGCACCTTGGCGTCCTCAATGTTTGCGACCTCTTTTACCTTTGCCTCATGAAGATTGGTGGCCTTGGTGTGGAGGGCTGCCTGGAGTTCTTCTGCCTCTTTATTGATGGCTTGCACCAGCCCTACCATAGGCATCGTTTTCTTGGTTTTGTCGCGACGAACCAAAGTGACGACCCCCTTCTCGATATCCTTGGGCCCAACCTCCAGTCGAATGGGCACGCCCTTCATCTCCCACTTGTAGAACTTGGCACCCGGCCGCTCATCGCTGGTATCCAGTTTCACTCGCACGCGAGCTAGCGAGAGTTCGTCCTCCAACTGCCGGCAAACTGCCAGAACTTTCTCCTTGTCGCCCAGTAGAATGGGTACTATTACTACCTGGATAGGGGCTACCTCCCAGGGCAGGACCAGGCCGTTCCCGTCACCGTGCACGGAGATGAGAGCAGCAATGCAGCGCTCCGAAATGCCGTAGCAGGTCTGAGATACCAGCTTCTGCTCGCCGTTTTCCGCCTCGTAGGTGATCTCGTAGGTCTTGGCGAAGGTGGAACCCAGATGGTGCGCCGTGCCCACCTGGAGCGTCTTGCCGTCAGGCATGATGACATCTATGGCCGTGGTGTAATCCGCTCCGGGAAACTTATCCCAGCTGGGGCGACGGCTTACCAGGAAAGGCAAGGCCAGACGGCGATAGAACTCCGAGTACCTGGCAATGGCCACCTCGACCTGTTTTTCCGCATCTTCCCAGGTGGCATGAACAGTGTGAGCCTCCTTGAAGGATGTGATCTCACGCAGGCGTATGAGCGGCCTCGTGTGCTTTGTCTCATAGCGGAATGTATTTACGATCTGGTAAATTCGCAGCGGCAGGTCGGCATGCGACCTGACCCAGAGCTTGAACATGGGATAGATAGCCGTCTCGCTCGTAGGTCGCAAGGCGAGCTTAACATCCAGTGGCGATGTCCCGCCGCTGGTCACCCAGTAGACCTCCTCCTCAAAGCCCTTGATGTGCTGTGCCTCTTTCATGAACTCGTTTTCCGGTATCAAAAGAGGAAACTGTGTCTCCTGATGATCGGGATCTAAAAGCTCCCGGATGACGGCATAGACATTCTTCTTGATGGCGTAGCCGAAGGGAAACCAGACGCACATACCCTTCACAGGATAGCGATTATCAACGACCTCCGCCATTATGAGCAGCTCGTGATACCACTCGCTGAAGTTGTCCTTAGCCGGAAGCTTGGCTTGTTTCTTGTCCTTTGCCTTGGATTTTGAGTCGAATATCATCTTGGAATCGGTCATGTAACCACCGAAATTGCAATAGGGGTGATAAAGGTTTCAATTGCCGCGGCCAGGAAGAGCAGCGGCGCGACATATCGCCCGAGAAAATGGAGGGCTATTTTTGTCTCACCTGCGAGGTCGGCCTTCTCTTTGGCCAGGGTCAGGGCCAGAAGATAGCCCAGCCTAAAGCCGATAGCAATGCTGACCAGGACTAAAGGCAGCTCAATAATGCCGTGAGGCAGGATGCCTGCAGCCAGAAAAAGCAAGCCCGCCTTTTTTACGGAAGCATAGCCTACTATGCCCAGCAGAAAGCCGTTGCTTGTCACGACCATCAGGGGAATGAGGCCCAGGCCTAGGCCCAGCAGCATGGCCATGGCCGAGGCGAGGAGATTCTTGAGGAATATTATCAGCATTATGAGGACTGGCGGCTGATCTAAAATCCACTTCAGCATCTCCAGCTCCCGCGTCCATTCTAATGCCAGCTTTGGATCGACTGCTGCGGCATAATAACCCATCACGCTCGTCAGAGCGAAGATTAAGACGGATATGCCAATGAATATGCGAATCGACTTCAGATAGGCCAGATCATCCTTTATTGACAAGCAATATCTCCCCTTCAACCTCGTCCGGCCTTTATTTAAGGGTGGCGCGGTTTTATAATCGTAAGAAGAATGAGTTCTTGAGAAGGCCTATCGTTTTTTTGCCTCCAATGCTTCCACCCGGTTCAGGCAGCGCTCAGGAAATAGACGCCAAAGCAGACTAAAAAGACGCCGCATATTCCCAGGATTCTTCGATAATTTCGCTCGGATAGTATGCTGCGCCCCCGATCCAGGCTGACCGAAACCAGGACCAACCATCCGAAGTCCGCAAGCCAGTGGCCTATCATGAAGAGGCCTGCCATAATTAATCCCGAATGCAGGCTGGAGAGCACCAGGGCGCTGCCGATGGAAAGCCACCAGATCCAGAAGTAGGGATTAGCTGCGCTGGTGATAATTCCTGCCAGGTAGGCATTGCCTATTATCTGCCCCTCTGCCACGGCCAATGTGGCACTGCAGCTCCCAAAAACAGTCATAAATCCAAAGATTACAAGGGCCAGGCCGCCCGTCAGAGCGATAGCGCGGGAATACCCTTGCATGGCATCGGCCAGCCCGCCGATGATGAGGAGAAATATAATTGTCTCAACCAGAGCGTGGCCTGCTGCTACCTTGGGTCCGGCTGTCCAGCCGTCTTTAAGTGAGGAGTTGATTGTGGCGACCAACGTCGGCCCGGGAGCCAGCGCGCCCGTAAGGCCGATTGCAAAGGCCATTGCCAGCATCTGCAGGATCTCGTACATCTTTCACTCCATAGCCCGGATTTCCAGGCAAAATAAGCCTTTGCTCGAAGCGATGATGCTTGAAAGAATTAAGCCACGGAAAAGCAGACGAAAATGGACAGGTCGGGATTTGAACCCGAGGCCTCTACCATGCCAAGGTAGCGATCTTCCAGCTGATCTACCTGCCCAACAGGACTGAAGGTGAGTCGTACCCCATTTAAACATGTCGGTAGGAGGGCGCCAGATGGGATATGCGCAAGCTCACACATACCTATTCTTGCTCCAGGAAAAGCAGTATCATACGAGTCCGAATTTCCCTTGTCAATAGCGGAATGGGCCTCTTTCACACTACTGCCATCGTGCGCGGAATGCTGTCGCGGCTGTAGAGCTCGACACAGATCCCAAGCGTTATATCTATCTTATCGGAATAGTGGCGACTATCATGAAACACTGGACACTGATATCACTCTTGTTCATGCTCTTGGCGGGCAGCAGCGCAGGGACCATGTATCTCTATGGCGGCAGCGACGCCTACGGCCAGACATTGAGCTATCCGGGCTATGCCACCCCTCTCGCCTTCACCTCCTTTGTTCCCGGCAACAATACCACAGTTGTGTCCCCCGCCTTTCTGAGGGCTACCATCTTCCGGCCCGAGTTCAGATTCCAAAAAAACCAGAACGCCACCGTTTATTATCATCCCATCCTGCCCCTTTGGAACCAGTTCACCTTTTATCTGCCATTTCTCGGCAGAGATGACTGGTCTTTCGGCAGCTACGATGGCCCTGTTCCTTCTGTCAAGAATTTCCTGAAAGATGAATGGAGCCCAACTGGCCTGGACTATGATACGGCTGCTGTAAGGCAGTTTATGCAAGCAGACAGCTATCGCGAGGGGGTCGAGCCTCACAACGATCCGGACCGCATGGGCATAAATCATTTCCTGGACGATGATGAGCCGCCGGGAAGACCACTATTATGAAATCGAGAAACGCTCTCCTCTAGCAGGAATAGCTATATTGCCAATTCCCAGTTTGCTCAGCTCTGAGGCCATAGCCGCTGCCGCATCAGGCTCGCCATGTACCACAAACACATTTTCGGGCTTTTGCGGAATAGCTGAGATAAAACCGAGCAGCCCGCCCTCGTCGGCATGGGCGCTGTAGCCATCAATCTCCTCCATCCTGGCCCTTACCTCATACTCTTCACCATAAATTCGCGCGGTCTTGTCTCCCCGCAGGAGCTTTCGTCCCAGAGTATTCTCCGCCTGATATCCTACGAAGAGAACAGTGGTCTTGGGATCGCCAATATTGCGGCGCAGGTGATGCAGCACTCTTCCACCCTCGCACATACCCGAAGCGCTGATGATAATCGCCGGTTTTCCAAGGTTGTTGAGCCTCTTTGAATCTTCCGTACTGTGGGTGTACTTGAGCATATCAAAGCCAAATGGGTCCATCCCTCCGTCTTGCAGCAAGAGCTTCTCTGTTTCCTCATCATAGCACTCGGGATGCTGCCGGAAGATTTCTGTGATATTGGTTGCCAGAGGGCTGTCCACATACACAGGTATTGGGGGAATCTGTTTTGATTCCATCAATTCGTGCAGATGATAGACCACATCCTGAGTTCTCCCTACGGCAAATGCGGGAATTATAAGCAGGCCGCCTTTATGCGCAATCTCACTTACAATTCTGGCCAGTTTCTCTTTTGCCTCATTCATGGGACCGTGATAGCGGCCCCCATAAGTTGATTCCGTGATGAGGACATCGGCGCGCTCAAGGACCTCCGGATCTCGAACCACTGCTGTACCTTTTCTTCCCAGATCGCCGGTGAAGGCAAGCGTTGTCACCTTCTTTTCCCCCCGCCCCTCGGCAATCTCCAGCGTCACCGTAGCCGAGCCAAGAATGTGTCCTGCATCTCTAAAGGTGAGCTTAATGCCGGAAAGAATCTCAACTTGCCGCCCGTATTCGAGGGTTTGAAAGAGCCGCAGTGAGGTTGTAACATCATGTGCTGTGTATAGCGGTTTTATAAAAGGCAATCCCATTTTTGCATTTAGCCTGTTTACATATTTTGCGTCCATCTCCTGAAGGGAGGCCGAGTCGCGCAACATGGCACTGCAAAGGTCGCGCGTCGCAGATGTAGAGAAAATGCTGCCGTCAAAGCCATTTTTTGCCAGCATGGGCAATTTGCCGCTGTGGTCAAGATGGGCATGAGAGAGCACCACAGCATCGATGCTCATAACGTCAAAAGGAAACTCTGAATTCAGCTTCCTGGATTCCTGCCGTCTGCCCTGCACCATTCCGCAATCCAGTAGCACACGATGCCCATTTGCCTCTACCAAATGCATAGATCCAGTAACGGACTGTGCGGCCCCCAAGAATTGTAGTATCAATATAAAACCATCCTGTTTCAAATTCTTCGTTTTCGTTTTCCTGCATAAGGTGCTGAAGATGATGGATGTAATCCTTATCATGATAAATATTATGTACCTGGATAATCGAGAAACTATTTAACATTTAGACTGCAATATCATTTAGACCGGTGAAGATTATGATTCATCCCGAGCGTGTATTCTCCTTCAAGGAGCTGGAAAGCGAAGACGATCTGGTAGAGGCCATGATCAACCATAAGTGGCCGATATGCTATGGCTTTTATTATGGAAATCTGCTCTACCTGGGTGACGCAGATAGCGAGGACAAGCCTGAGTATGCCGTCATGACTGTCGATAAAACAAAAGGCCACCATGGCGTTCATGGTCGCGAGATAGGAAGAATTAAACCCGCCGGAATGCCCGCAGACCAGGTTCATGAATTCATTCAGAAGATGATGGCCGGCCACTACGATAGTGAAAATCCGCTGCTGATCGAAGCCGAGCCAATATGGCATCATAGCTGCCATTTCTGTCGGCTGGAAGAAGAATGAATAAAGCCATTTTTTGTATCTGCAGGTGATTATCATACCCATATGTAACTACGGCGTGCTGAAGGGAAAGGCGAAAGATAAACAAGAGGGACAGGGCAAAAGCCCGCATTTCCATGTGTTGGTAAGCGATAAGGAGAAGTTTCGCATTGCCTTTAACGTTAAATCCCAGGTTGAGCCATCGACTCTGCTCTATTACGTAGATGAGAACTTCGATCACCCCATCCTGAAATATCTGCAGCAACTCCCCAACGGTTTCAAGAAATTGGACTGCAAAGCCGGTGGCATGGCCCTGGACTTCATTCGCGGCAACTTATTTGACACTGCTAAGATGAAGCCGCTGCCCTATAACGTTCCCGGTCCGGATAACGACCTAAACGAGCTGCTGCAAAAATATGTAAAGAGAAGCATGGCCATGCAGTCGAGCGTGATCTATGCCTTTGGTCAGAGATGGGGGCCTGAGAAGGATAAGCCCGACGATTACTTTGATTTCCGCCCTGGAAACGGCATCCATGATATCCATATGAATCAAGGGAATGCCCCGCAATGGAAAGAGGATGATGGGCCCTGGCAGGACGGGGGACTAATATTCCATATTCCTGATGAAAACCGCTGGGTAGCCCTGTTCACGGCCTTCCAGTCCCAGTGCTTGCATACCGATGATGTTACCGGTCACAGAATTTCCGAAGCCTGCGATGAACCGGCCGTGGATGGGCGCGTGAGAATATTGGCCGCTTTAGTCAATCCCATGGGTCTTGACAAGGGATTGGAGAGCGTCATCATCCTCAACATCACTCCCAAGCCCATAGATCTTAAAGGCTGGAATCTGGTAGACAGCGAAAAGAAGAAAGCGCCGCTATCCGGAATCCTGAAGGCGGGGCAGACTATGACGTTTTTCCTTCCTGGGACTGGCATACAGCTGCCCAACGACGGAGGAATCATAACCCTGCTGGACAACAAAGGATTGAAGGTGAATGGAGTCAGCTACACCGCAAAGGATGCTGTAAAAGAGGGATGGACTATTGTATTCTAGAAATCAAGTGGAGGACAAATTCTGCGCATGCCAGGGGTCCAGCCGCAGATTAATGCGCAATCCCTGGCTTTATCCCCCTTTTAGGGGCAAAAGTCAGTGTGAATCTCCTGCCATCTCGATAAAATTAATATAATGGTATTCAGTATAACAATAATTCAAATATCATTTGTTGATTGGGAAGCACGGAGGGAATTTGATGGTTGAGACGAGGAATTTTGCACTCAGGGACGATAAGGGAAATGAGATTGGGGTATTTACAGGAAAGCAACCAAGACAAGCTGCCTTGAAAGCGGCTAATAGAGGAATAACGGACATACGACTTCGGGAGCGCGGCACAAAAAAGGTACACATATTCACAGGAGAAAGGATCCAGGTAACGAAACCCAAAGGAGCACCCACATGGATGCCGGATAAGATCTGGAAGCCAAAGGTTAAAAAAATGGGCGTCGAGAAGCTGGAAGAGCTCTAAAGCCTAATTTGCGAACAATGAGTTCTGCACGTTCTGATCCGTCAGACGAACATATCTCATTCTCTTATTTTATTTTCATATCATAGTGAAAATACTCAACATCTTCGCGAAGGCCAGCCGGCAAGAAAACATTGATAGGGAAAGCGATACTGTGGATCATCATTTTTCGCCTCCACTGCCCTTGCATACAGAAATGAAGCGCTACAAGTCCAAAAGCCGGCACCTTGTAGGCGCAATCTATATCAATTTTGACATTGACGGGGGCATGGTAATTATGGCAAAAAACAATAAGACGAGCAAGGGCCCCCAAGATCGCAACAGCAATTTTCAAATGAAAAACGGCAATCCCGTCTCCAAGAAAAAGGAAAAGAAATCCAAACCCACCGAGACGAAATCAGCAGCCCAAACAAAGCCCGCTGAGCAAAAGAGCTTCATTTCAGGCATTTCCAGTAGCATCACCAATGCCACTAACAGTATAAGCAAGATGTTCAAACACTAAACGATATTTTAGAATGCATAGGTCCGGTGCAGCAGGACGATGCGCACCGGAAATCGTGTCTTTTTGGGCAATTGAGATCAAAGGGGGGCCGGAGGCTTGCTTGGCGGCTGCACTCGCTAATCCATGAATCCAAAATGGATGTTGCTAACTCTTTCTAATGCGCCTGGGGCTGCATGGGGAACTGTAAGCTTCTTTAGCTATTTTTATTGAACTTTCTTTTATTCTTTTTCCACTGGAAACCGGCAGGTACTTGGCGACTTCCTGGAGGTGGCGAGGAAGCGGCGGAAGGATTACAGGAGGTGGTGAGAGAATCCTCCATCTCTATACTTGCCCGGAGTCGGCCAGGGTGCAACCAATTTTTATATAATTAGCGAAATCTGGGGCGCAAGGATGCCCAGGGGGGCGAGTATCTTGGTGTTCTGCGGTGCCCTAGACCCGAGAGGCGGAGATGAGGTCGCCGTTTCAAAGAAAAGTTAATAAACGGTTACAGGTACCAACTTCCAGCATTCGCCTTTCTCATTTGGGCCTTCATATCCTGGAGGACATTTTGTCTCGTTGCTCCAGCACTCACATTTTTCGTTGGGTCCGCTAAAACCCTCCGGGCATGGACCGCAAACAAAACCAACTTTGCCTATGTCTAGCAAAGATGTTTCATCCATTCTCTGCAAAGTCTTTCCTTCGTCATAATCCATCGCATTATCGGTGTTATTTTCTCCACCTGTATGGTGAGCGTGTACTTCTTTATTTGGCTCGGGAGATTTCGGATAGGGACCCGAACCAGATGAGGAGCCTGTAGCGTGAGTCCGATTAACCTGATCTACATGGACACTTATTCCAAAGAGAACATCATTTTCCTCATTTACAAAGCCCTTACTTATAGCCGAGTCAACACTGGCCTGGACCTTAAGAGGAATACCCTTTATTAGAGTCATGTTATCACTTATGCCTTCAAAATTCACTCCACCCAGTGAGGAGAAAGAAAACTCGATCATGAGCTGTCCGTTTATATAAACAGTCTGATTTTGTGTACAATTAAATTCGCCCTTTTTAAAGGATGATACATAGCGCTTCCATATCTCAGTAGGACTCCATAATCCAATAGATTGCAATGCAGTCACATTTGAAGAATCAATGCTATCCTGGAAGGTATCTGCCTGCGATCCAATATTTTCTTTATACCATTGGGCCAAGGCCAGCGAGATGCAGACATTTCTCAAGTCTTCATATCTTTCATCCTGATTCACGTCCTTGACGACATAAGGCAGGATCATGCGATCTTCCTGTTCTTTGTAATACTGGCCGTATTCTATTGCGGACCTATTGAGTTCATCACGACAGTCATCGGATATAGAGCTGGAATTTTGATTCATCAGTACAGGGTAAGAATACTCTGAAAATGGAACTGAATTAATGTTTAATGTCGAATTTATGATATAAATCTCACTGCCATTGATGTAGGCATAGATTTTATCTGGAACAATCCAATGCCTCGTCGTCGCCTTGAAACCAACATTCATTGCGGACTCTATTTCCCCTGGGAATTTCTTCATGCATTCTGAAACAAGCTCATTTTGCCTTTTCATTAGAATATCAAAAAAAACTTTCCCAGTTTCATTGGCACATGGATTAGAATAATTGCAGAAATCTCTTTTCATCTGGAAATCGGACTCCAGCATAATCCGTCCCATATCCGTCTTTCCGAGCTGCTCGTCGATTATCCGATTTGGTTGCCCTGGATTTAGATTAACCCAAAACTTATTGTTGGGCAGAGTCAGACCAGTCGTAAATGCAGTTGACGCTAACAATGCGGAGTTTGCCGCATCTATTCCTGGTCGCTTTCCTTTTGCCTTTTGGCCTTTGAAGATATAATCGAAGGTTATGTTTCCTGCTAGATCTTCGTTCAAGGAGATATAATTCATAGTAATTGACGTGAAATTCACTCCACCAAGATCATTTATTTGCGCTGATCCTGATACTTCATTTGCCATAGCATTCGGAGTGTTCGTCTCTGGCTCAACAGATGTAGGAGTGCTTCTAATGGTAGGTTTCGAAGTTGGAGTGCTAGGGCGATAATAGTTATAATAGGTGCCATTATCATTATCGGGAAATTTGTTGCCGGATGCGGCGAGTGGGAACGGATTTTGTAGATATTGTAGATATGATGGAACGGGCAGTGGACGTGGAAGTGCAATACTTTCGCCATACACAACAGGAATTATGGATAAATTTAATAATAATATGACACTTATTATAGAAATATTTAGCTTTATACGCATTATAACATGTTGGCATTTAATTGCATAAATAGATGTTGCCAGAATCTATTTTTAGGCCTAAAAGGAATGGGTAGGGCTCCCTACTGGGCTTCAATCGACTCAGGACCTTCTCCCCCTGGGGCTGAGAGAAATCTTCCTGGATGGTTAGAGGTACTGGCTCTATCAGTGCCTCAAGATCTTCATTTTTTCTCTTGCACTCCCTTAGCTTCTTTTTCTGCTCATCACAGGATTACTGAAGACATCAAATCTCTCGCAGCAGGATGTCAGGCTCTTGGAAAAGTACTGCGCCATATTTTGTGTCAAGAAATTCTGGTTCAAAGGGATATGTAAAATCCTGAAAAATAGAAACCGTACTGAATATAAATATACACCCTAAGTGTCCTCAACCGATTACCGATGAAATTATCTTGGATTATATTAATAATCTCGTTTTTTCCCGCTATTCGAAGGATATATCTCCAAAGACAACCGACATTACAGTTCGCTAGGGAGCTGACACTATCATGCAAGGCATCAAAGATAAATTTCCTCATCTTCCCGAAAGGATCTCAGGACTGCGAGAGCTGGCCTACAACCTCTGGTGGAGCTGGCATCCCGAGGGCCGGGCGCTCTTCAAGCTCCTCAATCGCCGGGGCTGGTATCTGAGCAACCACAACCCTGTAAAGATGATCAATCGCATGGACGGCGCGGCTTTGGAGGCGGCTGCATCCGACCCTCACTTCATGAGGCATTACGATTCTGTCATGACCCACTTTGAGAGCTACATGGACCCATCAGTCGGCTGGTTTTGCAGCCGTGTAGCGCAGCCTGAAAAGTGCCGGGTCGCCTACTTCTCGGCAGAGTACGGCCTGCATCATGCTCTTCCCTTTTATGCAGGCGGCCTGGGCTTTTTAGCGGGAGACTTTCTCAAGGAGTGCAGCGACCTGAACCTGCCTCTTACGGCTGTGGGATTCATGTACCCTCAAGGATACCTTCGCCAGATGATCTCGCCGGACGGCTGGCAGATGGGGGCCTGCGAGATGATTGATCGGGAGAATGCACCCATTAGAAAGATGGAAGACGCCAATGGAGATCCGATCACCATCAAAGTACCGATCATGGACCCACCGATTTATCTTGAGGTCTGGAAGGTCCAGGTGGGAAAGACCAGCCTCTACTTGATAGATACCTCCAGCGAGGCCAATGATACCTGGAATCGTGTCATATCCGACCGGCTTTATACCGGAGATCTAGAGCAGCGCCTGCGCCAGGAGATCGTCCTGGGAATTGGCGGCGTACGCATCTTGCGTCATTTGGGTGTGGACTATTCCGTTCTTCATTGCAACGAAGGCCATCCAGTTTTTGCCATATTGGAGAGGATTAGGGAGAAGGTGGAGGAAGGAGCAAGCTATGCAGATGCCTTCGAGCAGGTCCGGTGCACCACGGTCTTCACCACGCACACGCCTGTTCCTGCCGGCCATGACGTCTTTTCCTATAAATTGATGGACAAGTACTTCGGATCATATCTTCCCACACTTGATCTCTCTCGAGATGAGCTTTTTCGCCTGGGAATGAATCCGGCCAAGCCGGAGGGTTTTAACATGACAGCTTTTGCTCTGCGCTGTAGTGCTTTTAGGAACGCGGTGAGCAAGAAGCATGGAGAGGTCAGCCGGGATATGTGGCAGCAGCTCTGGCCGGAACTCAATGTGGACCGGGTTCCCATTGAGTACATCACCAATGGAGTGCATGTTCCTTCCTGGATTGATCGGCGCCTGGGTGATGAGATCTTCAACCGCTATCTGGGACGAACATGGCTGGAGGAGCACGACGAGCCGGCTATCTGGCAATTGGTCGATGAGATACCGGATCGCTTAATCTGGGAGCATCATCGGTTCATGAAAGAGATGGCGATTGCCAAGATAAGAGAAAGGGCCCGCAAAAAGTGGCGCAAATCCGGTTCGGACATCAACAATGTCATGGCCTCCGGGGTGTTGCTCGATCCGGCTGCCCTCACCTTGGGCTTTGCCAGGCGCTTTGCCTCCTACAAACGGCCCACCCTCCTCTTGCAGGATATGGCCCGTCTGTCTAGAATCGTGGGCGATCCCAGCAGGCCGGTGCAAATCATCTTTGCCGGTAAAGCTCATCAGGACGATCAGAAGAGCAAGCAGCTACTGCAAATGGTCTTCAACGCCGCCAAGGACCAGTCTTTTGGAGGGCGCATCGCCTTTGTGGAGGATTACGATGAGCTTCTGGCTCAGTATTTGGTGCACGGCGTTGATGTCTGGGTCAACAATCCTCTGCCACCCATGGAAGCGAGCGGAACAAGCGGCATGAAAGCCACCTTGAACGGCGTTCCTCAGCTTTCCATCCTGGACGGTTGGTGGATTGAAGGCTACAATGGAAAGAACGGTTGGGCAGTGGAGGGTGCAAGAGATGGGCAGGACAGGGACGCATGCGACGCAGCGGCCATCTACGATCTGCTGGAAAAGGATATTGTGCCTCTATTCTACGATGTGGACGAGGATGGTGTCTCGCATGGCTGGGCGGCTGTCATGAAGGAGGCCATCAAAATGGCCGGGCAGGGCTTTTCCGCTCGCAGGATGGCCAAGGAGTACACAGATCGTTTCTATAATAAAGCACTTGAGGCGGCCATAAAGATGGAAAGAACAAGGGGAAGAGAGAGCGCCAAAGGGGATATATTCGGCAGAATCTAGATAGCTCCTTCTGCTTTCCATTTTACCTTTTTTTTATTTATCGCTCAAGAGACTTCTTTGCGAAGGGTTTATCTACCTTCATGCCAACCTGATCGTTTCAAAGGTCATCACCATGATTTCTAAAGAAGATATTCAAAAGATTTTGAAGGGATACGATAAGAACGACCTTACCATTGCTACCATCTGCTCACATAGCAGCCTGCAAATTTTCCATGGTGCGCGCATGGAGGGCTTTAAAACCATTGGAATCTGCATCGGGCAGCCTCCTCGGTTTTACGATGCTTTTCCTCTGGCAAAGCCGGACAAGTTTTTCTCTGTGGAGAGCTATAAGGCACTCTTGGATTATGCCGAAGATCTTGTGGCCGAGAATGTAATCATTATTCCGCATGGCTCTTTGGTTGAGTATCTGGGGATCGAGAAGTTTGAGTCGCTAGCCGTTCCCACCTTCGGAAACCGGCGCGTTTTGGCCTGGGAGAGCGATCGGGAGATGGAAAGAGAATGGCTTCTTAAAGCCGGGGTCAATGTCCCCATGCGATTCGAAACGGCTGAAGATATCGATCGACCTGTCATTATAAAGTATCACGGCGCCAAAGGCGGGCGGGGTTTCTTCATTGCCAAGACCAAAGAAGAGCTTCTATCGAAGATGAACTCGGAGGAGAAGTACACTATCCAGGAGTTTATCCTGGGCACCAGATATTATATTCATTTCTTCTATTCACCCATAAAAGAGGATGGTTATCTTCTGCGCAAGGGATCTTTGCAGATGCTGGGCATCGATCGGCGCGTCGAGTCCAACGCCGACGAGATATTTCGCATAGGAAGCATGAAGGAGCTGGCAGAAGCTGGCATCTATCCCAGCTTCGTGGTCACTGGCAACTTGCCGCTCGTCCTTCGCGAGTCTCTTCTGCCTCGTGCCTTTGAGCTGGGTGAGAGGGTCGTAGAAACCAGCCTGGACCTCTTTGGCGGGATGATCGGGGCTTTCAGCCTGGAGACCATAGTCACCGATGAGCTGGAGTTCAAGGTCTTCGAGATCTCAGCCAGGATTGTGGCAGGAACCAATCTCTACATGAGCGGATCTCCTTACTCTGATCTCATCCAGCCAGGCCTATCCAATGGCAGGCGCATCGCCCAGGAGATCAAGCTGGCCAACGAAAGGAATCTGTTGCATGAGATTGTTTCTTGAGATCTTATCTTAAGATAGTATCTCAAATCTCAAATCTTAAAAGAAAGGCTTATCTTGGAGTGGTCAGTAGAAGTGCCAGTATGTCAGGCCTGATTAAGACCTTCCAAGAGGCCACGCTGCTTCAGTGCGGCTTTTTAGAGAAGTTGTTGGATCTGGAAATGGCAAGCGTTGCTGCCTTTTCCGACTCCATGGTGGAGT
>JBFYLJ010000129.1:0-16731 GCA_041305465.1 Methanothrix sp.
TATCGATTCTGATAGATATCAATGAAGAATGGATGACTACTAAAAAGTATTTATCCATGAATACGGATTAACTTGTGGGATAACAGGGCCGACCAATTTACAGAAAATTCGGCACACTACCAGAAGCGCTGCTGACTTCACCATATATCCGGCTATCCGAGAAGCATCCTTATGTAATCCTTATGAAAGATTTTCCGTTCTACAAACGTATCCGAGCCAAGGGGTATGCCAACGATTTCCGGTATGAGTTCATCTTCGAGACCGATGTGACCACAAGGGCCTGGCAGGAGTTCAGGCGGACAGGCATCATGCCGCCCCGGATAGCTGCGGCGGAAATGGGAATAATTAATGACAAAAATACAATGGAGCGGGTTTGATTTGAAATACATCTCAATTGCAATTCTTTGTGCACTTCTCCTTTTCGGCTTAGCAGGAGCGGTGGGTAGTGCTGCAGAAAATAGCTCCACAAAAAAGACCGAGCTAAATGTGACATTGCTTGATTTCGGCCCGGTAGGGGACCATGGCTGGACCTACGAGGCCCATGTGGGTGCATCCGAAATGGCCCAGAATCTCTCTTTTGTCAACCTATCCGAGAGAGAAAATGCCGCAGGTCCCGGAGCATCCCAAATTTTGAGAGAATACGCGAATAATGGTGCAGAGCTGATATTCTGTCACAGCTACAACTTCATAGATGCCATCAAAGAAGTGGCTCCAGAATATCAGAATGTCGTTTTTATGTGGGGAGGCGGTACGCAAAAGCTGGCCCAAAATGCCGGAATCTATTACGAAAGAATTTATGAGGCCCAGTATCTTACCGGAATAGTGGCAGGCAATATGACCAAGACGCAAAAGATTGCATTTGTTGCTGCTCTACCCACATCACAGGTAATAATCGGCATCAATGCCTTTGCTAAGGGTGTGGCATCCTCCAATCCCGGCGCTAAGGTGTATGTAGAGTGGATCGGAGACTGGTATGACCCAGGAAAAGAGCGTGCTACGGCTTTATCGCTCATCAACCGGGGTTGCGATATCATAACCCACTGGTCCGATTCCGATGCGACGGGTCAAACGGCTGATGAGATGGGCGTCTATTTCATATCTTTCGGCTCAGATGTCGGCAGGTTTTCACCTCGTGTTTATCTTACGGGCGCAGTCTGGAACTGGCAGCCCATTATGACCGATATTGCAGAATCTGTGCATAATGGGACATGGAATTCTCACCCCGGACAGGAGTGGTGGTACGGACTGGCGGAAGGAGGAGTGGAGCTGGCACCTTTTGGCGATACCGTTCCAGAAGTTGTCCGATCTCTAGTCGCCGAGAGGCAAAGGGATATCGTACAGAAAAAACTGGCAATATTCCCTGGCCAGAGTGATGAAGAGCTAAAAGAGATGTATTATCTCGAACCTAATGTTGTGGGTGGGCTGCCTAAATCATAGGCATTCACTTTTTTAGATTGTTGTGGCTAATCTCACGGTCTACTGGAAGGTGTCCCCTTTAATTAAAAATTAATAGTAGTAGTGCAGAGATATTGCTATGAATATTTCCGTGATTCAATTGGTTTTATGGTTGTGCTTGCTTTTCGCTCTTCTATCTATTATTTCATCTGCAATCGAAGAAAATCCTTTCAGAGATCATTCCCTGCTCATCGATATGAACCTGAGCGGTATAGACTTGTCTGGAGACCACCTCAATCATTCTGAGCTGCATGGATCGGATCTCAGCAAGACGAACCTTAGTGGATGCTTTTTGGTGCAGGCCACCATCTCTAATGCCAAGCTTATCGGAACCAATCTTAGTGGCACATTCATGCCGGCAGTTGATCTTCACGGCTCCGATCTCTCCAATGCCAATCTCAAAGGTGCCTACCTGCCTATCAACTACTTGATAGACTCAAATCTGACAGGAGCGGATCTAACAGGTTCCTTTATGGATCAGGCCATGTTGGATAATTCAACTCTGGTCGCTGCCAAGCTGGATAAGGCCAGCTTGTTGGCTGTGAAAATTAGTTGCGCAAACCTGAGCAAAGCAAGCCTCGCAAAAGCATTCATGAATCGGGCCACATTCCAGCAATCTCAATTAATTGGGGCCAATATGAACGGAGCAAGCCTGGTCGGGTCGAACCTGATTAATGCAACGATCTCCAATGCAGACCTCTCTGGGGCGGATATTTCTGAATCGCGCTGTTCGGGTGCAAATTTCTCCGGCACTCGGCTGGTCAAATCAAAATTGGGTTTTGCCAACCTGACCGGCGTAAATCTGAGCCGCGCAAACCTATCCGGATCATATCTTATGGCTTCCCGTCTGGACGGTTCCATTCTTTTCCGGACGAATCTAACAGGCGCGAACCTCGAAAATGCCTTGATGCATAAGGTTAGACTTGTTGAAGCCAAACTAACAGGCGCAATTTTAGCCAGAGCGCATTTAGAAGATTCTGATCTATCGAACTCATATCTTGACCAGGCCGATCTTACCGGTGCCTTGCTCAGCGGGTCCAATCTGACGGGTGCCCGACTGTTGGGGGCCAGGCTTCTTGGCGCGGACCTCAGCCTCGTCACCCTGAAAGGCGCTGACCTTAGCGGTGCAAACCTGATAGGTGCCAGATTGAATTGGGCAAATCTTGGTGGAAGCACTCTCAAGCGTTGCCAATTCTCCAGAGCAGAGCTATTTGGAGCCGACCTGAGCCACTGTGATCTCAGCAACTCGGACTTGACCAGGGCATATTTGCCAAGAGCCAAATTGATGGGGTCTAATCTCATAAACACAAAATTAGATAATGCCGATCTTAGCAATGCAAATTTGTCTGCTGCAGATCTTGGGGGGATCCAGATCCTTAAGGCAGATTTGGATGATGCCAACTTATCCGGAGCGAACATGGCCGGATGTAGCCTAAAATCCATGAACTTAAATGGTACCGTTATGCAGAGGGCTGTGCTGAGATCAGCAAACTTCAATTGGATTATACTGAAAAATGTTGATCTTCATGGCGCTGACCTGAAAAATGCCAAATTTGATGCTGTCTTCCTGGAAAATGTTAACCTTTCCGGGGCCGACCTGAGGAATGTAGATCTAAATGAGACCGCATTGGTGAATGTTGATCTCAGTGAAGCGAATCTCGAGGGAATGAAGTATGGTTTCCTGCAGCTACCTATGATCGCAGACTCAAGACTTGATAACGCTAAAATGAGTCATGGCATGAAAGAGGACATTGAAAAATTGAGGTCAGGACAGAACTGACCCACTAAATTCGCTAAATTGCAAACATTTTGACTTCGCGGCTTCGCACCTTCGCGTGAAATCGAACCCGGATTGGATATCACGCGAAGGTGCGAAAAACTGTCAGCCGTTCACAAAGGCACGTTATCCGCCCACAGTCATGGATTCAATTCGGCCCGGTTCTCTGCCATTCGCACTGCGCCAAGAAGAATCTCGAAGGTGTCGCCATGCCAGTGCAGGGCCACAAATCTCTGCGGCAGAACTGAGATGCAGTGAATTTTCACGGTTTTACTCCAGGAATGTAAATTCCATTCCCCAGCTATTCAACCTGCCCACATCCCTTTGCTCCAGATCAGTCACCCGCAAGATCCAGTTGCCTTTCAATAGCTGGCCCTTGAAACCCGCCAGATCGGCAACATCCTTTGCCTCAAAGGTCCTTACGATATCCGATTTGCCGCTGCCTGTAGCATTGTGAAGTAACGCCCTCTTTCCTCCCGGCGAGAATAGCTCTACCCTCAGATCGCTGACGTAATTGTGGCTGATATCAACGCTCACCTTGATGTCTTGGACTGTCCCCTCCCTTTCCACCATTATGGCATGGCTGATTCCAGTTGGATCTGCATCGGGTATATCCAGATTGGGCGTGGCATCATAACTCGCCGAGCCTGTCGTAGCCTCAAGGTCCAGCTCGATAGACCAACGATTCAGCTTACCGATATCTATCTTGGCCAGATCGGCGACCCATACAGTCCAGTCTCCCAAGGAGGGCAGGCCCAGGAATGCCTTCAGCTCCTGCTTGCTCTCGCTGTCGAAGGTTACTATCAGGTTATCCTTGCTCGCGCCCTCGCGATTATGCAGCACTGCCCTCTGGCCGGATGGTGCGATGAGCTCTACTTTCAGATCGCCTATGTAAGTATGCGTTATATCCAAAGATACTCGTATGGCACTGATTTTGCCTTTCTCGGAGAGTGTGATGACGCTGGAGACGCCATGCGGATCATTATCATTGATAATGGCCGCCGCTGCTACCTCTCCCCGGGCAGCTCTTGTGGATTTAACCGGACCTGTTCGAAAGCTAATTACCTTACCAGGTTCGCTGATATTAGATATGGTCAGTCCCGACTCTGAGAGATCCCATTGGCAGGAGGAAGGCAAAGTGTCATGAGATAGAGCAAGGCCATCGATTCTGCCAAAGAGGTCCGATGCATCACCCTCATTTCTATTTTTCTCCAGGTCTAAATGTCCGTCCGCCTGGAGCAGTCCGCACTGGTAATGGCGATCCGGCGTTCCACCTTGCCATTCATTTGAGCCGAAGATATCGCAGTGGTAAACGGCCAGGCCGCTGGAGGGGAGATATTCGTCCAGACCAAGAGTGGCGCGGTTCTCCACAATGAAATACTCATTCTCATTGTCCGTGTTGTAGATCAATACGCTGCCATAATCGCCATGATTGGCCTGATGCTCACCTGCCTCATTCAAGCTCACAATTTTGTCGCACCAGCCAGCTAAATTGCGCAGGTATGCGCATATTGGTGCGGGCGTTTTTCCGTTATCAAGATGATTTCCATAGCTCATCAGGCAATAACTGCCAATACCGGCGCTGCTTTGGAAGTCGCCGTCGCGTTTGCCGTAATCGTAGAGATCCGGCAAGCGGGAGAGCATATGGGAGTTCTCGTGACAGAATGTGCCGATGGACAGCTCCGTCCTGTCGTCCCCCAGTCCGGTGAGCATATAAAAGTAGGCCCTCATATTGCCCAGCATTATATTGATTATGCCGTTGTGCGGCCAGATGTAGTCACCTTCATAAAGCGATTTGCCGGCATAAAGAATGTTGATGGCATCGATATAACCTTCTCTTTTACTATCGAATTGCCGCAAGTCTATGCCGGTTTGCATTGCTGAGCGTAGCGTCTCCTCGACCAGCGGATGCTCTACGTAATACTGCTTCTCATGGCTGAGGGTTATGGGGCCGATTACTACATTGGAATAGTCGAGCTTTCCTGAAGACATCTTTAGGAAATAATCTCGCACAGAACAAAAATTCCCGTAGCGATTATACCCCTGCGTATTCAGCATATCGGAAACGTCAGCAGGAGTTATGGAGGTCTTGATATCCGAGAATTGAACAAGAATGGTCAGGCCCAATATTTTTCCTTGATTGACTCTTCTTCCTTCCAGCAAGCCCATATTTCTGCCGAGAACGCGGTTGAATCCATCCCGGCTGGCTGAATTACGGGCAAATCTCTCCTCGAATTTAGAGGCAATAACCTCTGGCGATTCCCTGAGATGCCTCTTAACGCCGGACGGCGGGTCCAGGTTCAGTGGAACACCGGTTGAGATCAGCACTCCCCCCAGCAGGCGTGCATAGGTGTAAAGACCCAACTGCTGATCGTAAATTACGCAATAACCATCATTGTTTTCCTTATAGCTGTAAAACTCATCACCAAAGACCATTAGCCTGATCTGCGGTCCGTTCCTTTGGGGAAAGAGCAGCGACTCCCCAAGTATAGCGCTCATGACACTTACCTCTCTATTTAGTGATTGCTTCGAATAGATAGGTATGTTGCATCTCTAAATATTTAGAGTTGCTTAAGAAATCTCAGACAATAGCAGCTCTGGCTTACCATCCTTTTCTCTGGGCGCTTTGATCTGCTTTGGCCAGACGAACGTTGCCTGCCTCTTGCAGATGCTTTTCCAGACCGGGTGGCGGGCTCTGGCTGATCGAGATTTTGCTGGAGAAAAAGGCTCCATCCTTCAGGAGAGCATAACAGAATAGTCCCAGCTCTTTGTCATAAATGACGGAATAACCTTCTGCCGTCTCATATTGAGCATAAAATTCGTCCCCATTGACTACCAGTTTGACATCTGGTCCCTTCTCTTGGGAGAAGGTCAGCTTCTCACCGAATATTGCGCTCATAACAGTTGAAACAACCCTTGCAGTCCTTCACGAGCCTGGCACTTCCCATGCCTAATATTCCACCTAAAAATATTTAAATTTATGCTTTTCGAAACCCTCTTAAGGGACCTAATCCGTTTCCCATTTATGAAAAGCGGCATAAGCCCCGACTATCTCATATACGGTGCAGGAGCCATAGGCAGCGTTTTGGGCGGATTTCTGCAAGAATTGGGTCGCGCTGTGAGCTACATCGGCAGAGGCGAGCACTTTTTAGCTTTATCCGAAAAGGGATTGAGGATCACGGGCATCTGGGGTGAACACTTTGTCCAGGCACAGGAGATGCAGAATCCTTCGCAGACTCCTTCCACCTCTGTAGGGAAAAAGCAATTTTCCATCATCCTGCTCTGTGTAAAAGCAAAAGACACAGATGCGGCGGCAATCGAGGCGAAACCCCTGCTTAAAGAGGACGGCATCATGGTCTCCATGCAAAACGGCCTGAATAACTGGGAGGCCATCGCCCGTCAGGTTGGAGAAAATCACACAGTTGGAGCGCGCGTCATCTTTGGCGCTGAGATTCTTGAGCCGGGCCACGCTAATGTTACAGTCAACGCCGACGATGTCCTGCTGGGCGAGCCCTTCCAGGCAGTGAACCGACCGCTCTTGGAGGCATTGGAGGAGGATCTCAACCAATCCGGTATTCCCTGCAAAATTGTGAGCAAGGATGAGATTTGGGCGGCCATTTGGGGAAAGGTGCTCTATAACTGTTCATTAAATCCTCTGGGTGCATTGCTGGAAGTGCCCTATGGAGATCTGGGCGAAAATGAGGAGACGAGAGATATCATCAAAGTCATAATTGGGGAGATCTTTCGGGTTTTAAGGGCCAAAGACGTCAAGGTTCCTTATAGAGACGCAGATGAATATTACCATTATCTGCTGGAAAAGCAGCTTCCTCCCACGATTGGCCATCGCGCCAGTATGCTGCAAGATATTCTGTTGGGACGGCAAACGGAGATTGATGCTTTGAACGGGGCCATCTCTTCGTATGCCCGAGATTATGGTATCTGCACACCCTACAATGATCTCCTCACAGCCCTGATAAAGTTCAAGGAGAAGAAGAAAGCTTTTTCACCTATCCCGGACAATTATTAAAGGGAGTGTGAAACTATTGGCAGATAGTGAGAAGACGCAGGAACTATCCGAGATACTGAAAACCATAACAGAGGAAATGCAAAAATCCCTCTCCGCCAAGAATGCGGTGGGCGATCCAGTTACCGTGGAGGGCAAGACCGTGATTCCCCTGATGAGCGTCGGCATGGGCTTTGGTGCAGGTTGCGGCTCTGAAAAAGCAGATAAGCCGGGAGGAGGCGGAGGAGGCGCATTAGGCATGAAGCCCGTAGCCGTGATAATAATCGACCAGGATGGGGTGCGAGTAGAAAGGCTCAAGGAGGCTCAACATACCTTAGTAGAGCATGTGGCAGATGCCGTGCCCAAGCTTCTGGAAGGCCTGACCCACAAGAAGGAGACGCATGTGCCGATCAAGGGTGATGATGAGTGATCCAGAAATATGGCAGCCCCTGAAATGCACAGATGGAATCCGGCAGACTATGAGAAGAGTTCCTCGGCCCAGTACAATTGGGCCATGGCTCTAATTTCCGATCTTAAGCTTGCCGGCGAGGAACGCATCCTGGATATCGGATGTGGTGATGGCAGGATTACCGCCAACCTGGCCGGCCTGGTGCTCGATGGATCTGTTCGAGGAATCGACCTCTCCCCCGAGATGATCGGATTTGCTTCCCGTAAGTATGCCGGTCAAACCAATCTCTCCTTTCAGGTGGGCGATGCCTCTTCGTTGCACTTCATTGAGCAATTCGATCTGGCCGTCTCTTTTGCTTGCCTACATTGGATAAAGGATCATTTGCCCGTACTCAAAGCCGTCCATCAGAGCCTGGTTCCTGGAGGTCGTTTTCTCATGCAGTGCGGGGGAAGAGGAAATGCCGCCCGGCTCCTGGACCTGACCGGCGAGCTTATCAAGAGCTCGCCGTGGAAAGAGTACTTCTCAGGGTTTTCCTTTCCCTATCACTTCTACGGGCCGCAGGAGTACAGAGTCTGGCTGGCGCAGGCGGGCCTACGGCCCATGAGGGTGGAGCTGATAGCCAAGGAGATGATCCACCAGGGTCAAGCAGGCCTGGAGGGCATCATCAGGAATACCTGGCTGCCCTATACACAGAGGCTTCCTGCTCATCGGCGGGACGACTTCGTAAAGGAGATCGCGAGAAGGTACCTGGAGAGGTATCCGCTGGATGGGAAAGGCCAAGCCCACGTGCCGATGATGCGCCTGGAGGTAGAGGCTGAAAAGCCATAGGAAAACGATCGAAAGGTTTTTTATGCACTAATTCCTTCCCCATGATGAATGAGCGAGGGAACTAACGATACTGAGAAGAAGAGCTATGCTGATAAGAAGCTCGATCTCAAGAATAAGCTGGATCTTAAAAGCAAGCTGAATCTAGATGACGTGGATCTGGGCGTCTCCATGCCTTCCACGAATGTGAATGAGTACATGCGGGTTTTAAGGCTGGCCCGAAAGCCCAGCCGCGAGGAGTTCAATATGATCGCCAAGATCTCTATGGCAGGTATTGGCATTATCGGCACCCTGGGCTTTGTCATATATGCGCTGCTCACCGAGCTGCCCAAAGCCTTCTAAAAAAAAAATCAAAAATTAATCTTTTTTAGCTCTCTATAGCTTTGGCTTTATTTAGCGAGCGCAATGTAGCTCCGAACTCTGATTCAACCAGATTTTTCACGCCCATCGTCTTGGGATGCAAATCAAGCTCTACTGTGACATGCTGGTGGCCTAAACTGCGCAGAGGCTTGACCTGGCGCGGTCCATTGGTGATCGAGAAGATCTCCATGCCATTCAAAGCCGATATCGGCAGAGCATGAGGCACTCCGGAGATCACTGCAAAGTCATAATGCTTATTTGCAGTCAACTCTTCCACCGCAGCACCCGTCACCGGGTACTCGTCCAGTCCGCCGATGAGCTGGAAATTCACCTTTCGCTCCCTTAAATCGCGAGCAATATTAGCTGCGTCCCTTCTCACCTTGGGCAGGCCCACCTGATCATCCAAATTGGCGAAGGTGTCCACCTGATCGCCGGCAACCTCGGCCACGGCTGCGGTAATATCGGCAAACATGTAGGCAGTCTCCTTCTTAGCATTGAGGATATTCAGGCCCTTCTTGCCCTGCCGGACAAGCTCCAGAAGCCGGGCTGCAGCCTCATATTTGAGATCTCCCCGCTCAGGAGCCAGGTACTCGCTGCTCGCAGCTCCGTGGAGCTTTTCTACAAGGGTGGCTTTATCGAGCAGGCCCTTTTGTCTTGCAAGCTCTTTTTCATCTATGATTCCCTTGTCTCTTGCCGCCTCCAATGTGAGGATCACGCCCTTGGTATTATCCCTGTAGCCTGCATGAACCTCTACCTCCAAGACAGGTATGTCCAGGTCGGCATCCACGACAGCCTGGTGCAGATCGTCTCCGATGATCATGCTGCTACAGGTCCCTGAAATGGCCATGAGTTTGGGATGGAACAATTCATTGGCCTTCCTCAGAAGAGCAGTAAGCGGTCGCAGACCACCGAACACAAATCCTGCTTCGTCCAGTGCAGTGGTAAGTACCCGCACTCCGTCCTCCTCCAAGAGACGGGCATGCTTGAAGCAGCATCCGCTCGGGCCATGCAATATGACCACCTCAACGCCAAGGTCGCGCAGAGTATAGAGAGCGGCGACTATTGAGCTTGGTCTGGGATGAAGTATCGTTATGTTTTGTAGTTCGCTTGCCATTTTTATCACCTAAAGCATTTTACGCAGGAAAGCAGCCTTTTCGGGCTCACCTCTTGAGCTATTTCCAGCCCATGCTGCAGGTTTCTGGCGGTAGTTGCTCCCAGCTCTTCTGCCAGGGGCACAAGCCTTTCACCTACTAATATCAACTTTGACATCTCGCTCTTCCTTTGCCTTAGCAGATCCGAGAGAGCCAGGATGTTCATGCCTTCACATACGGTAAAACTCTCCTCTCCCACTACCACAACCAGATCCCTGCCACAGGCCCGATCCAGTGCCCGCGCCACATCTCGGACTTTGAGGCCGGAGTTGGAATTGTCGTAGAAAGTCTGATTGGACAGACGCTTGATCTTCATCCGCCCGGAAAAACCGTCAAAACCAGAGAGGGCCATGGCGATCATGTTCTTTGGGATGCCGGCCAGCTCAGCGGCTGCCGCAGCTGCAGCGATCGCCGTCTCATAGCCCAGGAAGTCCAGATCCGGGCCCAAATCAAGATGCACCTCTTCTTTTGCTGTGATCAGACGATCCTGCTTGGCATAGATACTGCCGCCTCTACCAAATGAGACATCCGGAGATAGCCGGGCATCGATATTGGCCAGAATCTTCGCGCCGTTCTTGGCAAGAGAGAGCATCTGCAGTTTGGCAGTGCTTGCCCACTTGGTAGCATTGGCAATAGGGTAGTCTCCGGAAAGACTGGTAATGATTCCATAGTCGGCGAGGCCCGTGCCGCCTAACGAGACCTCGCAGATCAGCGCCTGTGCCCCCTGGGCCTTTGCAGCTTCTGTAGCACAGATCATATTCCCTGGTGTGATGGAAAGTCCCTTTTCCACAAGGCAGGCTTTACCATGCTGCCAGATCTCCAGGCCTCGAGTAGTGTGAGATAAGACTCTCTTCTGCCAGGAGAGAATCATGGCTAACAAGAGTGCTGTAGAGGTCTTGCTGTGCGTTCCCGTCACCTCGAAGACCTCCATGGCAGGCATCTCTTTCCCACCGAGCAGTTCGCCCACTGCCTGATGATGAGTGATAATTCTCTTCTTGGCCCTCCTGGCCTGAGATAGAGCCGGGTTGCCGGGTGCAAGGTGCACAGGGGCTACCACTAGGTCGAAGCCTGTTAGGTCCGGGATGTGGTGATATACTTCGATTGCCTCTGCCTGCAGACCCGATTCGACCATCCTGCGAGCGATTACTGCCCCGCCATGGATGGTATCAAGTACTGCTACTCTAGTGCCTCTGCTGCCCGCTTGTATGCCAGTGTTGCAATGCATTCGTCCACGCCCAGAGGCTCGGCACAAATTACTTCCACCTCTTTGCCTCCGATCTTCAAAGTGCCTCTACGCTTTTGCGGATCGATCCCCATCTCCTGGGGAATGTCCTGGCGGGTATGTACCCCATGGGCTAAGAAGAGGGGCAGAGCCACGATCTTTGATACATTGGTTCCTGCAAAGCTATTCAGACCCTCCGGGATGTTGGGCTTGTCCATATTGAGATAAGCAGTTCTGACCGGCCCTGTGTGGGTTTTGCTGACCATCTGGGCGAGCGATTCCACCAGTTCTTTGTTGTAAGGCAGGCTGGAACCATGCCCTAGTATAAGTATGCCTACGTCCTTCATGGAAACACCAGTGTTACTTTTTATACAGCTCGTATTAAGAGACGATAGATTCATAAGTACTAAATCCTTTCGAGGCTGAAGCTGCCTTGCAAAGGTGCCGCCACGGAGATGATAGACATCAGCATGAATAGGACAATCGGTTATTACATATTCTCGGCTTGTATCCTATTTCTAATCTTGATCTATCCGGCCTTCTCCCAGGAGGTTTTTCTCTCCATGCATGAGAATTATACAATGGAAAATTGCACATTTCGGGTGGAAGATATTGATTCGCAGGCGGCTCTGGTCTGGGTATTAAGCCAGTCTGGGCCTGAGCCGTCTTTATCAATAGTCCTGGGAATCAATGAGACATTAACCTGCGGCAAGGCGACGCTAATGGTAAAGAAGTTTTATGCCGGCGAGGGCTACGATATCGTCTGCCTAAAAATTATTCACTAATAGCATTTCAGGCTGAGAAATGCTTCTCGAAGATCCCTGCTATCTCGGAGGGCCTCTCGATGACAAACACATCTTCCATCCGGCGCAGACTTTCTACATGCCCTGCGTCCTCTTTACGAATGCGCAGCCGCATCTCGCTACCGTCGGGGAGAATGGTGGTTATGATTCCGGGCTTGTAGTCACATGGCATGATGTATGTGGGAACGAATGCCTTCTGAGACATGATAGCTGCATTGGAGAGGAGAGAGTCTGCCAGGCCCAGCGAGATCTTGGCCACGGTATTTGATGTCGCGGGTGCGAGCAATAAAAACTCATAACGCTTCACCTGCAATTGGCCGGCCAGGAATGGAGAGTTGGCGTTGATCTCCACCCAAACTTTGTCAAAGTGTTTCTCCAGGATATTGAAGAGCTTATAGTATTTGATGACCTGCTCACCTGCCTTGGATACGAAGACACGCACATCCACCACATCATCGTACTGCTGCTGTAATTTAATCATGGCATTGACTGTCTCTTCAATGCGGTCTCCACTGCCCGAGATTCCCCAGGCAATCTTCCTCTTACTATGCTCTTTTGCCATAATGACTCACTTACACATTTTCAGGATATTTATTTTTCCTGTGCCCTCATATTCTCCAGGCACGTTACCATCTCAGCAAATTTCTTTGTCGTCTTTCGCAGCGTTCGTTTGCCCTCCTCATCCGACGTTGCCCCTTCCAGTGTATCGCGAGACCAGAATGTTGCTCCCAGGTTGGCACCAAAAAATCCCCCGCTCACGGGGATCATGCCATTGAGGATGTAAAATGTATGGATCTGCTGCACGGCCAGCTCCTGGCCGCCCATGCGATCGCCGCCAATGGCTATGGCCATGCCCGGCTTCATCCTCAAAGCATTTGGGTCGGCAGCCAGTGTGGCCCGCGTTCTGTCTATTACTATCTTGGTCTGAGCACTCATGCTGCCGTTATAGACAGGCGTTGCGATAACAAACCCCTGCGCCTCCCGGATGAGAGGGTAGAGCTTATACATATCGTCTTTGACAATGCATTCCTTGTTTTTAAGGCAATAGTCGCAGTGTCGGCAAGGGCTGATCTGCCGGCCTCGTACTGCAAATTGCTCTGTCTTCAGGCCCTTGTCCTCCAGCATCTTGAGGGCCTCGCCGAGGATATGCTCCGTGGCCATATTCCTGGGACTGCCAGATATGCCGAGTATCATGATAGATGGTAGTATCTAAAGATATTTCAGATTTTCTGGATGAGCATACTGCTCTGCCAGGCGCAGACGGATCATCTCCTCCACCTCGGCGGAAGTAGTGCAAAAGACCTCTTCCAGGATCTCTTTGGCTGTTTGCAGCTCCAGAGCCTTACGGTCCAACCTGCTGCTGGAAAGGACCTGTCGCTTTATTCTGGGCCTCTTTTGCAGTGGCCATCCTAGCTGTGCGAGAACTCCTGCCATAGTATACAACCTAGTGCGTGTAAGAATAAATACTTTGCCGGATGAAGCGATTGATATAAATCATTTTATGCCTCAATAAAAGTGTGTGTAAGATACAAATGATCTGCTAAAAATGCCCACATAAAATGTCCAAATAAATTGCCCCACACAAAGCAATACATTAATCTTGAGATTAAGAAGGATGACCGCACGGGGCGAAAGTGATGCAAAGAGTATTATGCGGGAAACGGCGATATAATAATCATGATCATGGGAAAAGCTTGGGTCTTTGGAGACGATGTGGATACCGATGTGATCATCCCCGGCAAATACCTGCGCACAAAGGATGCGAGGCTCTGGGCGGAGCATGCCATGGAGGGCTTAGACCCGCAATTCGCCTCCCTGGTAGAGAAAGGCGATGTGATTGTGGCGGGCAGAAATTTTGGCAGCGGCTCGTCACGCGAGCAGGCTCCCCGGGCATTGAAGGGGGCGGGAGTGGCAGTAGTGGTAGCCCGGTCCTTTGCTCGCATCTTCTACAGAAATGCCATCAATGTAGGGCTGGCCCTGATTGAAGCCGATGTGTCCTGCCAGAGAGGCGACCGTGTGGTTGTGGACCTGGCTGCAGGAACTGTGCAGGTGGGGGATAAGTTCTATCAGGGCACCCGGCTGCCTGATTTCCTCATGGAGATACTGGAAGACGGCGGCCTCGTGGCGCACCGAAGGCGGCAGAAAGGATTGGCATGATCTTTCCTGATGAGTATAAGTTCGTAGGGATTAAGGACCAGGAGAGGCGAGGCGAATCAGTCTACTTTGCCACAGAGTATCTCATCAGCCGGGATGGTCCGGCACTCTACCATGTTAAGAGTCGCGGCTCTGGATTCATGAGAGAAGTGGTAGAGCTGGAGATGATCGCCTCCGGCGAAGAGATCATATTTTGTCCTGATATTGTGGATACCAGGAACCGGGCCCACCTCATTGAGCAGGCAGACGAAATATGCCAAAACAAGAGGGCGAACACGGTCGTCTTTCAGGGGATGGATGAGCACATCACCTTCGTCAAGGACCCGGACCCGGCTTCGATTCTCACCATAGAGGTTTTGGATGTCTCGCCCCCCGATCCACCCTGGCTGGTTCATGTTCTCGCCGGCCTGGAGAGTTGCGGAATTCTCGGGGACCTGACGGTTCATTTTGTGCCCCGCATCCTGGATCTGCGCCAGTTCGATTGCAATCGCGTCTATTACCCCTGCCGGGCCTCGGGCCTGGGACGCTCTTTGGATACGGACCGGATAATGCATGAGTACCCCAGGATTGTGGGCTGCTCTATCTCCAGAGAGATCTTTTTAGCCAACAATCCCGGCAAGGATTTCGAGTTTATCAATATCTGTCCCCTGCAAAGTTCCCAGTCGGCCCTGGAGCCGCAGCAGCCTTTTATCACCCGATGCTGTCGTTCCGAGATGAAGGGGCTGACCGAGAAGAACGGGCAGCGGGGCATAGCAGTACACTGGGGAGACGGCCCGGCAAGAATAGCAGAGGCAGTACGATGTCTGGTAGAGGATCTAAGAAGGTAGCGATCGTCGCTGGCGATGGCATTGGGCCGGAGGTAGTAGATAGCGCCCTGGCGGTGCTAAAGGCCGCGGGGGCCGAGTTTGAGCCGGTTCTTGTGGAGATTGGCCTGGCTCGATGGAAGAGAACAGGTCTCGCCATGTCTGAGGAGGATTTGGCAACACTGCAAGAGTGTGACTGCATTCTTTTTGGTGCGATCAGCACCCCGCCCGACCCCAATTACAAAAGTGTGCTCCTCCGAATAAGAAAGGAGCTGGACCTCTATGCTAATATCCGGCCTTTCCAGTCCCAGAATCTCGATTTCATCATCGTGCGGGAGAATACGGAGGGACTTTACTCAGGAATCGAGGAGGTGGGGACGGAGGAGGCGCATACCATGCGGATCATAACGCGTCGCGGCAGCGAGAGGATTGCAGAGAAGGCCTGCGACCTGGCAGCCTGCCGCCACAAGCTGACCATCATCCACAAGTCCAATGTGCTAAAGAGCGACTGCCTCTTTCTGCAGACGTGCCGGGCTACCGCCGAAAGGCGCGCTGTGCCCTGCGAGGATATGCTGGTGGACGCTGCCGCTTACAACCTGGTGGTAAATCCCAAGAGGTTTGATGTGATGGTCACCACCAATCTCTTCGGCGACATCCTGAGCGATGAGGCGGCAGGAGTGATCGGCAGCCTCGGTCTATGCGCCAGCGCCAACATCGGCACGGATCATGCTCTCTTTGAGCCCATTCACGGCAGCGCCCCGGACATTGCCGGAAAGGGAATCGCCAACCCAGTGGGTGCCATCCGCAGCGCCGCCATGATGATGCAGTGGCTGGGCGAGCCCGAGACGGCACGACGCATCGAGGCTGCGGTGCAGGAGGCACTGGCTGGCGGAGCGCGGACGCCGGATCTGGGCGGAAGAAGCAAGACGGCGGATGTGACGAGGGCGGTGGTAGAAAATTTAAGCTGCTGAGAACCACTCGTCCCGGCTTATCTCTCCTTCCTTCAAGATTATGGAGAGGAGATCAACACTGATTTTTCCGCCGTGGTGCGGGTTTGGGATGGACACATAAGCATCATCCTTGACCATATAATCATGGCCGGAACCAGGATATGGTCCTTCAAATCCCAAATTCCTCAGTCGCCGGATAAACTCCCTGCGCGAAACTGGAATGAGCCTATTCGACAATAGCGACGGGCTCCGTTGATACTGCAATCATCTGGCCGCCGATGGGAGGAATTGTCCGACCCATGCGAAGCCTCAGGGCAACCCAGCCCTCAATTACTTCGATGAGATCCCTCCGGCATTCTTCGATGGTATCACCAATGGCGATAACTCCGCGAAGACCTTCCACGGTTGCAGCATAAGTGCCGTCTTCAAGGATTTTGTACTGCGCTCGCTCTAAGGCGGCTGCGATATATTCTGCGAACATATTGTGGCATTATTCTGGGCTGAAGGGATTTAACTCTATCCTGTTCCGATGCAAAAAAAGCCACCCGCTCCTGTTCTAACTCGTGTGAGCCACCTCTCGCAGTTCAGGATCAAGCGAAAGCAATAACATGACGCTTATTCCAGCCACTCTTTGTGTGTGATTTGGGCTTGCTGCAGGATCTGTGCCAGCAAATTGGCATCTATATCTTGCTTATGGAGATTGGGCAGTCTGAGCTTAGTATCTCCTCGGAACATGAACTGATGTTTCTTTCCTTTAAATGGTCCACGAAATCCCAATTTTCTTAGCCTCTTTATCAGTTCAGTGCGGGAAACGGGAAT
>JBFYLJ010000130.1:0-9985 GCA_041305465.1 Methanothrix sp.
AAGCCTCGGACGGGATTCGAACCCGCGACCTCGTCCTTACCAAGGACGCGCTATACCGGGCTAAGCTATCGAGGCGCCAAGAGCCCCTTGTGCTGCTCTCCCTTCAAGAACCTTTCGGTTGGCCAGGTCTTATCGCCTCTTCATAAACGTCTTCTGTCCTCTTGGCAATGCGATCCCAGCTAAACTCGGCATCAATCCGGCTGCATCCTGCCCGGGCCAGCTTCGTCATCTCTTTGGGATTTGCTAGGAGCCGGTTTATGCACCAAGCGATGGATTCCGGTTGAATGTAGGCAAGGAGACCGTCCTCAAAATTATGAATTATGCTCACCGCCTCCGTCGCTACCACCGGCTTGCAGGCATCCCAGGCCTCGAGAACCACAACGCCAAAAGGCTCATTTCTGCTGGGAACGCACATCAGATCGCATGCATTGACCAGCTCTTCTTTCTCGGCGCTGGATGTGTATCCCAGGAACTGGCAGGCGTCCTCAACGCCAAGCTCGCGAGCTCTCCTCTCGCATTCCGGCCTCATGCCTCCCTCTCCCATGAAGACGAAACGGACATCGGATCTGTTTCTCAAGATATCAGGCACAGCTTCCACCAGCAGGTCCGGTCCCTTCTGGATGCTCATCCTGCCGCAGAATAGGACAATTGGTGCCATAGGGTGAATGCCATACTTCTCTTTGACCCGACCGGCGTCCAGACCCTTTTTCATCTTTCCCATAATGATGCCGTTTGGTATGATGCGGATCTTCTCTTCAGGCAGGCTGTATATCCACACCAACTCGTCCAGCATGCGCCTGGTGGTTACAATCACCTTGGAGGCCTCGTAGCAGCCCAGCCACTCACGATGGGAGATCTCTTGGGATATGCCGTAACCGAAGTGGTTGCCATTCCTGCCCCATTCAGAGCTATGCATGGTCAAGAGAAATGGCAAGCCATAGTCCTCCTTTATGCGAGTCAACGTGCACACCGGATGCCAATCATGACCATGCACTATATCGAATTTGCCGAAGAGCTTTTGCACTGCTCCGAAGCGATCATAAAGCGCATCGCACATCCGGTTCATCTGAGAGAGGACATCTCCCGAGTTATCTACATCGACCCTTTGGTAATGGACGCCGTTGATCTTGTCATAGGATTCAAAATCACCTCTGCGCGTAAAGATATGCACTTCATGGCCCCTTCTTGCCAGCGCTTCCGAGATCTCCGAGACGTGGGGGGCCACCCCGCCGACCTTTATTGAGTATAGGCTCTCCCAGGAGAGCATTCCAATTCGCATCTATTCACCGGTATTGTCTTGCTCTGCAGCTATTCGCCCTGCAGCCATTGTTATTGCTCCATCATCGATACGATCTGCTTTATGAAATACATTGGGAATGAAACAGGCAAATTAAGGTTTATTATGGTCGGATAATTGATTAACTTTTCGGCGCTCTTAGATCACTTTTTGATAATGCCGAAATCTTGCGGCTGCATGCTCCGGGGCAATAGAGTTTATGTAAACGCCGGTACCCTTCTCAAAGCCCGCGATCTTTGAAACGGCGGGCTGAATCCTTATATTAAGATGATAGCCGAAAGGAAGCTGATAGATCATGAAGTTATAAGGCGGATCGTTCAAGACGGATCGCAGGCTGACCAGGGCCTGCTTCAATAGAGATGCAAGGCTTCTGCCTTCCTCTTCATACATCTCTTTCAGGTTGGCAAAATGCCTCTTTGGCAAAATCATGGTCTCATAGGGTGCCTGAGAATAGAAGGGTGCAATTAGAATCCAGTCTTCGTTTTCGCCGACAAGCCGGCATGACATCCTCTCTTGCTCTACAATATTGCAGAACGGACAACACGATGCACGGCTGATGGCATCCAGCTCTCTCTTAATCTGGGGCGGAAGAATGGGGAGGGTGATGAGTTGAGAATGGCTGTGAGATAATGATGCTCCCGCTTCCTTGCCCCAATTCTTGAAGATGGATACATATTTCATAAGGCTTTTCTCAGAGTAATGGACATAGCGATCCTTGTAGACCATGATGAGCTTTTCCATATGTTCCTGTGCATAGTCAGCAGGATTTTCTCTGTGCCTGGGACTGTCTACAATAACCTCGTGAAAGCCTTGCCCGGGCAGGGCCATCCATTCAGTAGTAGCGGGCGCAGGGGATGGGACCATGGCTGCGAAAACATTGGGAAAGACACGTAGCTCCCAGCCGGAAATCCTTTTCAGGCCGTCGGATAGTACCCCTTGCCTTGTGTAGACCGCATCGGATGGCGGAGTCATCTCCTCGTTTCCCGGACAGAATGGGCAAGTCGCCTCGTCTCCTGGCTTCGCCTTCTCCATCTGGAAATCTGACGGCCTCTTCCCGCGTTTTGCAGCGATAATGCAGTATTCATCCAGGAAGTAATGCCTTCTTAACTCCGGCATGGTCTCACTCCTCTTTTTTTTCAGTCACTTCCTTATAAATCTCCCGGGTCCTCTCTGCCGCTTTTTGCCAGGTGAACTCTTCCAGCGCTCTTGCCCTGGCATTCTTTCCCCAGGATTTCAGCCGGTCCATGTCCTCCAGGGCAAGATTGATGCCCCAGGCAATATCATTGGGATCACGAGCATTGACATGAACGCCCGTGGGCCGCTGAGCATCCGGGTTTTTCACAATCTCTGCCAGACCGGATGTGCCTGAAGCGCCCACCACTGCCGCCTTGCCCATGGCTGCCGCCTCGAGAGCGACAATGCCAAAGGGCTCATAGATGCTGGGAAATACACACAGGTCAGCCAGAGCATAAGTTAGCATCTTTTCTTCGGCATCAAGAAAGTCAGTGACCAGAGTGATGCAGTCAAGCCGCTTCGCTTCCGAAATAGCCCAGCCCTCCAAGCTTCCCTTGCCCACCGCCAGCAGCTTCACTTTGGGATTCTTTGCCTGTACTCTGGAAATGGCAGAAAAGAGCTGCAAAACCCCTTTTACGCTCTCCAGCCTACCCATGAAGAGCACAATGACATCATCCAATGCAAAGCCGTATCTCTTTCGCAGCGCCGCCAGGCGCTTGGAATCTGCCCGATCGGGATCGAAAAATGCGGCGTCCACACCGTGGTAGCAGACTCGAACCTTCTCCGGGCTAACTCCCAGGCCGACCAGCTGCTGCAACATGGCCTCTGAAACGGTAATGATCAGATCGGCTACCTTCGCGCCCTTCTTTTCCAGATTCACAAGCTGAGGATTAGGTGTATCCGTTCGACCGATCTCCAGGCCATGTACGTGATAGATCATAGGAATGCCTTCCCTCTTGACAGCCATAGCGCCCAGCAGGCTGAGCCAGTCGTGGGCTACACATAGATGGAAAGGTCCATTCTCCATGACGCTTGCCGCACACAGCTGATTAAGGCTAATGAGATCCTCAAGGAAACGCAGTCCTTCTCCCCAGGAGAGTGTCTGGGCTGAGAGGAATACATCAAGCCCGTCCTGAATGGGGATGGGATGCATTCTAAATACTTCTACCCCGTTCATCTCTTGATATTTCTTCAGTTTGCCGTCGCCCAGAGTGAAAACCGAGACACTTTCGCCCATGCGGACCATTTCTCTTGATATTTCATCGACGTACACACCAAGGCCGCCGAAGATCCTGGGCGGAAACTCGAGGCTCATGTAGGCAATTCTCATCGTTTTCTCACATCCCTGCTAAGCTACCAGGTTCCTGTAATACTCCAGTACCGGCTCCTTCCAGCTAAACTGCCGAGCTAACGAGAAGGACTCTTCACAGAGCAACCGGTATTTGACCTCATCATCCAGATAGGTCCAGGTGAAGTAGTCCAGAGACAGGGCATAATCCAGTACGGTCTCCTGGCGCTGCGCCTCAATGTTGTCCACAATTATCACGCCCCCCAGGCCCGGCACGCGGCGCTTGATCTTCTTTAGAGCATCGCTGTACCCTGCCGACCGGCTGACGATATTGGGTGTACCTTCCCTGCCCGCTTCCAGAGCAGTGAGAAGGAAGGGCTCATATTGAGAGGGAAATATCCCGGCAACACAACCGGCCATGATCTCATCCACGCTCATTCCCAGGCCGCCGTCATCCGGTCCCACCCACTGAGGATAGAGCAATGCCGCTACCATTCTCTTGCCGGAGATCAGCTCTGATTCATCCAGGCCGCGCTCCTTGATCATATTCTCCAGGCGAATCTCCTCACCGACTAAAACCTCAGGCGTGAGATTGATGGGAAATCCGCTGGGCAGCTTCTCCTTGTCTTTGGGACCGTGCGAGGCTATAAGGAAGCATACCACCCTTGTCTCCTCGGCATGGCGCTGACCGGTCAATCTATGCTTGAGCAGGTGGTCTTGAAGCACCAGGGCATCAAGCAGATGAATATATCCTTTATTCTCGATCTCTATGCGAGAGATGGTGAAGATCGGAATTATATTCTCGGATTTTACGCACTTGCCGTCGCAGTATTTGTAGAGGTTGTCTGTCAAGAATTGCTGGATCCTGGCACGAGCGCGTTCTTTCTTATCCCAATCGATCTCCTTCGTCTCAACGTCAATTCCATTTCTGATGACAATGCCTTTCAAGCGATGAAAAAGCATGGCCTCTTTCATGGTAGAATCGCCCACGAATGTAACAACATCGGCATAGCGGGCCATAGCCTCCAGGGTGGCAAAACCGGAAGGTGTGCCCGGATCCATCGTTGAGTCGTTTTTGACTATCTTTTGTAGGGACTTGTAGCCTGCCGTGCGACCGGGGACAGTAGCATGCAATGTGCAGACCATTCTGACAGGAACTCCCAGTTTCTTGAGCCTTGCTGCCGCATAGAAGACTCCAAACTCATGGCAGTGCATGCTGACTCTAACTTTGGGCATTACGGATTTGGCAAATTCCGAGACTGCCTTATCAGCATACTTTTGCGTCATCTCTTCCGGAGCATAGGCCAGACCTTTAACCAGCTCGGATACGGCATAGGCGAGATTGAGGTAGTGGTTGTACTCCGAGCCATAGTGAGCTCTCTCGAAGTTCATGGAATCGAGGCCCACCAGATCAAAGGCCTCCGTCTTGATGGCGTTATTCTGCGTCATCTCCTGATTATTCCAGCTGACCACATGAGACTGATAATAATTGGTATTGAATAGCACATAGCCGACTGGAACGCCGTCTACCGTTCTTTGCCCGGTGACGGTCTCAATGCCGGAAGCATTCAGTTCTGCCAGAACGTCTTGCAACTGTGGCCCCATCTCCAGTCTCTCGAATCCCGTGAGATCTGTAACCCGGTTTCTGCCTGTATTCCAGTCTGAGCCGGAGGTAAGATAGTTGGGACCTGCCACCAGAATATGCAAGCCGCTTTCAATATCGCCTTGTGCTACAAGCCGGGCCAGCATTGTAGCCTCTGCATCCACCACATTCCAGATACCGCCCATCTTATTCGAGACGGGGCCTGCTTCTTCTGCGGCCAGGACGATCCATCTTTCAATCATTTTTTTGCATCCTCAGATTTCCTGCATTCCCTTTCTTCAGCCAATCAGGAATAGGGCGAGAGCGAAGACACTGCGATTCCATCGTCGGTTATGTCCAGAACCCTGATGCTATTGGCGATCTTCGAGCCACGCATCTTCATGATATATATAGACCGGATGAGTGTATTGCCAATGCGCTCACGACTGAGCATGGTGGCCGAGTCCGCTCCATACTCCAGAAACTGGTTGGTACCAAAAGCCGTGCCTATTGTCACCAGGGATGTGACACCACTGGCCCGAATGGTGCCAAATAGATCATCGGTCAGAGAGCGAACCTTAAATGGGGCCTCCACTGCCATGAAGAAGGCTGTAAGGTCGTCGATGAAGAGCCGGTCGGGCTTTGCCTCCTCCAGCTTTCTCTCTACGAGCTTTCTAAAGTTTATCAGAAAATCCACCGGATCGACATCGATGCTCTTTTGCAGGCGCAAAACCGGGTCGGTGACATCGACAATAGCCAGTTTTCCTTCTTTTTCCAGTTTGGAGAAGTCCCAGCCAAAGGAGGACATCATCTCTCGCTTCAGGTACTCTGCACTCTCTGAAGGAGTGATGATCATTCCCTTCTCACCCATCTTGATGCCGTAATTGATAAACTGGCAGGCAAAGACAGTCTTGCCCGTACCGGAAGACCCGGTGATGGTGTTTACTGTCCCTTTGTGAAAACCGCCATCAACAAGTTCATCATATCCAGGTACGCCTGACTTGGACCTGGAAAATTTACTTCTCTGTAATGCCAAAACCATTCTCGCTCCCTCAATATAAATCGCGCTCTCATTTGCAGCTACGGATACCCTTTATTTCGGGGCTATGGTAATTAGGTCTTTCGGTGAGAACCGGAAAAAATGGAGTTTTCTTGGGGCATAGATCAGACTGTTTCACCATCAATTGGGCTTTTTTAGTTAATTTGTTAATATATCGAATGGATCTCTGTTTCCTCCCTGATTCGTGACTCCTATCGGCTCGAGGCAAAACACAAGCTCATCAGGTCCGTTGTTTCTGCCGCAGATCACCGTAAATCCGGTTAGGCTCTGATCCTCAGATTCTTCGACGGATAGCTCTCCCCAGGAGTCATAGATTAGTACATATCTTGTATTCTCTTTCATATCCAATTGGTTCCAATACTGCCAATTCCAATTGCTCTCCGGCCCATGAGCCCAATTTATGTTATAGGTTCCCGGTTGCATCATATTTTCGCAATACTCTGGTTGTCCGATGGGGTTTGGCGCATACGGACCATAATAGCTTGGACATATGCCGGACTTCGGAACCACTTCAGTTCCTGACAACGTTCCTGGTTGGGCTTCAACATGTGCAAATAAAGCTAAGCTTAGCGATACGAATGATATTATCAATAGCGTTTTATTGGTGCTCTTAGGTATTATGATTCCCCCATCTCAGAGTCTCTCTTCATTATATGTTAAGTTTCCGGAAAACAATCACATGGTTAACGAAAATCTTATCTCCTCCAGACGCGTCTTTAACCTAATGCGAGGGATCTGCACAGTTTTCATTCTCATGCTGGTATTAATGACGTCAGCACGTTGTCAGCAGACTGCTAATACCTGGACCATCAGCGGCTTTGATCTTGATAATTCAGCCGAATACAATAAGGCCCTCAATACCGCCCTCGATTTCTACAATCAGCGCAAATATGAGGAAGCCATTCATGCTTACGATGCTGCTATTCGGCTAGATCCCAACAGTGTCCAGACCTGGCAGGCTTGGAATGGCAAAGGCGATGCGCTTTATGGTCAGTGCAAGTACGATGAAGCGATTTTTGCATATGATAAAGCCATAGAGATATGGCCAGATAATGCAATCCCCTGGGCTTATAAAGGCGATGCTCTAAAAGCACTTGGCAGAATTAATGAGTCAGAGGCTGCCTATGCCAGGGCAAAGGAGCTGGGATTTGGCGGCTTCACCTGGCGGCCTACGACCATTACACTAAATGGCCAGCCGATTCCAGAACCAGGCACCAACATAACCATGAGCATCAATAAAGGCCTTGAGCTCTACAATCAAGGCGAGTACGACGGATCCATCCACGCTTACGATGAGGCTATTAAGCTGGATCCCTACAATGCTGACATCTGGCTGGCTTGGAACGGAAAAGGTGATGCTCTAAAGGCCCTGGGCAGCGAAGAGTCAGAGGTGGCCTATTCTGCGGCTAAAAGAATGCATACTATGATCAACACGATCAACAGCTCGAGTGCCACGCCGGTCACCCATATTCTTGATCATAGCATGGCAAGCGAGGTAGACGAATCCTCACATATTCCGATCGCAAGGACCTATAAATTCACCACTGCCGACAGCAAGGCTTATTCCTGGCTGAGCCTCGCAAATGTTGGACCTGGCAAAGTCGAATGGTATTGGTATTCACCGGATGGCAACCTATACAAGACAGGTTCTGCAGATATCCCTCCAAATCCTAACGGAGATTATTGGCTCTCTTACAATATCTGGTATTATATAGATATTGCAGATGTACCGGTTGAACCATACCTGTCAGGGAATTGGAACGTGAATGTCTACCTGATTGGCCCTACCTATGTAACGCAATTGACTGAACAATTTACTCTCGAAAACGGTTACGAGGGCCAGACAATCAGCACCAGCATTCTTGATCATAGCACGGCAAGCAGCATTGAAGAGACCACCCGCAAACCGATAACAAGAATCGACAAATTCATCCTTGGTACCGATAGCAAGGTCTACTCCTGGTTGAGCCTTGCAAATGCAGGACCTGCTACATTCTATTGGTATTGGCATTCTCCTGACGGCAGTCGGTACAAAGTCGGTCCCATTGATATACCACCCAATCCAAGCGGTGGTTATTGGCCATCCTACAATATCTGGTGTTCTATCGACACTCGCATATTGTATGGGGATACGTGGGACCTGGAACTCCCGTCTGATGAATTCCATGTAGATGTTACTCGAAATGATCATCTCATCCTGACGGAGTATTTTACCGTGGATGAATAGGATCGAACCCAAGTTCAACGAGGCAGAAATAAGCATTTTTTAAAACTTTGCGCCTCGCGGAATAATAGAAGCGATGACCCTTGTGAAACCTGGCATTACTTGAGCCATTGCAGTTGATTGATGGAATGATGCGATTTCTTTGAAGAAAACCGCTATTTCATTACCAGCAATCCAACGTCCCGACCGGGATTCGAACCCGGGTTGAAGGCTCTCTGCGCGTTTTGCTCCGCAGGCCTCCGGGATGTCCACTACCCCATCGGGACAAAACATCCCTCATGGAATGCTTCAGGTAATTAAGCTTGTTGGCCAGATCCCCTGGTTTGGGCGGTGCGAATGGCTCGCAAAAAGTCTATCTTCCGGAATTCCGGCCAGTAAGGCGCGCAAAAGTATGCGGCGCACTCATTGCCGTTGGCCTGCCAGGGCAGGAAGTTGGAGGTGCGGCAGTCCCCACCAGTTCTGATGATCAGATCCACTTTGGGTACGGCTGTTCCGTCTTGTGGATAGAGATGCCGGGCGATCAGATCCTCATCTACCTCTGCCGCTCTTATCTTTCCCTGGGAAACCTGGCGCGCGAGGGATCGCGCCGCGTCAACCAGTTCGCGCTGTCCGCCGTAAGCCAGGGCCACGTTCAGGTACATAGTCGAATATTTTCGCGTGGCCTCCTCTGTGCGACTGATCTGTTCTTGAAGGTCTTGCGGCAGCATCTCCACTCTGCCAATGGCCCTCACTCGAACACCATTGGCATGAATTTTTTTGGAGTTACACAGCTCAATAAACTTGGCTTTGATCAGATCAAAGAGATAGCGCTTCTCCACTTCATCTCTGCCGAAGTTCTCTGTAGAAAAGGCATAAAGAGTGAGATGTTTAATACCGACCTCCAGGCACCAATCTGAGACCTTCTCCGAGGTGTCGGCACCAAGGCTATGCCCCAGAAACCTGGAAAGGCCTTTTTGCTGGGCATATCTGCGGTTTCCATCCTGGATAATGGCCACATGCTCCACGGGAACTCCTGCAAGAATGCGTGACTCTAAAAGCCGCTCATAAAAGATGTAGGCTGGGTTTCTCAAGATGAAACTCATTCGTTTAATTAGCTTCGCGAATTACTATTTAAATAATTCCTTTGCGCCGGACGAATATGAATTTGCCGTTCTTCTCCCAAGGGCAAGATACAAATAGCTGATGACTTACTTGCATACATCCGGGGCCTGTGGTCTAGCTGGTTATGACATCGCCTTCACACGGCGGGGATCACGCGTTCGAATCGCGTCGGGCCCATTTGTATTTTGGCCGACACAAGCTTTAACTATTTAAGAATGGTTTTTAGCTCAAGGGCGAAAAAGATACTTCGGCTACTCGGGGCAATGGCCCCGATGATTCCATAAGTCTTAGGTCCGTAATTATTATTTGAGGTGATAAGCTGTATAATAGAGGTCGTGGCAGGGAAGAAGAAGGAGCTGTAATTACCAGAGTCCGTCTCCCCCGCAAACAGGATCGAGAAATATTCGGTCATGTGGAAA
>JBFYLJ010000131.1:0-3570 GCA_041305465.1 Methanothrix sp.
TTTCATTTCAGAATAGCCTGGGCTTCACGCGGGTGCAGAACCTTGGTCTTGAACTCTTTTGGGATGCGATAAGCCCTTAGAATTCTGTCTGTGGTTATGAAGTAATCCACATCGTAAGCCAGAGCATAGCCCATATGCACCAGATCTGCCGGTTTGATTCTTGAATCTTTATAATCGCCATGGTTATACAGATTGTAACAGGTCGTGGCGACTGCTTCGTTGGGGTGAAGAAAAGAGATTCTCAGGGCGCTCCAGATATCGATAAGCTCGTGAAGCTCTTCCCGGTTATGCTTTCCTTCTCGGCCCTTCCACTCACCTTCAACGCAAATAATAACTACTTCACCAAGAACTGAAATAGGAACGCAGAGCGAGATGTCAGGATGGCCGCTCAAATGGAATAAGAATTTTTTGATGTCATAAGGATTGATATCCCGTTTGGTTAGACTTTCACTCTTTTGACTGATGGAGAAGAAGAAGATATCCGCGTCAATGGCCGCTCGCAGCATAGCTATTACTCATTTCCAAAGGCCTTCTTTATGCGAGCCATCATCTGGTCATGCTCTTCTTTGGATACTTTCCAGAGGATCTTGCCGTGGATGTCAGTGGCTCCGCCATAGGGCATCTGATTATCATTTAGATCGTAGTACTGCTCTTGTATCTCTTCGGGAATGAGGGACTCCTCCTTTGGGTAGATGCTTGTTAGCACATCTGGCAAAACAAAAATCTAAATGATCTGAGTCATATTTAAATTGATCCACAGCTTGCCACGACTCCTGACAGGTTTGTCACTCTATGGATCTCTTCAGCACCTATCTTCTCCAAACCCTTCCGGTCCAGCGGGCAGCGGGCTCACATGCAGGCACGCGCGCCCATGCGGGTGCCTGCACGAGCGCCCGTCCGGAGACGAGCGACGCGAGCCCGGACGGCCCGGCACACGGGCGGTGGCCCGAAAGGATCGCAACGCGGGAGAGCTGCCGCGAATCTCTTTGTGCGTTCTTTGTGCCTTCGTGCCTTTGTGGTTGGCCGTGGTTGCCAGGTTATAATTATCAGCTAATAGTATTAGAAACTGACATCATTTCTCAAAATCCGGCGCCCGGAAAACTCCCTTGCCAGAAGCTGGCACACCTGGCCCGACCGGCTCCTCAGGCTGCCAAGCCCACGCCCGCACGCGCCCCGCGTGGCGGCTCGGCCGGGATTTCTATTGTCGATCACATAACTCAAAGATCCTCGATTGCAGCACATGCCGCAGGCTGACAGGCTTCCAGCGCATTCAGATCAACCTCGCCCGCAGCGAGTGGCTTGGCAAGCAATCTCCCTTCATGAAAAGCCTTCATGATGCGATCGATTTTTCTTTGAGTATCTATAGAGTAATAAGCCTCATCGCAGTTCGGACAAACAAATGCAGGGATGTTCTTGATTACTACTACCTGCTCACCAACTCGAGCGACAAATTCTGTTATTCCTTCTCGCATTTTGCTCTTGCATAGAAGGCATTCACCAGGGTCCATTTTATTTCCTCCGCCTACTATTGATCCAATCATCTTCATTTGGCAGATATACTGTTACTATTATCAGTCGATCTTGGCAGATTGCCACAACTATATGATGCGGTATTCCTCTTGTCTGCCCTAGCATCAGCACGGCGGGGCAGCGATAATCATCATGGTATTTCTCTATTATCTCTCCATTCGTTATTAAGGATATCAGGTCATCGGCTGATACGCCTCTTTCGAACATCCTTGCACCGGCATGATTTGAGATGATTATATTATTTGACGAAATAAACAATTTCATCTTATCATGCAGGACATTTTCCTCTTCATTGTTGCTCGCAGCAACACCGCCATACATCATCACGCACAAATTGCTGATGTCGATATCGAACGACTTTCACAAACTACCCTATTTGGTTTAGACATTAATTAGAGTATCGGCTTTAAATATCAGAATTTTCACTTAATGCAGTTACATTCTCTCGCCCCCCAATGCCGCAACCACACGCATGCCCGAGCGCCCGTCCGGGAACGAGTGGTGCGATCCCGGACGGCCTGGCCCACATGCGGTGGCCCACAAGGATCGCAAAGCTGGAGGGCCGCTGCGAATCTCTTTGTGCGTCCTTTGTGCCTTCATGCCTTTGTGGTTGGCCTTGGTTGCCATGTTATAACTATAAGCTAATAATAATGGTGAAATGCGGCTGCCTCCAAAATCCAGCGCCCGGAAAACTGCCCTTACCAGAATTTGGAACATCTGGCTCTCAGGCCCGACCGGCCTCCCGGCCCACACACCCGAGCGCTTGCCTAGCAGCCGGGACCGCCCGGCGAATGGCGGCTGTCGCCCCGGATGGCCATTGTCGAGAAACGGCTCGACGGCGCGGCCCGAGGGCTCTGGGAAAAATTGTCCTTCCCCCATCGGATCTTCGCGGCTTCGCGCCTTCGCGTGAAATCCGTGATCTCAGCCCGACCGGAGACGAGCGACGCTGCCCAGACGTCCTGGTCCACAGTCGAGGGGCATCCGTGCGCGGCCGGCCCGCGCCCCGCAGGCAGCGGTCTACACCATGCGGAGAAAAAGTCTTTATCTCATCAAAGATTATAATTCTCTGATGTTTGCTGAGTACATTCAGGCTGCAATGGATAAGGCAACTTACGAGATCATCGATGATCCAGAGCCATTTTACGGCGAAGTTCCAGAACTCAAAGGACTGTGGGCAACGGGCAAAACTCTTGAAGAATGCCGAAAGAACCTCATAGATGCCCTTGAAGATTGGATCGCAGCGCATCTGGCGTGGGGCTACCCGGTCCCGCCTCTCGAAGGTCATATGATACAAGTCTCGAAGGAGCCGATGGCCGTTGCAGACTAAACTCGTACCGGTTTCATGGCACGAGCTAATCAGTCGTCTCAACAAATTGGGGTGGGACGGACCTTTTTCCGGTAAGAAGCATACGTACATGCGCAAGGATGGAATATTCTTGCTCATTCCCAATCCACACCATGGCGAAGACGTTAGCGTTGACCTCATTAAGAAGGTTCTAAAAAGAGCAGAAATCAATCGTGATCAATGGATTAAGGCTGCATAACTTCATATCTTAAAATCAAGTTTCTTGGAAAACCGCTCATTTTGAGTCCAGCTCTTCCCGACCCTAGGTCCAACGGGCCTCCTGCCCCCGTCCACGATCGCCTGCCACGCAATCCAGCCCACAGTGACGACATCGCCGCATAGACTCGGCCCCACTGGTGGCTACAGATGGGACCCTATGTGAGGATGTGCAACGTTTGAGGGGCTGCCGGGCGCAGCTGACCCACGGCCCTGCAAGGATCGGCCAGCCGGAGACAGCCAGGGCCTGCAAAGCCACCCTCGGCCCACGAGACCGAGCGCTTGCCTGCCGGTCGCGCCCGCCTGGAGGACGGCGGCTGTCGCCCCGGATGGCCTTTGTCGAGAAACGTCTCCATCAGCGCGGCCCGATAGCCTTTGGGAAAATTGTCCCTCTCTCATCGGAACTTCGCGGCTTCGCGTGAAATCCGTGATCTCGGCCCGACCGGCTTCCCGGCCCCCCATGCCGCAAGCCAACGCAG
>JBFYLJ010000132.1:0-3563 GCA_041305465.1 Methanothrix sp.
CGCTTAACTGGACTATGCCAAGCACCCTCGGCGTGGAAAGCAAGAATGCCAAGGATTCCAGGGCAGAAGCTCAAGCCACAAGCGAGTCTGAAGACGAAGCATCTGCTGGCGTCAACACAGCAGCCACAGAGGTGCCATCAGTGCAGACCGGCTTAGCATCAGTTCAAGGAAACTGGTTATTCACACTTAACGACAGCGTTTCCAGGGATCTGGCTCTGACGCTGCTCCAGAATGAGACAGACGTCTTAGGGTCCGGCAAGATCAAAGAGGGCAATAACACTATGGATGTCACTGCTTCGGGATCTATGACTGGCTCAAATATGGAGCTCAACCTGGTATCATCCAATCCGATAGTCCAATACAACCTTAACCTCACCCTCAGCGAGGATCTGGCTGCCGGAGAGTACAGGGCTACTTCAGCCACCGGCGAGACCTGGGCCGGAAGTGCAGAGGGCCAGAAGACATCTTAGACCCGGGACCCGGATACGCCGGAAACAGGCCCACAGTTTTCTTTTTCCTTTTCTTTTTTCCTTTACCCGAGATGTTTGCTCAATCATTCTTCATCGAAACCTTCTTCGAGTCATCCCGGGAATTCTTAAGTAAAATGAGCTGGGATAATATAATAAGATCATGACCTCCCGTTTGATAGAGATCAACCTGCCTAAAAGTAAGCAAGAAGCATTGGAAAGGCTGATAGCAGACAGAAAAGAGATAATTGATATCGCAATTCATCCGGCAGCCGGCCTTTGGAAGATTCCGGTACAAGGTGTATGGAAAACCCGCTTTTCCACAGACAGGATTCTCGTAAGAATGCTGGTGGCGGCTGAAGAAAGCCAGGGCATCATCGACCTGATACAAGAATCTTGCTTAAATGAGGAAGGCTTCAGGATCAACATATTTGCCCTGGAGGCTTCCTTTCCCACCGTCTCTGAAGAGAAAAAGCCCGATTCCGACTCTTCAAATGAAAAGAAAAATGGACCCAAAGAGAGTGTGAGCCGGGAAGAGCTGCATAACGATCTAATAGAGGGCGCCAAGACGACCCATATTTATATCTCTATGATAATCCTCTCTTCAATTGTTGCAACAATTGGCGTCCTCAATAATAATGTGGCGGTTATAATAGGGGCCATGGTCATAGCTCCTATGTTGACTCCCAACGTCTCCTTATCATTGGCCACGACCCTTGGGGATCTTCCCATGGCCAGGAGTGCTCTCAAGACTATCGTTATCGGCATCTTCATCGCAGTATCTCTATCTCTCGCTCTGGGCTTCTTGTTGCCAGTTGACCCCTCCTTGCAGGAGATATCATCCAGAACCAGTGTCGGTCTAATGGACATCGTCCTGGCATTGGCTTCCGGGGCAGCAGGAGCTTTGTCGTTTACATCATCTGCGCCCTCTGTGCTTATTGGTGTGGCGGTGGCAGTTGCTCTTATGCCTCCGTTGGTCGTTTTCGGATTGCTGTTAGGAGCAGGCTACTACTCCCTTGCCCTGGGCGCTCTGCTCCTTTTTCTGGCAAATATAATTTCAGTGAATCTGGCTGGAGTTGCCACCTTCATCGGTCAGGGAATTGAGCCCAGAAGCTGGTGGGACGCCAAAAAGGCAAAGAAGGTTACAGTCCTGGCTATCGCAGGTTGGGCTTTATTATTGGCATTACTAATAATATTCCTTTTCTACGGAGACTTTCAAATTCTCAAATAATAGATCAAGAGTGAGACGATTCTCTGAGCTTTAAAACGCCAGCCATTTATGCTATCATGTTCAGAAGGATTAAAAGCACTTTGATTATTATAACCTGGACCCTGGCGAATAAATGATAAAGCATCTAAGACTCCCAGAAGATTCGAGATGGATCTACCTGGACCTGCTTTCAATTGTAGTGGGCGCAATCGGAGGAATTGGATCAGTAGCCTTCCGAAAGCTGGTAGAGCTTGCCCATGAATTCTTCTTCGACTTTCTGCTCTTGCAGGCGCCAAGCAGCTATTTTATTGTGCTTTTGCCGGTCCTGGGCGGCTTGATAGTAGGCCCACTGATCTATAAATTGGCCCCGGAGGCCAGTGGTGACGGCATCCCGCATATCATGATCTCCCTGCAGAGGTTCAGTGGCGACATTAGAAAACGGGCTGGCTTGATCCTCATCTGCACCTCAGCTATAACTCTCGGAAGCGGCGGAAGTGCAGGACGGGAGGGGCCTATTTCCTTGATTGGAGCCTCGGCAGGCTCTGCTATAGGCAGAGCCATAAAGCTCTCTGCACGCGATGTAAAAGTGCTCACCTGCTGCGGCGTAGCCGCCGGAATTGCCGGAACCTTCAATGCCCCTATGGGCGGGGCGATATTCAGCATGGAGGTGATCTCCAAGAAACTCACCTCGCTGGACGCCGTCCCGGTTCTTCTGTCTGCTGTGGTGGGAAAAGCCGTGGCATCAGCGCTAATAGATCCTGTACCTGAATTCGTCAATCCCACATTCTACTTTACCACCTTCGATATGATTCTCTGTTTCTTCCTGGGACCTATCTTCGGATTTCTCTCGTTTCTCTGGGTCAAATGCTATTACCTCTTTGAAGATGGATTTCTCCGACTTTCAGTACCCGAATCGCTGAAGCCGGCTCTGGGCGGAATTTTTGCAGGAATTTGCGGTCTATTCTTCTTAGAATACGGCATCATGGGCGTCGGCTACGAAGGCATCAATAACGTCTTCAAGCTGGTATCCGAAGGTCCATCTGTCCAGTTGTTATTGCTTTTAGTCTCTCTGGGTCTCCTCAAGGTTCTTGCCACGGCCTCAACAGTGGGATCTGGAGGAAGCGGTGGTGTCTTCGCTCCAACCCTTTATATTGGGGTCATGTTCGGTCTGGCAGCCGGGCTGATAGCAGAGATTGTTGCACCCAATTTAATTGCAAACCCGCTTGATTACGGATTGCTAGGCATGGGGGCCTTTTTTGCCGGAACCGCAGGCGCTCCCCTTACATGCATATTCATGATAACCGAGATGACCGGCAACTACTACGGCCTTCCATCACTCATCGTCTGCTGCATCCTTAGCTATGCCACAGCGCGATTTCTCTTAAAGGGAGGCTCCATCTACACTATCAAGCTGATGAGAAAAGGCATCTTCCAGGATCTTCCTCAGCCGGTGCTTTCCGAGGTCTCTGTGGCCGAGGCCATGCAAACGCAGGTGGTCACAGTGAGCCCCGACACCAGAATTTCAGATGTGAGAGATGACATCTACCGTTACAACTACACAGGCTTTCCAGTGGTACACGAAGGAAATCTGGTGGGGATGATAACCTTCGACGATATAAGGAAGATCCCCCTGGAAAAACAAGATGCTATGGCAGTAAAGGAAGTGGCTCTTAGACCGCCTATAACGATAAATCCACATCAATCAGCCAAGTCCGCCATGGACATCATGTATGAGAACAACATCGGTCGGCTGGCGGTAGTTGAAAAAGGCAGCTCGCAAAAGTTGATAGGAATAGTCACCAGGACGGATGTGATCCGCTCTTATGAAAGAGAGACTAAAAAGAGCCAGGGAGAAGCATTACGCATGCAGATAAGATAGCATGAAT
>JBFYLJ010000133.1:0-4316 GCA_041305465.1 Methanothrix sp.
GGCAGGGGAGATGTGGGCAAGTGCAAGCACCACTTCATGCGCTCCATGCTTCTCGGCACTCAGATGGGCCAGCATGGATTCGTCCGGCTTCCCCTGACTCCCGATGTCGAGACCGTTAACGTGGGCGTACTGGACCAGATGGCAGGCCCGGAGGGCAGTATTGAGCTCTCCGGGATGAAGGTTCTAGGCAGCGGCAAGGTAACCAGGAAGCTGTCCGTCAGCGCGGCGGGATTCTCTGCGACGGCTAAGGAAAAGATCGAGGCTGCTGGTGGTCAAGCAGAAGTAGTATGAACCAGCAGAGTTTCTTTTATGCGATAGAGCCCTTTGTGCGCCGGCTCCCCTCCGTGGAGCGGCCCACCGGGCACGTCCATTTTAAGAGAAAGCTAAGCTGGACTCTAGCCATACTGCTGCTCTACTTTACCCTGGGAAATATACCCCTCTTTGGGCTTTCCACGGCATCCATTGATATATTCAGTGCTTATCGTGCCTTTTTTGCCGGATCATTCGGCTCTATGATGCTCCTTGGCATAGGTCCAATTGTTACTGCATCCATCGTATTGCAGCTTCTTGTGGGCGCTCAGATCATCAAGCTCAATCTGAGCGAACCTCGCGATCAGGCCATTTATCAGGGCACGCAAAAAGCTCTGGTGTTTGTGATGGTCGCGGTTGAAGCTCTGCCGCAGGTGATGGGTGGCTATCTGCTTCCGGATGCAGGTTTAGCAAGTACGCTGGGCACCTCCCTGGGCATGATATCATTATTGATCTTTATTCAGGTCTTCATAGGCGGATCTCTCATCGTCTATATGGATGAGGTAGTCTCAAAATGGGGCGTCGGTTCGGGTGTGGGTCTCTTTATCGTAGCAGGAATAAGCCAGCAGCTGGTAACAGGCATCATCAATCCGGCCAGTGGCGACGGTGGACTTCCCGTGGGCATCATACCAAAATGGATCGATATCATCCGGCTGCAGCTGATCAGCTTCGATACTCTCTTCACCTCGGAAGGGCTTAGATTCATTCTGGTCACGGGTGGAATCCTGGCGCTCGTATCTACCATAATGATCATTTTGCTGGTCGTCTTGGTAGAGTCTACGAGAATTGAGATACCGCTGGCCCACAGCCGCGTGCGGGGCGCACGGGGACGTTTTCCCGTCAAGCTCGTTTATGCCTCAGTTCTTCCCATGATCCTGGTGCGGGCCATTCAGGCCAACATCGAGATGATCGGAGCATTGCTGGCAGCTAAGGTTGGCACTGTAACCTCGGCCACGATAACCGGTCAAGGAGTGACCACCATTTATACCGGCTACTCCAGCATTCTGGGAACATTCGTCTCTGAAGCCAAAATCAATTCAGCTACGGGCGCAGCCATGAGCGGCTCGTCTCCTCAACCGGTATCGGGCTTAATGTACTATCTTTCAGCTCTGCGCGGTCCCAGTGACTGGATGCCGGGAATGGTGCAACCCCATGCAGGCATGACTGAATTGGGCTTTTCGGCTCTAGCCGGCTGGCAGATCTTTCTGCATGTGATGGTGGACGCCTCGTTCCTGATAATAGGAGGCATCATCTTCGCCATCTTCTGGATTGAGACCACAGGTATGGGCCCCAAGAGCGTGGCTGCAAAGATTCATAATTCGGGCCTACAGGTTCCGGGCTACAGAAGAAACCCGGCCTCCATTGAGAAGCTGATGGAGAGGTATATTCCCAAGGTAACTGTGATTGGAGGCGTGATCATAGGCGTTTTAACCTTGATCGCCAGCCTTCTGGGCACACTGGGAGGCGCGGGCGGCACGGGTTTGCTCTTGGCTGTGAGCATTGTCTATCGGCTCTATGAGCAGGTAGCCAGCGAGCAGATTCAGGAGATGTATCCCATGATGCAGAAGTTCTTCGGAGCGTCCGCATGAATGCCCAGCTGACCAAGTCCCTTGACAAAGCTGCCATGGCGGTAGGCTTTGTTCTTTTTTTTGGGGTAATGATCAGCACCGAATTGAGAAACGGCCTGGGAGTGGCTACTGGCCATCTGTTGGGATGGCTCCCCGAAGTTTTGCCTTTCCATGTGGTGCTCTTCATATTAGCAGCAGTCACCGGTCTGTATGCCAGCCTGATTCAGAAGTACACCATGGACTGGGAGTACTTGCGCAGTTCCCAAGAGAAGATGAAGTCGCTGCAAAGAAGAATGAAAGAAGCGCAGCTATCAGGAGATCAGGCCAAAATTCAAGCCATGCAAAACGAGCAGATGAAGATGGTATCCGATCAGGGCAAGATGATGCAGATGCAATTTAAGCCCATGCTCTATATCGGTATCATATCCATACCGCTCTTCATGTGGGCTTACAGTTTTATAGCCGCTAACCCGGAATTGACAATGACCTTTCCTTTCTGGGGAACGCATAACATCAATACTACAGTCCTGGGGCCGATCCTTTACTGGTTCTACTGGTACTTTGTCTGCTCACTGCCAGTATCGCAGATCATTCGTAAGGCTCTGGACATCGGGAGCATGAGCTAGAGATGATAATAGCCGTCAGCGGTGCGCCGGGAACGGGCACCTCAACTCTTGCTCGCTCTCTCTCACAACAGCTAAGACTGCGCTGGGTTAACTCCGGCGATCTTTTTCGCAAGATAGCAGGCGAGAAGAATATCACCGTCCGGGAGATGAACCGTCTGGCCGAGAAAGGTCCGGAGATCGACTATCTCATTGACGATGCTCAGAAGGTCCTGGCCAAGGATGGGGGCGGAATCTTTGAGGGCCGCCTCTCCGGGCATCTGTTGCCGGCTGATTTGAAGGTCCTCTTAAAGGCTGACCTTCGCACAAGAGCCGAGCGGATTGCCAAACGCGAAGCAAAGCTGACCGAAGACGCAATGCAGGAGACGCGCGCTCGAGAGGAGAGCGAATCCCGGCGCTATAAGATGTACTACAACATTGATATCAGCGACTTTTCCGCTTATGATCTGGTAGTTGATAGCGGCAAGTTCGATGAAGCGGCAACGCTCGCAATTGTGCTCGCCGCCGTGAGGGGCCGCCCGTGTCCGTGATTCATCGCGCAAATAGGACTGAGAAAGAATCAGATCGCAGAACCGGGCGATCTAGCTCAGGCTCCTCAGCAGCATCCTCATCACCACAATCATCATCCTCATTGTCTTCATCTTCTTCAGCCGGAACATATCCCCAAATTCTTCCATCCGACAAGGCAAGGTCTGTTCTGGTAAAGCGAAGCGGTAAGACCAATCCTTCTTACGGCACCCCGCCCGAGAAGCGCAGCCTAGAGGTGCACATGTCTCTGGGGGCCATCAATCTGGACAAGACTTCGGGACCTACCAGCCACGAGATCGCCGCCTGGGTGAAACGCATCTTGGAAGTAGAGAAAGCGGGTCACAGCGGCACCCTTGATCCGAAAGTGACGGGTATCCTTCCCGTTCTCCTTGGAGACGCGACCAGGATTATGGACACACTTCTTCTGGCAGGAAAGGAGTACATCTGCCTCATGCGTGTGCATAAGCCCCAGCCAAAGAAGCGCCTCCTTGATATCTGCAAAGAGTTCATGGGCCCCATATTCCAAAAGCCCCCCCTGAAGAGTTCGGTGGTAAAGGAACTGCGCATTCGCACCATTTATTATCTGGAAGTCCTGGAGATTGAGGAGCAGCGTGTGCTCATGCGCGTGGGCTGCCAGGCGGGCACCTACATGCGAAAGCTTTGTTTTGATATCGGTCTTGCTTTAGGCACGGGCGCAAACATGGAGGAGCTGCGCCGCACAAGGGCCGGGCCATTCCGGGAGGATGAGACGCTGGTAACGCTGCACCAACTGACTGATGCCTATGCGGCCTGGAAGGAGACCGGCGATGAGAGTGGCCTTCGGCGGGTCATATTGCCAGTAGAAGCGGCGTTGCGGCATCTTCCCCGGTTGGTCATAGCCGATAAAGCGGTGGATGCCGTCTGTCACGGCGCGCCCCTGGCCCTGCCCGGGCTCCTTCGGCTGGAGACGGACATAAGTAAGGGCGATATTGTTGCCCTCTTTACCCTAAAAGGGGAAGCAGTCGGCATTGGCCGTGCTGATATGAACAGCCGCGAGATGCTCGATGGCAAGACGGGTATTGCCGTTCTGACCGAAAGGGTAATAATGGAGCCGGGCACGTATCCCAAGTCGTGGAAGCTGGCCGAGAGGGACGCTTCCCAGGCAGCGAATAGAGCTGCCAAGCGCTAAAACCTGAAATCCAAATCTGTGCCGAGGTCGTCTAGCGGTAGGGCGCCAGCCTGGAGTGAGTTCTCCTGGATAGCTGGTGATCCGCAAGGGTCTCGTGAGTTCGAATCTCACCCTCGGCGC
>JBFYLJ010000134.1:0-8272 GCA_041305465.1 Methanothrix sp.
GCTATTGCTCTCAATCTCAGGAGGACCTATGTTGAAATGCAAAGTGACCGCTCTGTACTCCAGCAAGCCCTCTTCGGTCACATCCCAGCACTTGCCTCCGAAGATGGAAGGAACATTGGAGAGAGTGTGCCATCCAATGAGCAGAGCGACAAAGCAGACCACCAGCATCAATGCTGCGCTATTCCTCTGCCAGCGCATCAGAATAGTCTCCTTTCTAAATGGAGGGCTTCCATTGCTGATCTGCCAATCTGGTCAGTGTTCCGTTCTCATTCAGCTCATATCCTATTGGGATCTTTCCCCAGCTCCAAAGTACTGCTTGAGTTTGGTTGATCTGGCTCGAGCTCTCTGTCTGGTTTGTCAGATTCAGGGAGACGCTCTCGTTCAAATCCGATTGATTTGCAGGCATATCGGACAAATTCGCCAAAACGGCCACTCCCCTCTCCTGGCTGATCAAAATGGGCTCAATCGACTGGCAACTTGTTCCCAGGGCGAATAAGATTAAAGCAGAAATTATAAATCTCCTCATTACTGATCTGATCTCCTGTTAGGCTCTCTTCTCGCCGGATTGGATTTCCTCTGGCTTATCTGCGGGCATCAAGTCATGCTTGCCGCAATCCGGCAGCGGCTCGAAAATCCCTATCCAACTCCCTCCTTCTTGGATAAATACCTTTTACCGGGCAGCAGGTCTGCAATTTATTCAGACTTCAATAGATAACCTTAGTATAACACAATTCTGCTGCACTTCTGCTGCCCGGCAGATGGGATTTTTATTTTCCCGGTAATCTCGGGGCAAATCCTTAATATTCGTGGCGAAGAGTTGACAGACGGTGAAGATCAATGTCTATGGCTAGGAAAGTCCTATTAATGCTCTCTGCAGCATCGATTCTATTGATCCCTGCTCTGGCAGAGGATAATTACAGCGTGAACCTATCATCGGATAAATTTCTGGGCAACTATCTGGTTAACCAGAGCGGCTTTACACTCTACTATTTCTCAGGAGACAACAATGAGAATGGGGCCAGCACCTGCTATGATGACTGTGCATCAAAATGGCCACCCTTTTATGTCGAGACCTTAATCCTGCCTGATAGCCTGAGAGCCCCTGACTTTGCAAGCATTGCCAGAACAGACGGATCAAATCAGACCACCTTTAAGGGCTGGCCGCTTTACCTCTCATCCTTGGATAAGGATCCAGGAGACGCTTTTGGAGAGGGCAGAGAGGATAACAGCTGGCACGTCGTGGATCCGCAGAATCAGCCCCAGCTCTTCTAAAAAATAAGAGAATTTTTGGGGGACGATCGTCCCCCATTACATCGTTCACTCCGATACAATCCAAGAACTCAGATTTACCATTCACCAATGGATTTATCGTCGTCCTCTTCGCCTTCTGCTACTGAGATCTTGTATCCCACAACTCCCGAACTGCTGTAGGCATTGACCCTCAGATAGTAAATACCAGGCTCCAGATCCTCGGTTATCCGGCTGGGTCCCACTCCTTTGTAGTCGTCATTGTAAGAGATCTGATCTTCATCTTCGTCGTAGAGGTAGAGCCTTGTGTCTCCCTTTGTAATCGTCTTGATGGTCACGGTCTTGATATCCGAATTATTTGGAACTTCGAACTCATAGTAGTCCTCGTCAAGACTGGGCTGGATGCACCCCTCAGCAATCAAAGCAGAAGTGGAATTGAGCGTTCCGAGTGATATGGCCTCTTCAAATGAGTCGTTTGGCTCTTCATCACAGGTCATAGAGGTGAGTGTTATGTTTGCTGTGTAATTGTAGGTATCAGAATATCTGTCGAGTACCCTGAGGTAAAAAGTCCCTGAAGTTATGAATGCGTTTAGTGAAGATCCGCCTGTAAACTCTGGAAGGTAGCGCTCTTTGCTCTTATTATAGGAATAAAGAGCCATTGAAAGATCGTTATAGCCATCGGTATCGCTGTCGATCTCGAGCATTCCGCTCTTTCCCTCCTCCACATCGAACTTGAAGAAATCCGCGTCACCTGATGGCTCTAATGAGCCTCCAATGACCAGGCTTCCGGAGATGATGCCAAGGTCTTTGGCTTCGTTCATGCCGTCATTGGGCTCGGTCTCAATGTTATTGTTTGCAATCAATGTGTAATTGACTTCCTCATACGGTCTGGCGTCGAGACGGATATAGTAAACTCTTGTAAGGAGGTCCAATAAGAGAACTTCACTGCTTGAGGCGACATAATTCATGTTCTCATCGAAAACCACCAATCCAAAATCTGTTGATGAATAGTAATCTTCTTCATCAGCCTCTGAAACCTTCATAAAGAGCTTTGCCGGCTCGGTAGCAGTGAGCTTGAACCATTTCAGCTCTCCTGGTGCCAGGATGCCGTTTTGTTCGATGTTCAATCCATCCATCTCAATGCTCCCCAGATCAGCAGCATCTTTAGCTATACAACTCGCGTCTGAAGCTTCCTGAGCAACTGCCTGCTGAGATATAAGCAAAATTGCCATCAGGCAAATTAAATTAGCCATTCTCATGATAAAATCCCCTTTTCATTATGTGAGATGTCATTCTTTATATTACTTGTGGATAGGTCGCATGCTAGTTGTTTTAAGGCCAATTCAGGGAGATGCAGTCACATTGAATTCATGATCTTGCCAGAGTCATGGCCTGCGATCTTCGGATCTTCCAGGAGCTTGAGGCAGAATTGAAAAAGAATCATAGAGACTGAGGCCTGTAGATCTGATGCGAAATCTTCTTGGCATTCCAGGTCATCCATTTGCATCATGCCAGTGGTGCTATGCAATGACAGCGAGATCGAGGTGGCCGATGGCGAGGTTTGCCAGATCTGCGGCCAGGTGCTCGAGGAGTTCGACGAAGTTACAGGAACAGGAATTCATGGATACTATCACTGGACATGTGTCTGCCACACCGATGCCTGATCGATTTATCGGCTCTATTTTATGCCGCCCAAGGCAGCTTTGTCTGCAGGGGGGGTGCTGGATGGCAAGATTCATAAACTTGCAGATACTTGAATCCGCCTCGATCTGCCTGATAGCAGATCGGACGCGGGGATAACCAAGCCAGGCCAACGGTGATAGACTCAAGATCTATTCTCGCAGGAGTTCAAGGGTTCGAATCCCTTTCCCCGCACTCCTAAATATCTCTGCATAGCGATTCTTAGTGAAACTTCCTATATCTATTCTCAGTAAATTTGACCGAAATTTTATTTTCTCGGGCAGCTTACCATAAATTCTGTAATACACTCCGGGGGAATGCGGCGGCCCGCTCTGGGTCATCGGAAAATACAGGTTTCTAGCGGCCTTTAAACGGAGATGCTCCCCGGCGGGCAGAGGCATGCAGGAGACTTCTATGCCTGCCTTCAGGTCAAGGGCTCTATCACCAGGTAATCGTAGTACCTCGGCTTGAAGGATTCAAACTCTTTGACCGTCTCGTAGGCCTTGTCGTACAGGAATGGCGTGTTATCCTCGTAAAGGACTTTGCCCTTCATCACCTCCATTCGCAGGGGAAGAGGTAGCTGCTGGAAGATCTTGATATCATAGATGTCATCAAAGAGATCGGATAAGATTTTCAGGCGGAATTCGGAGGCATCGGCACCGTCGTAGATGTCCACGCAGACGCCACAGAGTATACAGTCGGCATCCTCCAAGCGCATCTGCCTGACCATATTGCTGACATCCAGTCCCATTGGGCAGCCTCTTGAGCACCTCTTGCAGTCTGTGCAGAGATCTGCATTGGCAGAGAGGTGAAGCGCCGGCCAGCGAAAGAGATTTTGGATTCTTCTGCCGGTGATCATGATCACGGCAATGGGGCAGAAATAATGGCAGAAACCGCGTCTTCCTGCAAACATGGCGAATATGGTGATGAAGAAGATCTGGGCGTAGAAAATGATGTAAGCTCCTTGTCTTGCGATCGATATCCCATGATCTGTGTAGTAGAAGACGTCAATTGTCCTCAGCCCTCCGGCAAAGTAAGTTGCCGAGAGGAATGGGATGAACAGAGAAATGAAGATGAGATATTTAAGCAATTTTAATTTTTTATTATTGATAGTATTACCCCTAATTTGAGCGTAGATCTCCTGCAGTCCGCCGGCAGGGCAGAGCCAGCCGCACCACAACCTGCCGACAAACAGAGAGCTGATGAAGAGGAGAATGAAAACTATCAGGCCACCGGTCGCAACTCCTATCGATGCGCCTTCTGTAATTATTGGACAGGAGATATACGCAAATGTGACAGGCAATAGCATAAAGGAAAAGATGATGAGAGCTTTGCGAATCCTTTGCCGTAACGACCTCATGTCATTTACAGTATTTTTCATATAAAGAGCTTCAGGACTTATGATATTTTAGGATAACTGATTAAAAAAAGAAGAAATAATCCTGATCAGTACTGCTTTGCCATATAAGTCCTTCCCGCGCTCTTCTTGCCGCATACGGCGCAGGCTGCCTCAATGAAGCTCCTGTACTGCGGCTCTCCGAGCATATTTGCCTCCACCTGCTCCTCAAGCTGATGGCCGCAGTCCTCCTCTCCACACCAGGGAACCAGGGCCACACCTGCCTGGGTCTGGGCTCTTGCCTGCTCGATGCTCGAGACCTCTTTGACCTTGCTCTCATGAACTATCCTGGCTTTTTCATAGAGCGCGCCCTGCAGCTCTTTTGCCTCGGCAGCTATTGAGCCTACCAGATCTTCCATTGGCACAGCCTTCTTGGCTCCATCCCGGCGGGCTAATGTGACCACGCCCTTTTCTATGTCCCTGGGCCCGACCTCCAGGCGAATGGGCACTCCCTTCATCTCCCACTTGTAGAACTTGGCCCCCGGTCTCTCATCGCTGGTGTCAAGCTGCACCCGAATTCGAGCGGAAGCGAGCTTGCCCTGCAGCTCCCGGCAGACCGCCAGCACCTTATCCTTATCGCCGAGCAGGATCGGAACTATGACCACCTGAACCGGGGATACCTCCCAGGGCAGGACCAGCCCCTTCTCGTCTCCATGAACAGAGACGAGGGCGGCGATGCAGCGTTCGGATATGCCATAGCATGTCTGAGATACAAGCTTCTGCTCGCCGTTCTCAGCCTCGTATGTGATCTCATAGGTCTTGGCAAATGTCGATCCCAGATGATGAGCAGTTCCAACCTGAAGCGTCCTGCCGTCCGGCATGATAACATCTATGGCCGTTGTGTAGTCGGCTCCGGGAAACTTGTCCCAGCTCGGCCTGCGGCTGACCAGGAAGGGCAGAGCAAGTCTGCTGTAGAACTCCGAGTACCTCTGGATTGCCACCTCCACCTGTGCTGCCGCATCTTCCCATGTGGCATGGACAGTATGGGCTTCCTTGAATGATGTTATCTCCCGAAGGCGGATCAGGGGGCGGGTATGCTTTGTCTCGTATCGGAATGTGTTGACGATCTGATAGATTCGAAGCGGCAGATCTGCATGGGACCTGATCCAGAGCTTGAACATGGGATAAATGGCAGTCTCGCTTGTGGGCCGCAGGGCCAGCTTGACCTCCAGAGGAGTCGTCCCGCCGTAGGTCACCCAGTAGACCTCGTCCTCAAAGCCCTTGATGTGCTGAGCCTCTTTCATGAACTCGTTTTCAGGGATCATGAGGGGAAACTGGGTCTCCTGATGGTCGGGATCGAGAAGCTCACGGATGATGGCGTAGACATTCTTTTTGATGGCAAAGCCGAAGGGAAACCAGACGCACATGCCCTTGACAGGATAGCGGTTGTCTATGATCTCCGCTGTCATGAGCAGCTCGTGATACCACTCGCTGAAGTTCTCCTTGGCCGGAAGCTTGGCTTGTTTGCCCTCTTTTGGATTGGATTTTGTCTTGGAATCAGTCATGTAACCACCGATATGGCAATGGGAGTGATAAATGTTTCAATGGCCGAAGCCACGAAGAGGAGGGGAGTTATATAGCGCCATAAAAAGCGAAATGCAGTTTTGGTCTCGCCTGACAGGTCGACCTTCTCCTTCGCCAATGTCAATGCCAGAAGATAGCCCAGCCGAAATCCAAGGGCAATGCTGACCAAGACCGCAGGAAGCTCGAAGATGCCGTGGGGCATGATGCCAGCCGCCAGAAAGATCAGCCCACTCTTCTGGATCGCACTGTAGGCCACAACTCCTAGCAGAAAGCCGTTGCTCGTCACTACAAGCAGGGGGATGAGACCGAGGCCCAGCCCCAGGAGTAAAGCTGTAGCCGAGGCCAGGAGATTTTTCAGGAAAATTATGATCATGATGATGAGATGAGGCTGCTGCATGATCCATCTCAGAGCATCCAGCTCTGCCATCCACTTGGAGGCAATATCAGGATCTAAGGCCGCTGTCCAGTAGCCCATGACAGAAGTCAGGGCGAAGATGAATACGGACATGGCTACAAAGGAGCTTATAGATCTCAAATAGGCCAGATCATCCCTAATCGACAAGAATTATCCTCCCACCAAGATCTTCCGGCCTTTATTTAAGGATAGCGCGGACCAAAATCATGCTTGAAATGAAAATTTGGGAAGAAGATGCTGTCCCTGAGAATTTGTCACTCACGCATTCCAGAGGAAATAGATGCCAAAGCAGATAAGGAATATCCCGCACACACCCAGGATCTTTCTGTAGCTGCCTTCGGAGAGAACGCTCCGCCCCCGGTCCAGGCTTCCTGAGACGAGCGTGTACCAGCCGAAGTCGGCGCCCCAGTGGCCGATGATAAAGGCGGCGGCCATTATCAATCCTGAGCTGAGGCCGGAGATCAGGAAAGCGCTTCCCACCGATAGCCACCAGATCCAGAAGTAGGGATTCGCAGCGCTGGTGACGGCCCCTGCCAGAAAAGCGCTGCCGCTCACCTCTCCATGCGGCCCGCTTAATTTGGCGTTCCTGCTCTCCTTTGCAGTCATGATCCCAAATATAATGAGTGCGAGGCCCCCGATGATGGAGATTATCTGGGAATATTGCTGCATGACTGAAGAGAGGCCCCCCACGATGATTAGAAATATCAGGACCTCCACCAGTGCGTGGCCCGCTGCCACCTTGGGGCCAGCAGTCCAACCCTCCCGGAGGGCAGAGTTGATTGTGACCAGGAGCGTCGGACCCGGGGCGAGAGCGCCAGTAAGGCCGATGGCAAAAGCCATGGCCAGCATCTCCATTATCTCGTACATCCTCTATTCAGCCTTTATCAGTTCTTCTTTTTTATCTTCTTTCTGCCCTGCAGTCCGTAGTTATATTCTGAAAGCTTGAATAGCCTTTGGCCTGCGATACTTCAGGAATACGAGAGCGCCCGCAGGAGATTAAGCCTAAAAAGCGGATAAATGGACAGGTCGGGATTTGAACCCGAGGCCTCTACCATGCCAAGGTAGCGATCTTCCAGCTGATCTACCTGCCCGACAGCTACTCCAGGTAATCTGTACCCCATTTAAACATGTCGGTAGAATAAGAAGAGGATGAATCATGCTTATTCCTATCCTTCGCCCGCATCTCAGCGCCAAGAATGGCAAGATCATTCCTTTCATCAGCCGCGCCAGTTGCTTGGAAAAAGAATCCTTCTGCCTGGCACTCGTGCGCGGAAATGCCATCAAAGCTGAAGGCCTATTAGGAATAATTATATCCTCCTTCGACTTGAATGGTGGCGACGATCATGAGGCACCTGGCACTTATTATTTTGCTTACGATTCTTTCATGCAGCTTCGTAGGGGACGCGAGTCATTACGACGGCAATGATGATGCCCATGGCCGGTTTCTTGGCTACCCAGCCTTCAGCAGCTTCCTCTCCTCCAGCTCTTTTGTGGCCGTCAACAACAGCACTGACATATCGCCGATACTCCTCGATGCCGCCATCTTCATGCCAAATGCCAATCTCTGGAGATTCGGCAACGGCTCGGCCCTATCTCACCCATTGCTGCCCTTATGGAGCCAGTACAGCTTCTTTCTGCCTTTTCCAGATTTCAGCTGCGGGTCTTCCGGCAGCGACGAAGATAATACTACTTCCATCAATGATTTTTTGAATGGGGATGAAAACCGCACTTTTCCAGTCTATGAAATCCCATCTCTAAGGCAGTTCGCTTTGCAGGACGGATATAAGGAAGGTGTTGAGGCTCATGATGATCAGACCCGCATGGGCCTCAATCACTTCCTGGACGATGATGAGCCGCCCAAAAGACCACTGCTTTGAGATTTTCAGATCAAGATTCCGAAATCAATTAGGCATATCAGCTCTTGGCCTATTCTCAGGGCTCGATCTCTGCCCACAGCTTCCTGTAGCAGAACGACCAGTCCTCGCAGATTATGTCTTTGCCGCTTCTTC
>JBFYLJ010000135.1:0-7601 GCA_041305465.1 Methanothrix sp.
GACAAAAATATGTTCTAAAAAAGCAGAACATTAGAATGATAGACATCGCCATTCCCAAGGGCAGCCTGCAAAATCAGACACTGCAGCTCTTCGAGCAAGCCGGGCTGGAGGTTAAGAGAACAGAACGCGAGTACAACGCCCGCATACAAGATCCCCGCATCGGCAAGGTGAAGATCCTCCGACCCCAGGAGATACCAGGATATGTAGCCAAAGGCTATTTCGACCTGGGCATCTCCGGAACGGACTGGATAATGGAGTCAGGAGCCGTCGTGGCTCGTGTGGCTGAACTCAACTACGGCAAACAGGGCCCGGGCATTGTAAAGCTGGTGGTTGCCGTTCCCGAGAGCCTGGATATAAGCTCGGCTCGCGAGATAAGACCTGGCAGCCGCGTATCCACTGAGTATCCGAACCTCACCCAGGCCTTCTTCCTGAATATGGGAATACCGGTGGACATCCAGTTCTCCTTTGGAGCCACTGAAGCTAAGGTCCCGGAACTGACCGATGTAGTGGTTGATCTCACTGAGACCGGCTCTACCCTTAAGAAGAACGGCCTGAAGATAATTGATGTCATGCTAAGGTCCACCTCTGAGCTGATTGCCAACAAGAAGAGCTGGGCAGACCCTGAGAAGCACGAGGAGATCGTTGCCGTGCAAACTCTTCTCTCGGCAGTCATAAAAGCGAGAGGAAAGGTTTTGCTCAAGATGAATGTGCCGGAGGAATCGATCGCAAATCTGATATCCATGCTTCCCAGCATGAAGAATCCCACCATCTCCAAACTCTACAACTCAGGCTACTACGCTGTTGAGACTGTGGTGGACAGATCCACTGTCAACCTGCTAATACCCCAACTGAAAAAATCGGGTGCCGAGGACATCTTGGAGCTGGCCATCTCCAAGATTGTGCCCTAAACCACTAACCATTTCTTTTTCTAAAGTTGGCAGCAGCAAACAACAAAAGGTTCAAAAATCCAAGCGGGCGCGGGGGGATTCGAACCCCCGATCTACAGCTTAGGAGGCTGCCGCCTTGTCCAGACTAGGCCACGCGCCCTTTCCGGCTTTCTCGTATAACCAACACATATATCAACCTTTCCGGATTGGCTTGCACACCGGTTTTTCGATTATCAGCCCTTATCCGCAGGGTGTTGTCGCTTCATTTAGCGAATGAGCACAGCGCTCAGGACAACCACGAAGAGGCCCAGGAAGAACCAGCCCAAGATCCCTTCCGCCATGGCCAGATGCTTGTAAACACCCACTGGATAGGTATTGACTGGCGCTTGCGAGGTGGTAAACATTGCAATGCTGAAATAGAGAGCGTCGGTGAAAGAGACGCGCTTGCTGGGCCGCAGCCGCGGGTCTCCGGGAAGTTCCATGCCTTCTATCTCGAATTTGTTCATGCCCTTTCCCGCCCAAAATATCAATCCAAAGATGAGAATGGTAAAAAGACACCAAAAAGCCGTGTAGCTCACACGAACTCCGTATCCGCAAGAAAGCCAGGAGATTATGTCGGAGAGTTTGCCCCAGCCCCATGCTGCCTGGTCCTGACCTATCCGGCGGTATTGATAGTAACATTCATCGGCTTCATCAAACCACTCCAGGCTCTTGTAGTTCTTTACCAATGCCAGGTAAGCAGCCCCATTGTAGACCATACGGTTCTGTAGTGTGCTCCAATGGACCACGAACTTGGAAAAGTCTGTGCTGTTCAGGTTAATCTTTGAACTCTCACGAAAGGTGGCATTGTCCAGTTGCATGCTGTACAGCCTCGCTCCCTCCAAGATCAAATCCCCATTAAACCTGGCATTGGCGAAATAGGCCAGGTCTGTCAATTTGACTCCCCCAAAGAAGGCAGTCTTATTGAAGTCGACATTGCCATAGTCCGCCAGTCCCCCAAAGCTGGACAGGCCAAAGGTGCTTCCATTCCAGAAGCGAGCCGCACGAAAGAGCACATCGCTCTCGAAACGGGTGGCAGCAAATGTGGCATTGCCTCTAAACTGGGCTGATCGAAATGTGACCTGCCCGGCGAACTGAGTCTCAAAGAAGCTTACATCTTCGAAGTTTGTATTCAAAAAAGATCCGGAACGCAGGAACTTAGCATAATTAAAATCGACGTCACTTGCAAAGCGCGAGTCCAGGAATACGGCATCTCCATCGAACTGGGCGCTGCTAAAGCTGCTGTCACTTTGAAAAGATGTGCTGATAAAGGATGCCGCTCCCTGAAAATCGGTCTCTGCAAAGTCGGCCTGTTTCTGGAATTTTGCGCCGGCGAATTTAGCATCTCCCAGAAACTTTGATTTGATAAAGCTGACATCATCTTGAAAGATACATCCCCGTAGATCCAGAAATTCATCGAAGGTAACGCCTTCAATTCTCACCGGTCCCTGGAAGCGAGAGTTGGTAATTCTTACTGATTGCTTGACGGGCTCAACTCCTGGTCCCATATCCAGTTTACCGATGATGGTTACATTGTTATAGTCCAAAGGCTCGCCTGATCTCATTTGGGCCAGGATATCCTGGGCCGCAATGGCCGGTGAGGCAGACGATGCGCCGTCAAGTCCGCTCTCTTCTGACAAAGCCTCGCCAATCAAGAGGAGCAGCAATAATGCTAAATGCTGCATGTGCCGTCTGGAGACTGTAATCGAGATTGCTATCAATGGTCTCATAAAAAGACGGCCCAGGATTTATAGCGTTGGGTAAGGGTAGAGAATATCTGCCTGCTTTAGGGGGCGGGGAGAATCGTACACCATTCATTACTTTCGCGCCGCGCAGATCAACTATATCATGCATTACCGTATCATGACTCTGCCCAAGGTCACCAGGAAGAGTGCCAGCAGCAACCAGCCCAAAATTCCTTCCAGGATGACGTAATATCTGTTCTTGCCTACGGGCAGAAATTCATTAGGCCCTCGAGATATGAAGATCATGGTGCTGAAGAAGAGGGCGTTACGTAAGGTAACAGGTCCCGGCACCGCATACTTTTCCGCCGGCTCATGCAGAGGCTTGGCAGATTTCTTGATGCCGTCTCCCTTCCAAAAAACCAGGCTGAAGAGAAAGATGGTGATAAGCGACCATACACCGGCATAGCCGGGCTTCACGCCATAACCACAAGATAGCCAGGCCAAAATATCGATGACCTTGGACCAGCCCCATCTCTTATGACCTTGATCAATCTTTCGATATTGGTAGTAGCAGTCGTCTTCGTCTGCCGACCAGCCCAGGCCGTGGTAATTATTCACAAGCGCCAGATAGGCACCCGGATTCCAGACCACATGCGTCTCTATCTCATTCCAGTGGGCCTTGAAGCGAGCAAAGTCGGTGTCGTTCAAGATAATGCGAGAATTCCCGGCAAACCAAGCCTTATCCAAGAGTATGGTGGAGATAGAGCCACCTTTGAAGTTAATATCATCATAAAACCTTGCGCTCTGAAAGCTGGTGATATCATCGAATTTGGTCAGGCCGAAGAGGGCAAGCCCCTGAAACTTTGCTCCTGAGAAATAGGCAGCCTGGGAAAAGCGGGCCAGATTAAAATTCACCTCTTTCGCAAAGACAGTCTCGCCAAAGGAGGAGAGGCCGGAGAAGCTGGCCAGGCCGAAGTGGAGTGGGCCGGAAAATACTGCATTGGAAAAAGCGGCACTGCTAAAGCGGGACTGGAAGAAGTTGGCCCGCCCGGCGAATGATGCCGCTGAAAAGTCCAGGGACCCTGAGAAATCGACGTCAGAGAAGAGAGCATCGCCGAGGAACTGAGCGGCTGGGAAATAAGTGTAAGAGGCGAAATCGGAGTAATTGAAATTTGCATTGCCCATGAAGATGGCCTCGCTAAAGAAGGCGTCTTTGGCGAAGAGTGCATCCTCAAAGCTCACGTTATCCCCAAAGAGTGCGCCATTAAAAATAGCAGGCTTCTCGAAGGAGGCTGATAAAAAGCTGGTGTTGGCAAAGCTGGTGTTCGCGAAGTCTGCCTGGCCCAGAAAGCTGGCTTTTTCAAAGCTGGCATTGGCGAAGGTGCTGCCCCAGAAGACGGCGTCCTTCTCAAAGGTGATGCCAGAAAAAGAGACGTTGGCAATGGATGAGTTCGTAAGAGCGAAAGAATCGGAAACCCGGGCCGCGGGAAGGCAGCTAAGATCCAGATCGCCAGAGATGGCAACGCCATCATAATAAACAGGCTCGTTGCCTGCTAATTTCGCGATTACCTCTTGGGCAGGGATTGCTTGCTGTGCGCAGGAAGTGGAAACGGCCACAATGGCTAGAACGCCCATCAATGCAAGAGATCGCCGGAGCATCTGATAGCGCCTTTGGGACTTTTGGATCATATTCTTTGCTATATAGGAAAGGCACAACATCCGGATACACTAGCTATATATCTGCGAATATTCTTTTTTTACTCGCAATGCAACCTGAAAATCAAGCTATTCAGACCCTCATCCACCAGGGCTACCACCTGGTGGGTGGCGGAGCCGTCAAGCCCTGCCTGTGGCTGGGCCGAGCCATGCGGGGCGGCGAGCAGTGCTACAAGCACCACTTCTACGGCATATCCAGTCATCGCTGCGTACAGATGACGCCCACCCTGGAGTGCAACCACCAATGCCTGCACTGCTGGAGACCGATAGATGATCCAGTGCCGAAAGCTGCACCAATGGAGCCGGAGGAGCTATTGGAAGGCATCCTGCGCGGCCAGAAGAAGTTTCTCTCCGGCTACGGCGGAGCCAAGACCACTGATCCGGCAAGGCTCGCTGAGGCGCGCGAGCCCAGGCATGTGGCCCTCTCCCTCATGGGCGAGCCGACTCTTTATCCTTATCTAAAAGAGCTACTCGATCTGATTCGCAATAGAGGCATGACCTCGTTTGTGGTGAGCAACGCCACAAATCCTGATGTCCTGGCAAAGCTGCAGCCAACGCAGCTCTACTTGAGCCTCAATGCACCCGATGAGCAAATGTACAACCGCGTCTGTCGGCCAACGGCCGCGTTCTGGCAGAGAATCCAGGAGAGCCTGGAGATAATCAAGCAGCATCGCTGCAGAAGCGTAATTCGCCTCACTATGGTCAGGGGGCTGAATATGAAAAGGCCTGAGGACTACGCTCGCCTCATCACGAGAGCCGAGCCTGACTTTGTGGAGGTCAAATCTTATATGCACCTGGGTCGCTCCAGAGACCGCCTGGCAAGAGAGGCCATGCCGCAGCACTGGGAGATCCTGGACTTTGCCCGCACCTTAGGCGAGGCCCTGGGCTACGATCTGGAGGCAGACGTGCCCCTGAGCCGGGTTGCCCTTCTCACCAGCGGGCGCGTAAAAAGATGCCTGGAGGATAAAACCTAAGAGGATTCATCTCACTCAAAATAAAGATAAGAATGAACGATGATCATACTCGATCAAAGACGCACCCCATATTGAAAATCAGTACTACTGCAGATGTTAAATATTCTTGAGTTCATAGAATATAATGAATTTGAACAACGATGGTTGCATGCACAGGATTGAGATACAGGATTGATCGGAAGGAGAGTCGATAAGAGTGAGAGATTCCGCTCAGTGGGAAAACTATTTTTGTGGGTAGTTGCAACGACTCCATGGCCGTAATGATGTTAACTGGGAAAAGCGAGCTAAGAGCTCCAGGTGAATCTATGAACTTAGAAATAAGGATACTGCTGGTTGAGGACAATTTTGAGGACGCAGCCGTAACAAAGCGCGTATTATTGCACAATAAGCTGAATAATAATCTAATTATTGCCACCAGCGGTAAAGAAGCCCTTGCAGTTCTGCAAAATAGGAGTAAAGCAGATTTGCCCCAACTTATCTTGCTGGATATCAATCTGCCCGATATCAGCGGCATAGATCTTCTCACCCGCATAAAGAAAGATGATAATCTTCAGGATATACCCGTGGTCATTCTTACCGGGTCGAATGAGGACCAAGATATCCAGAAGAGCTACGATCTAGGAGCGGGCAGCTACCTGGTCAAGCCCATCTCCAATAACGCTTTGATGTTGGTCATCGAGAAGCTATTTTATCCTTGAGGCGAGACGCCTCGCTACTTCCAGATTCCCACCATCATCTCGGCGAGCATCCACTGGCGTCTCCAGGATCATGGCCAGACCAGCAAGAGTTGGATGGCAAAGAATGGCGCGAAAGCCTTCTTCACCTATTTGCCCCAGGCCGATATGCTCATGCCGATCCAGATGAGACCCGATAGCACCCCTGCAATCGTTGAGATGAATTAGCATAAGCTTATCAAGTCCAATGCAATCCTCAAACTGATCCAGCGTCGCCTGCAGAGCGGAAGAGGTACGTAAATCATATCCTGCGGCATGAAGATGGCAAGTGTCCAGGCACACACCCAAACGATGACGATTGGTCGGCAGGGATTCTAAGACGGCGGCAATATCTGAAAAAGTGCTGCTCATGCTATTTTTTGTACCGGCGCTGTTCTCCAAGAGCAGAATGGTATCGCTCTCGCACTTCGAAAAGACAGTCTGCAATGCACCTGTAATCCTGGCAAGCCCACTCTCTCGACCTTTGCCCATGTGACTTCCCATATGAGTTACAAGGTAAGGTATACCTAAAGCTTGGCATCGCTCCAGCTCCTTCGCGAGGGACCAAACCGACTTGGCATAAACCTCATCGTTTACTGAGGCGAGATTGGGCAGATAGGGCATGTGGTCCACTGCCGGAAAGATGCCAAACTGCCTTTGCAGGGCAACAAATCGCTCTGCTGATTCGCAGTGAATGGGATTTGTCCTCCATTTACGCGGATTGGAGGAAAAGATCTGAAATGCATCACAGCCTTTTTCGCGAGCACGATATACTGCCTTATCCACGCCCCCTGCAACGGAAACGTGCACGCCTAATCGCACCATATTCCAACGCCCAAGGAGTGCTTATCGGATCAAACTTTTCCTAAACCCCAGTCCCATGGATAGATTGATAAAAGCTGATATCTTGCTGGAAAACAGGGCACCTAGCCCGAATAGCGACGCCTATGATGATACAGCATGCTCTGATGCCATGATGAGCCCTATGAGTTCTGAGGCGCACAAAAATATCTTAAGAAAAAAACGCTTCCTGCTATTCCGTTCGTTCTGATAGTCAGGCGGCGATACGAGCTTTTGCCCATCGGCTAATATTGTCAATCAAATTTAATTCCACAATCTTTCTAGGGTCATAAAGCATATCTGCCATCTCATGCAGTGAAATGCTCTTCTTCCCGCCCATCTTATCGACAACATTGATGACCTCATCGGGCATGGTTTTGCCCATATTCCGCATCATCTGCGCCAGAACTGAGCAGGCATTTTTTAGATATCTTACTGAGAAGTCGGATGTAGACTTCCTGTCGGCGAGGTTCTTATTAACCTCTTTGATTGACCAGCACATGGTGAGGATATCCCTATACATCTCGGCACCCAAAAAGAGATCGTGCAGAGGATATTTAAACACTGTGGAAAGCGAAAATAGAGGTGATAAAATAAAAAGGTGGGGCTGGTGAGATTCGAACTCACGATCGACGGGTATCTCCGATACTGAAGTGTGTACAGCCGGAAATAGGTGGCTGATAACAGCTCATTTCAGTGCTCCAACGGATCATCAACGATCTCCCCGTCGAGAGACCTCAGTAGACC
>JBFYLJ010000136.1:0-14423 GCA_041305465.1 Methanothrix sp.
GGAATTTGCTCGGTCTGATTGTCATGGCAGCTATTGCATTAGCTTTGGCAGCGGGGTTCTCTTGCAGTGTTGAAGCGACAGATAACGGCCAGATTCACTATTTTGCCCCAGGCTATGGCCCAAGGCACCCCATAAATGAAAATCCTCTTTCAGACAAAGGATTTTTCTTTGATGAATCATCAACAGTAAGTGGCTCAGGAGAGGTTTCCATCAAAGGATCATTTCACGATTATGCCGTGAATTCCAAAGGATGGATGAAAGGATATGGATCAATTAACCTAGAATCTCTGCGAAACATGAATAAGATTGGCAGAGAGGTCGATTTCTCCCATAAATCCGATCTGGTCTTTGCTGGAGGACAACTCAAGAATAGCAAGAGCACGAAACTACTGCTATTCGAAAAAGGCATCGGCGCCAGTGTGAGCGAGAGGTTTAATATGAGCCATGTTGACAAAAGTGAAAGCAATATAATCAGGTCGGTCAACCGTTTCAATAATACAATGCGTTATGAGACAGCACTTGCGTTTGAGGGGCTCTGGGATATAAAGAACATGCGAGGCTGGTCAATCAATATGAATAGAAGTGAGCAGATCTATTCGGGGTCTTTCCAGACTGAAAAGAAGATTAAGTTCGATGATTCTGACCAAAGCACTCATTTGAAAGCATAGCCAGAAGAGCTAGGGACCGGACGAGACTGTTGCTGGATACAACATGCGGCGTCACATTCTCAGCCCAGGATCTTGCACGATCATCCTCCTGCAGTTTTCGAATCATTCGGCGCTCCGAAATTGAATCCATTGTTTTGGATTACTGAGGGATATACACGGCATAGCCTCGCGCTGGCGCCCAGAGTTCAGTCCAGCCGCCACCGTTGGTCCACTTGTCTGCCGGAATCCCATTATCAAAGCTTCCCCACCAGGCATCCAAAGAGAGATGTGTGTCGGTCCATCTGGTTTGGACCCATGCGCCATTCCAGGTGCTGCGGTTGTTCAACACGAAAACCAATCCTCGTTGATCACCATTTCCATCTCGCTGCATCACATACAGATCATCGTCCACGTAAAGGATGCGCGTGGCACCGCCAGCATATTTTTCATGAACCCGAACCAGAGCGACGATGCCGCTGTGATTATCTTCTTGTGCGAGGTTCCAGTTGAAGTAATCCTGCCAGAAGACACAAGGATAGCCTTCGTGGGTGAGGATGTAGGCATAGGCGAGCAGTTTGTCGTGGATGATGGGTTTGTCTCTTGCAACATCATGATTCTCAACAAAAGTGACGGTTTCCCGAGGACGATCAAACATGAGTTGTCCTGGTTGCGGTACGAGGTTGTGCAGACTGAATCCGTAGCTTTCGCATAAGCTATGGAGGCGATCGCGCAGCGGAAAGTCAAAAGCACCAACTAAATTGTCGGACCATGCGTTAGCTTCACTAAGCCAGTCCTCAATGACGCGATCGGTATCCCAACACTCCCCGACACCGTAGGGCTTGAAGACCTTCCCGTCACGCAGAGCGCGCAATTCCTGGATGGCCCGGATCATCCAGCCACCATAACCCTTCACCATATCGTAGCGGAAACCATCAAATTCGATGGTCTCCAATAGCCATTTCGCATACTTGATCAATTCCGTATAAACGAGAGGATTGCGATGGCACAGGTCGGGCATCTCACCGAACATTGCATTATCCCACTGTTCATAGAGACTGGGATGAAAGTAGGACCAATCACGATAAAATTGTCCGCTCTCAGGTCGAAATTGGGTCCAACGATTCTTGGAATCTATGGGACTCTCTTCCTCGACATCTCCCCCGCTATTGTGGTTGAAGACCATATCAGCGTAGACCAGAATCCCATGATTGTGGCAAGTCTCAATCAGATCAAGCAGATCTGCCTTGGAACCGAACCATGTCGGTTTACCACCTTTCTGATCGAGGTTGCCGATGTCGTAGTAATCATAAGGATCGTAACCCATCGATTTCCATGAGGCTGCTTTGCTGACAGGTGGCAGCCAGAGGGCCGTGAACCCAGCTTTTTGCAGCACAGGGATCTGTTTCTTTATCTTCGCCCACCACTCATGTTCGCAGGATTCCACAATGGGGCAATCCCAGTAAAACGCTTGAAACATGACTCCCATAATTATTCTCTTCTCCTTAGTTTTGATTTATTGCATGACAATAATCATACAACATATAGAAAATTGTTGAGACATTAAACTTTCTATCGCAAGGCGCATCGTTGATTCATCCCTAAGAAGGCAATAATAATTTATAAAATGACTTAGAACATGACATATATACAGCGCTACGTAGAAGAGGAGGGTTACAAAGGCCTCAGCCCTTTTCAGCTCAAGAACAAACTCATTAGCATGGCCCAGACAAATCGCGAGCGAATCATGCTCAATGCCGGCAGAGGAAACCCAAACTGAGTGGCCACCGTTCCCCGTGAAGGATTTTTCCAATTTGGTCTCTTCGCCCTTGAGGAATCACAGCGCTCTGAGCACCGCCCAGGTCTTGGTGGCGTTGCCCAGAAAGAGGGGATCACTCAACGATTTAAGACATATCTAGCTGCTCATTCCAGCAAGGCTGGCATCCAATTCCTGGAAGACATAATCGACTATGTCTGCGTGATGCTCAACATCGACGGCGACGAATTCCTCAATGAGATGGTCGATGCCATCCTCGGTGACCATTACCCTACCCCAGACAGAATGCTCACGATCTGCGAACAGATCGTCCACAAATAAATCGACCAAGAGATGCTCGGCGGCAATCCGGCCATCGGGAAATTCGACCTCTTTGCAACGGAGGGCGGCACCGCGGCAATGGACTACATCTCAACGACGCTCTCAGAGAATAAGATCCTCCATAAAGGCGACAAGATAGCGCTAGGCACTCCGATATTCACCCCTTATATCGAGATACCGAGGCTTAATGATTATGAGCTCGTTGAACTCGATGTGATGCAGGACGAGAATTCAAACTGGCAGTACCCTGACTCGGAGATAGAAAAACTCGCCGATCCGGCTGTCAAGGCCTTCTTCCTCGTCAATCCTTCCAATCCGACGTCGGTGAGCATGCAGCAGAAATCGCTTGACAGGATCACTGAGCTAGTCAAGACGCGCAGGAAGGACCTCATCATCATCACCGACGACGTCTATGGCACATTCGTCGATGGATTCAAGTCTCTGGCGGCGGCGGCCCCCCACAACACCATCCTCGTCTATTCGTTCTCGAAATATTTCGGGGCGACGGGATGGCGCCTCGGCGTTATAGGGATACATCAGGATAATATATTAGACAAGCATATCGCTTCGCTACCGGCTGCTGACAAAGAAGAACTTCACGCCCGTTATTGCACCGTCGAACTCGACCCGGACCACATGAAGGTTATAGACCGCATGGTCGCAGACTCCCGTTTGGTTGCGCTCCATCACACTGCAGGCCTCTCAACGCCTCAGCAGGTAATGATGGTATTCTTCTCGCTGCATTGCCTTGTTGACACGAAGGGCACTTACAAGAGAATGGCGCAGGACATCGTCGCCTTGCGCTTCAAGGCGCTTTATGCCGCCGTCGGCATACCGCATCCAAAGAACGCCTAACGACGCGCACTACTATACGACGATCGACATACCCGTACTCGCCAGAACGCGTTACAGCGGCGCCTTCGCTGAATTTCATGTAAAGAGCTACGAGCCCATCGACTTTGTATGGCGGCTGGCAGACGAGAAATCGATCGTGCTGATGGACGGCGGTGGGTTTGATGCCCCGAACATGTCGGTACGCGTCTCCCTGGCGAACCTTCCTGACAGCGCCTACGATTCGATCGGCCGGGGGATCTCGAGTCTGCTCGATGATTATTACAATACATGGAAGGCGTCGAAGGGATAGGAGGACTCAATGTTGCAAGATATCGCCGAGATAATGCGCGCTAATCCCCAGGTGGTTCTCTTTCTTGCGCTCGCCATTGGATACTTCGTCGGCAAGAGGCTCAATATATTCGGATTTACGCTCGGCTCCACGGCGTCAATACTCCTGGTGGCGATCGTCGTGGGCCAGGTGGGCATAGAGGTTCCCGCTCTTGTGAAGAACATTAGCTTTGCGCTCTTCATCTTCGCCGTCGGCTATAAGGTCGGGCCGCAGTTCTTTGGATCGCTCAAGAAGGATGGGATCAATTATCTTTGGCTGACAATTGCAGTAGCCATCACTGCGATAACAATGACGCTGCTGCTCGGCAAGCTCATGCATCTCGATAAAGGCACTGCCGCCGGGATGCTTCGCCGGAGCGATGACGACCTCCGCCGCGCTCGGCACTGCAAGTGAAGCCATCGGGCATCTGGCGATCTCTACCGGCGCGAAGAGCATGCTCGACTCTAATCTGGCCATTGCATACGCCATAACCTATATTTTCGGCACCGCAGGCACGATCCTCCTTTTGAAACTGGCGCCATCCTTGCTGAGGATAGACCTGTTGGAGGAAGCACGAAAGCTTGAAAAGCATATGGGCGGCGCAGCATCTGGCGAAAATAGCCCAGAGCTCTTCTCGTGGACGAGCCGGCTCGATATGAGAGCCTGCACGGCTCTTAACGGCGCCGTCATAGGCAAAAGTGTCTCACAGATCGAAGCACTCTTCCCTGCGAGAGTAGCTATAGATAGGATTAAAAGCGGCAACAATGTCGTAGAAACTACTCCAGAAACGATCGTGGCACGCGAGGATACTCTCCTGGTGCTAGGCCAGACCTCCCAGTTGCCCCATGCGGACGAATTGATAGGGCCAGAGGTCGATCGAGCTTCTATTGTGGACATCACCGGAGAGATGATGGACGTGTGCGTCCTCAATAAAGATGTGGCAGGCAGAACACTCGGCGAGCTGGGCAGATCAAAGTTGGCGCACGGGATCTTCCTGCGCAAGGCGTCCAGGCAGGGGCACGATCTACCTATCCTGCCGGGAACGGTCATTCACAAATGCGACATCCTCACGCTCACGGGCGCAAAAGAGGACATCGAAAGGACAGTCAAGTTCTTAGGATATGCAGAACGTCCGACCCAGGTCACCGATCTTGCCACCGTCGCTGTCGGCTGCATCGTCGGCACGCTTCTGGGGCTCATAGTCATCCCAGTCTTCGGCATACCGGTAACCTTGGGCGTCGGAGGCGGGGTCCTCGTGTCTGGGCTTCTATGTAGATGGTTGAGGATGATGCACCCGACTTTCGGCCAGATACCCGGAGGAGCGCAGTGGATCTTGAGTGACCTCGGCTTAAACCTCTTCGTAGCTTGTGTCGGCGTCTCTGCCGGCCCTCAGGCTCTGCATGCACTAAAAACGATAGGCCTTCCAGTGTTCATCGGTGGTGTCCTGGTAACAACGCTGCCCCTCATCGTCGTCCTCTTCGTAGGGCTAAAGATTCTGAAGATGAACCCAATCCTGCTCTTCGGAGCGGCGACCGGGACGCATAACTGTACAGCCTCGCTCAATGTGATCATTGAGGAAGCCGACAGCCCTCTAGCGGTATTGGGCTATGCCGCCCCATACGCTTTCGCTAATGTGCTGTTGACGGTCTGTGGAAGCCTCATCATCAATCTAATGTGAAGTGTCGAGGCTAACCATTTTAAAGGGAATAGCATTGCTCGCGTACACCACTCCCATATTCGTAGCAGGAATCATAGGCGTGATTATCGGACCCACACACTACGGCTTTCTCCTGACTGCCTGCCAGGCAGCTATCAATAACCATGAGACTTAACGAATGGAAAGCTTTATCTCTTTTTATAGGCCACTAGTTTAGTTCAGTTCCATGGAGCTTTAAAGATGGGCACAGAGAATGGCTTGGAGAAGTTTGGTGCTATTGATGTTGCAGAGCTGCTGCTAACTGCTGATATTTATAACCGCACAGAGAATTTGATTGAAGACGACCTGCCTCCCAATATTCGCAAGCATTACTTCGATGTGCAGACTAAGAGCGTCAAGAGGCCGATTTATGTAACCAGCGCAGATGCACAGAAGATTTATGGCATTGATAACATCAAAGCGGTTGTAAAAGATCTGACATTTGTGGCTTTTGAGGAGTTTGGCTCTCAGCTCCGGCTGACCGTATTTGATGTGGCAGCCAAATGGTTCGCTAATCAAAAGGACCTGGCCAGGATCAGATCGAATCCCACATTGGCATACTTCTATGAGAACTATGATTCTCTGGATGTGAGCTATGCCCAGGCGAGAAATTCCAATAAACCTCTATCAGCCGACCGGGAATGGATCGACGCCAAGATTAAGGATCTTTGCAAGGATTCCAAGGAGGCAGAAGATCTTCTCAAACTGGCCTACATCAAGGCCCCTGAGGATGTAAGGGACAGAATTTCGGGTCTGATCTTGACCGATGATCAGAAATCTGAGATAGAAAAGATGGGCAAGGCTCTGAAAAACCGGCAATATCTGCGAGAAATCGGGCTTTATGAGATCGGCAAGCTTCTTTTCGTCGGCCCGCCGGGAACCGGCAAGACCTCTACCGCCCGCGCTCTTTCCAATTGGTTTTCCCTACCCATTGTGGAAGTTCGCCTCTCCATGATCACCAGCCAGTATTTAGGAGAGACCTCTAAGAACATAGACAAGGTCTTTGAGCTGGCCAAGAGGCTATCCCCATGCATACTGCTCATTGATGAGTTCGATTTTGTAGCCAAGACCAGGACCTCAGATGAGCACGGCGCCATGAAGAGGGCCGTCAACTCGCTCCTGAAAGCTATTGATGAGATCAGCCTGGTGGAACATGGCGTTTTGCTCCTGGCGGCCACCAACCACCCCCAGCTCTTGGATTACGCGGCCTGGAGGAGGTTTGACAAAGTATTGAACTTCCCCCTGCCGGACAAGGATATGAGGCGCATGATCCTGGACAATGTAATATCCCGCATTGATGCAGATGTCGATACTGCCAAGCTCGCAGAGATGACGGAAGGCTATTCGGGCTCGGATCTTAGGTTGGTCATCAGGGAAGCTGTGCTCAATGCGCTCCTGGAAGATCGCAGACATTTAAGCCAGGAAGATCTCGATAGATCCATTGAGGAGTTTCGGCGCAGGATCTCTGATTACAAGCGGAGCGTTAGCGCATGAGTAATATGATAAGGACTATGAGGAGTGCATGAAGGTAACGCTCTTGGGCACGGGTGATGCCATTGGCACGCCCAAGATAGGATGCAAATGTCCGGCCTGCATGGATGCTCTGCGTGGGGGCAGGAGTCGCAGGATGAGATTCTCAGTCCTCATCGAATCGGATGAGGATGAAGGCCGGGTTTTGGTGGACAGCAGTCCGGATCTACGCTGGCAGCTTTTAAAGAAGGATATATCCATTGTAGACGGCGTTATCTGGACGCATGCTCACTATGATCACTATGCCGGCTTTGGGGATTTTCATCGGGTGCAAAGTCATGTGGATGTCTATGCTCTCAAGAAGACCATGGACTATATCTTAAACTATCTCTATTTCCTCAATCCTGTGCGCCATGATGCTATTGCCTGTCAGCCCTTCGATATTGCAGGTATGCAGTTCACCCTCTTTCCAGTCAACCACCCGCCCACACAGACCGTAGGCGTGCGCATTGACGATGGCAATAAAGTGGTGGTGATCACCAGCGACACCAAGATGGAGCTTCCGGAACAAAGCCTTGAGTTGATGAAGGATGCAGATTTAATGCTGGCAGATGCCATCACCCCGCCCGGTTACACTATCAGCAAGCACATGACGGCAGATGAGGCCATAGCTTTAGGAGAGCGCTTGGGGGCAAAACAGCTACTGCTCACGCATCTGAGCCACCTTTATCCGCCACACGAAATTGCACTCAAGCAATGGCCGCTGGGCCATGACATGATGGAGATAGTGCTGTGAAGATGCGGAGGGCATTTGCAATACTATTTAAATGATAATCATGGAAGAAAGATGGATGCAATGGTCGATCTGCAAAGAGAGACACTAGATGCCCATGAAAACCTGCTGGATGAGGTTAAGGAGTCCAGAAAAGATGTCAATGAGAATAATAATTATTCTATTTTTTCTAATGCTGCGGCTATTTGCCGTGATGGCCACTGCAGAAGATGAAATGGAGGCTATTGCTCCCAATGATTTTAGTACCTCCCTGAATTATAGTTATGAGGAAATCGACCGTCACGCTCTGAATGCGCCTTCTTCTGCCGAATCTTCGGTGCAAAGCCTGGCTGCCTACTTGATCGAGCCGTCAAAAAATGATCGCGAGAAGGCACGAGCCATCTTTCGCTGGATCACAGAAAACATCGACTACAACGTTGAGGTCTTTTTCAATGGAGGCATCGGGGCTACGATATCCGAGGATGTCCTAAAAAGCAGAAAATCGATCTGCTACGGCTATTCAGACCTATTTCTCTCTTTAGCCGGAGAAGCGGGCCTTCAGGCAATGAGGATCAGTGGCTACGGAAAGGGGTACGGATATGTGCCAGGCAAGAACTTCACCGGTCCCTTCAATCATGCCTGGAATGCCGTTAAGATAAACGGCTCCTGGTATCTGATTGACTCCACCTGGGGAGCCGGGTACGTAAGCGGAGACGGCAAGTATGTGCGCAAATTCGATGATCATTATTTTATGACGCCGCCCTCCCAATTCATCTTCAGCCACTTCCCGGAAAAAGAGCAGTGGCAGCTTCTCGATGCGCCTCTCTCAAAAGAGGAGTTTCATAATCTGGTCTATCTGGAAGCGGACTTCTTTAATCTGGGCTTGAAGCTCGGGCAAAGGAATGGGACGATAAACGCAGATAAGCAGCTCAACCTCTCCATCTTCGCACCGCAGGATGTGCTGATGATGGCAAAACTGGAGTACGTGGACAGAGCGGCTGCAGGGGATGGCTATACATTTTGCCAGAGAGATGGGGAGCGATATGATATTTATGCCCAGTTTCCTGGCGCTGGAAGTTATATTTTGAAGGCGTATGCCAAGCGAAGAGATGATCCAGGAAAATACGATTCTGTTTTGGAATACGGCATCAATGCATCCTCGGATGGGGGAACCGGTTTTCCAATGGCTTTTGAAGCGTTCAGCAAGACGGAGGCCTATCTCTTCAGTCCACTGGAGGGCAAACTGGTGGCCGGGTCGAGCTACTTGTTCCGGATCAGAGTTCCTGGCGCCAAGAGTGTGTCAGTGGTATGCGGGGACAAGTGGACAAATCTCGCATCGCGAGGGGATCTATTCGAAGGGAATGCGACTGCCAGGATTGGTGATTTGGTGATTTTTGGGAAGTTTCAAGGAGAAGGATGGGACGGGCTAGTGAGATATAGATGATTTTCAATCAAAAAAAAGATCAAATAGCGGCGTATATAGCCGCATCATCGAGCTGCTCCTCAATACGCAGGAGCTGGTTATACTTGGCCGTCCTCTCGGATCGGGCTGGTGCACCGGTCTTGAGCAACTCGCATCCCAGAGCAACAGCCACATCGGCAAGAGCCGAGTCCTCTGTCTCTGCCGAACGATGAGAAGCCATTACCTTCCAGCCCGCCCGGAAGGCCATGCGTGCCGCATCAAAGGCCTCAGAGACGGATCCAATCTGGTTGAGCTTAAGCAGCAGGGCATTGCCAGCATGCATCTTGATGCCCTTCTCCAGACGCTTTATGTTGGTTACATAAAGGTCGTCTCCAATGATTATTGTGCCCGGCAGCCTGGCAGCAAGTTTTGCAAAGTCATCATAAGCCTCCTCCTCAAAAGGATCCTCCAGGAAGGCGATGGGATAGGTCTTCACCAGATCGACATAGTAATCGATCAGCTCTCCAGGTGTGAGGCGATTTCCGTCCACTGAGTAGCCGCCTTCCATATAAAAGCTGGATGCAGCCGAATCCAGGCCGATCTTAATCTCATCACCATAGCCGCTGACATCAAGGGCGCTCATGATGGAATCGAGGGCATCGCGAGTTTTGACAAGGGGCGGGGCATAGCCACCTTCATAGCCGACATTGGTTGCACCTACACCGTACTTACCCTTTAAGATCTTGCCGAGAGCATGATAGGTCTCAACAGCCATGCGCAGGCCTTCGGAAAACTTCCTGGCTCCAGTCGGCAGAATCATGAACTCCTGGATAGAAAGGTCGTTGCCGGCATGCTGACCACCGTTGAGTACGTTGAAGGAAGGAATGGGAAGGCAAGAGGTATTCACACCGCCCAGGTATTTATAAAGAGGCATTTCAGCGGAGGATGCGGCTGCCTTGGCAACAGCTATCGATACGCCTAAAATGGCATTAGCACCCAGATTGGATTTATTGGGCGTGCCGTCCATCTCGATCATGAAATCATCGATCTCCCGTTGAGCGGAAGCATTCATACCAAGCAGCTGTGGAGCTATAACCTCATTGACATTCTTAACTGCCTTCAGGACGCCTTTGCCGCCATATCTGTCACCTCCATCACGCAGCTCCAGAGCCTCATGCGTGCCTGTGGACGCCCCTGATGGCACGTCGGCGCGACCAAAACCGCAACATGTGTATACATCAACCTCTATCGTCGGATTTCCTCGTGAGTCAAGGATCTCACGAGCATGAATTTTCTCAATCTGAAATGACATGCGATACCTCGGCAAATCCTTGGAATGCTTCTTTATTAAAGTAATCGCCGGAAAATCTGACCCGGCTCATGGGATGATTTTAGATCATCCATTTGAAGTACTGACATATGGGTTGAACTATTGGTCGTAATGCTTTTTTCGAAAAGACCAACATTGTACGATAAAAAAAGAGGGGCACCCAGATATGCCAAAAAAACGGTTAATTAGGAAGACCCCCCCCTTGCGGGAGGGAATCACAATGCTACTCGACCAGATCCTCGTCCGGCGATAGTGCGATGGTGATGCCCTCGTCGGGCGAGGTCATATTCCAGTCAGGAACCTGCCATCCTCCGTATCTGGTTGTCTTCGATGCGACTCCAGTGCTTCCGATATCTATGCGTGCCGCCGCTTCTTGCGTAGTGTAACCGGTTCCATCTACGGCAGTAGCATCAAGCTGCACGGCATTAACGTAGGAACCATCCATAGTCGCCCTTACATCGTACTCAACACTCTCGACTGCTCCCGGCGCCAGGTCGGCAATGACCCATTGCATAAGCAGACCGCCATACACATTCGGTTCAGGAGATGCTCGCAGCAGGCTCATGCCCGTGGGAAGCTTATCGGTCAAGGTAGCAGCTATGATGTTATTAGCATTGTTCTTGACCATAATGGTGTAATGTACCAGCGTCGGATCAAGGGCATCTAATTTCGCTGTTTTATCCACGAATACCTTAGGCGGACAGCAGGTCATCGAATCGGATTCAAGAGATGAGTAAGCCGCGGCTGAGATGCAGCTATCTCCCTTCATTGCGCAAACCATGACCCGATTGACAATATTGTCGGGCGCATAATCGGTTATATTCAGAGTCAACTCAATTGTCACCGAGTTCCCTATGCCAAGGTTAAGCAGAGTCCAGCTCACATCGCTATGGGAGATACTTGATGGCCGGATTGATGAGCCTATGTACTCTGTTCCAGACGGAATGAGGTCACGGACATTTATGGGGGCCAGAGAGCTCGTGCCGTCGTTGGTTATGGTTATGAAGTACTCCGCAACTTTGGCATTGGTCTTGTTAAACCATTTAGTTGTAAAGTTGCCTTCCTTCGTGACCGTTATGTGCGGTCGGTCGTACTTGGCGACTCCTCCAATGCGTACTCTCCTGGTGATGTCGTACTGGCCTACATAGCGTTCTTCGTTATCGATTCCGTCAGTGCCATTAGCTGCGGCTGCTTTTACTTTATAGTCTGCCTGACCACTGAAGCTAACGTTGGTCTTCATTTCATTGAGACCTGAGGCTATGCTCTCCTTCTTGAGATAGTCCAGTGAGGAATATCTCTCGCTGATGTAAGTTGCCGGAGATCCACTATCATTGCAGTTGGTTCTTACGACAGGAAGGACGCAGGAATTATTGCCTGCAATTATGTCGCCGCCGCGCAGTGTGCCGCTCTTGGACCACATGCCTTCAGTCCATTTGATGTCTTGGCTGACACCGAAGGTGGGAGAGTAGCTGTAGTTGGTCGGCCCGTGCACAAGGCTGATGTCCTTGGCGATGTAATTTGTGGGCGTATCGATCAGCTCTTCGCTCTTGTAGGTTCCCGTTCCCGATTCGTAAGTCCTCTGGCTATCACGAACTCTCTTGTCCACGTCCACATAACCGTAGCCTGTCACTGCTTTTTCTGACTTGACACTCTTTCCGTACTCATCCACCATCTCAGAGACATTGAAGCGTCCCACGTAGTCCTCTGTCGCTTCGTAAATGGGTTTGACCTTGGGATGAGAATCCGGATTTTCTTTCTTCAGAATTCCTATATGACCAGTGCCCTCGAACTCGACCTCGGTCTTCATGGTAGAGCCGTTGCGGTCCAGCTCTATGGATCTATCTTTATCGATCTTATTGGCAGAGGTGTACTCCTCATTCATGGTGGCACCGGTTATGGTATTGATGCCCTTGGACTTTTCAGTCCATTTTGTTACGTATTCTATCGACCGGTTCTGAGGCAGAGAGAAGCTGGTAGGCTGGTGCACCGCTGAGAGGTTTGTGACCGACTGGATGGACTTGTTCTCGGTACGCATGCGGGTCAGCTCCTCACTCTCATATGTGCCGCTGCCAAACTCACGCCTCTTCAGCTCCGTTCCCGGATCAACTATTTTGGTGGAAGCACAGCTCGATATAGTCTCTGAAAAATTGGCTCTGGCGTAGGCACAGTTAGTTATCGACTCCGGACCCTGGTGGGTGTCATAGTCGTTATGCACATTGACAAAGCCAACACCCTGAACTCCCTGAGCCATATCGTAGTTGATATTCACAATTGGAACGCGCACTAATAATGTTATCTTAAAGTGCTCGCCTGAGCATAGAGTGCCAACGTCCCAGGTCAGGTTGGAGGATGAAGACGATGATGGTGCGGGGTAGACCGAAACAAGCTCGACTTCCTTGGGGAGAATATCCCATAGGGTTACGTTGTCAAAGCAAATACGATAGTCAGGACACGGGACAAAGAGATCGATGTTGTAGGTGATGTCTTCGCCTATGTGGGCTGCAGGCTTGTCTACAGTCTTGATCAATGTGAGGTTGCATGTGTTAGCGCCGAAGTAGTGGCTCGGGTCGTCATCTGTAACAGTCTTATTTTCCAGAGTGTTAGTCCTTCCTGTGACATTGCCTATGTTCGCATACTGACCTGGAATGGCAATACCTCTAGCCTCATAAATCCAGATCTCATCTTTCGTCAATATGCCGTCCCCGTTGATGTCCCCACTGACATATTTGGGTTCGACGCCCGGTATGGAATCTGTAACACTAATGTTTTTCAGAGACACATTTGATGTCGTTGTGACATCGTATCTCCATGTTACATTTTCTCCTGGCGGTATGCTGGGACCGGTCGGCTCATCTGCATCCTCTCCGTTTGTATACTTCTTGATTTTAATCTCCCCAGATTCTCCGAAGTAATGGCTCGGATCGTCATCTGTAACAGTCTTATTGCTGGGAGTCTTTCCTTTTACGTAACCGATGTTAGCGTACTGGCCTGGAATGGCAATACCTTTTGCCTCATAAATCCAGGTCTCATCAGAAGTCAAATTGCCGTCGTTATTGATGTCACCGCTTACATATTTGGGTTCGACGCCCGGTATAGAATCCGTGACATTTATGCTATGCAGCGGCACATTCGAGGTAGTAGTGACATTGTACCGCCAGGTTACATTTTCACCAACCGGTATGAAAGGACCTGTTGGTTCATCTGCGTCAGATCCATTGGTATATTTCTTGATATTTATGGGACCGGATTCGCCGAAGTAATGGCTCGGATCCTCATCCCAAACTGGCTGATTCAGAGGAGACGGAGACAATCCCGTGACGTTGCCAATGTTGGCGTACTGGCCTGGAAGAGCAATGCCTTTAGCCTCATAGATCCAGGTCTCGTCAGAGGTCAAATTGCCGTCGTTATTGATGTCACCGCTGATATATTTTGGTTCGACACCGGTTACGTTATCTGTAACCAATACATTGTGGATGGGCACATTCGACTCAGTCGTTACATTGTACCGCCAGGTTACAGTATCGCCTGCCGGTATGTAGGGACCTGTTGGATCATCTGCGTCCACTCCGTTGGTATATTTCTTGATGTTGATGGACGCATTGACCTTGAGGTTCGTGAAGTTCTGGTATGTTACGTTTGAGCAGATCAGGCTGATTGGTTGTGGTACTATTTTCTGCATCCAGCCGGGTTTGATCGTCTCGGTTACGGTATACGAACCGGGCATTAGACCGCAGAACTCGTAGTAGCCTGTGGCGTTGGTCGTGGCTGTGTCAACCTCACCGCTGCTATTCGAAAGGGTGATGGTCCAGTCACTTAAACCATAACCATCACTGCTGTTGATCTTATAGC
>JBFYLJ010000137.1:0-35737 GCA_041305465.1 Methanothrix sp.
TTCGAGGATTACCTGGACGATTTCCTTATCCATACAAAAATGTTAGGCACTTATCTGAGATAAGAGCATCGGTTCGGGCAAGCTTTTTAAGCATGAAATCCAGCTTTAGGAAAAGCATAGCTGCAATCGAGAATATGCTAATTTAGGGGTCAAAATGACAAAGCAATATCGAGAGGTTATTGATAGGGCATTGGCAGTCGGCCGGACCTACCTGATGGAGCATGAGAGCAAAGCCGTTCTGGAAAGCCTGGGAATCACTACCACAGGGACCGGAGTAGCCGGGTCAGAGGACGAAGCTGTAGAGATATTCCAATCCCTGGCATCGCCCGTGGCCATGAAGGTGCTCTCCCCGGACGTAGTCCATAAAACTGATGCCGGCGGAGTCAAGCTGGATTTAAGGGATGCAGATGATGTGAGAAGAGCCTACCAGGAGATCATTGCGTCATTCCAAGACAATGAGGTCGTGGGCATCTGCGTGCAGAAGATGGCCCGTTCGGGAGTAGAAGCCATCGTAGGCGTGGCCAATGATGAAACTTTCGGACCGGTATTGATGTTTGGTCTGGGCGGAGTATTCGTAGAGGTCTTAAAGGATGTCTCCTTCCGCTCCATTCCCATCTCTGCCTCCGATGCCAGAGATATGATCGAAGAGATCAAAGGCTATGCACTGCTGCGCGGATATCGCGGCATATCGGCGGATATCGAGGCGCTGGAAAAACTCTTGATGGCCATATCCGACTTTGTCATCAAGAATCCCGACATCTCAGAGATGGATCTCAATCCCGTATTCCTCTATCCGGATGGCTATATGGTGGTTGACGCCCGCATAATTCTTGGAGAGCCGCGCCCTGCGCCGCAGGTTGCCGTGAAACAGGACCTGCACGACCTGTTTTACCCCAGGAGCATTGCCGTTATCGGAGCCTCCGGCACGCCGGGAAAGCTTGGCTGGAACGTCTTTACCAATCTCGTCAGCCATAATTTCAAAGGAAAGCTCTATCCCATCAACCCCAAAGCGGATGCGATTTGCGGCTGCAAAGCCTATCCCTGCATCAGCGCCGTGCTGGAACCGGTGGACGTGGCCATCATACTAGTCTCCGCTGGCATAACCCCGGATGTAGTTGAGGAGTGCTGCAAGTGCGGTGTGCGCTACATCGTGGTCGAGTCGGCTGGCTTCGCAGAATTAGGAGAGGACGGCAAGAAGATTGAGCTGCTCATGAAGGATATTGCAGACCGGTATGGTGTTCGGCTGCTCGGGCCCAACTGTTCCGGCATCATCAACACGCATTGCAGCATGGTCCAATCCATCGGCATCGTGGACGCTTTATCCATGGGCAATATCGGCCTGGTCTCTCAAGCAGGGGTCTGCGCGGCCGGTATGCTTTGGGGTCTGCGCCATATTATGGATTTCGGCATAATCGCCACCATTGGCAACAAGCTGGACATCAACGAGACAGATATTCTGGAAGCGGTGAGCAAAGATGAGAATATCAATGTCATCTGCATGTATCTTGAGTCTGTGAAAGGCGGGCGGCGTTTCATTGATGTGGCCCGGCGCATCACTCTGGAAAAGCCCGTTGTCGTTCTCAAGTCCGGTCGAACTGCCGCCGGAAAGAAGGCGGTGGCATCCCACACAGCATCTTTGGCCGGCAACGACCAGATATTCAGTTCCGTCTTTCGCCAGTCGGGTATCATACGAGCCCGCGATTACGAGCACATGTTCAACCTGGCCCGCGCCATATCCAAGCAGCCGCTGCCAACGAAGGAAGGTGTATTCATAATAACCTACGCGGGCTCGCTGGGAGTCATTGCTGCCGATGCCATCACAGACAACGGCATGCGTCTCTCCGAATTGGAGCCGCACTTGTTGGAGCGGCTAAAGGATCTGCTGCCTGATTATGTCTGCGGCACAAATCCTGTGGACTATACATTCAGCCAGGATGCAGAGACTGTAAAAAGAACCATTGAGATCGGTGTAGACAGCCGGGACGTGGGCAGCTTTATCGTTGTATTGCAGGCTGAGATTTTAGGCAGCTACGTGGATGCTCTCAAGAATATCGATTACAAGGGCAAGCCCATCATCGCCTGCGTGGCCGGAAAGGAATTTGCTCAAACTGATGTAATCAAGCTGGAAAATGCCGGCATTCCCGTCTTCGGCACGCCCGAACAGGTTGCTGACGCCCTGGGCATCATGTACCGCCACCACCAGAGGGGCAGCAAGCAGAGGTCTTTGGAGTAAAAACCAAAAATTCCGGCAGGCCCCCTTGTCCGGGAAATAAGTAAATTTCCTGGACAAAGGACTGCTTACGGCACCTCGTAATTGGATGCGCAGCTGCACAGGCTCGCATCCTTTTCCATCTCATCATAATAGGCCTCCGACTGCGCAGAGCATTCCGTCATGTTGCCGGAGATATCAAAACACGGGGCCGGCTTCCATGAACCCCAGTATCCAACCGTCGGAGTAGTGTTAAATAGACTGGTTGTATTGATCTTGTTGTCGGCATCCGCGCTGTCATTTATTCCCAGACAGCAGGGCAGAGGCTGATAGTAGGCCTCAAAGGTGGTGGCGTTCCTGGCCTCAACTATGGTCTCTTTGCAGACCGCCCTGACTCTTACCGTATTCGTATAATATACGCGTTCTCCGTCTATCTTGGCCCTCATCTTTATAGTCAGCGTTCTGCCGATATCAAGAGAAGGAATAGTCCAATTGACCATACTGCCGTTTGTCTTCGCTCGGATGCTGGAGTTGATGAAGCTGCAGCCTTCGGGAAGGTAATCGGTTATATTCAGTGGTTTGAGCAGCTTATTGCCGTCGTTGCTGACGTTGATTAAAAAGAGGACCGTATCTTCGTCCAGCATGACTGCTGTCTTGCTAATATTCACATGGGGGTATAGATGCCTGGGCATGTCATGGATGCCTATCGCCGTATCTATCTGGAAGCTTCCGATAATACTCTGATCAAGACCGATGCGAGGCCCGTTTTCCATTTTTATATCGAGAGTGCCATTGAATTTACCGAGAATGGAGAGCGTGGATTTCTCCATCATGGACTCCATATCCACCGATGTTGCATAACGGATATTCTTGCTAATTAGAACCCCCTTCTCCTTATCTTTGGTCAGCAGCCCCTCATCCCATAAATTGGCATAGCTGAGGTTTTGAGATCCTGCCTTGATCTTGACAGGTGCATATTGCATCTTTGTATACTTGTCAACGGAGCCAAGTTCCGATTTTTCATCTGAGGAGTAGTAGCCGCTGCCAGATTCATAGGATCTTTGCAGTCCTTTTACCAATTTGTCGGAGGAGACAAATCCTTTGCCAATCCCCGATTTGCTGAACGTGACGCTCTCGCCGTATGAGTCCACGGACTCTTCTATCCGGAAGCTCCCATGGTAGTTTTCATCGATCTCCTGGACGGCATATCTTTCTTCGGGGACGCGCTTTTCGTAGCTTATCTGGGCCATGCCTGACACAAAATCTGCCTCAGAACTGTAAACGGTCTGGTTCATATCCGCCACAAAAGTGCTGTTCTGGTTTAGAGTATCTGCGTATAGATATTTTTCGCGAAGGCTGTCGCCCATTATTCTGTTCTCAACGCTAGTCCTATCCGACCACAATGAATCATAATTAAGGCTTCGATTTCCTGGCAGGAGAAATGCAGTCTTCCTGTGTTTGGCAAAAAGATTCTTCTCCAGGCTGATGCTCTTATTCTCTTGATGCAGGCTGCTCTTTGCATCTTCTTTGTAGTAGCCGCTTCCATGCTCCAGACTGGATATACTTGTGCCGGGAGAGCCGAGAACAGTCACCGATGAATTGGCGCTGACTTTGAATGGGTATTCTCTATAGTACCCGGATATCTTCGCTCTGTTTATAAGGGCTTCCTTCTTCTCCTCAGTGGAAAATCCTTTCCGAACATAAGCATAACCATCGCCTTGCACCTGAGATGTCTCATAATAATTCGCCTTCGCTTTTTTCGGGATCCTCGCAACTATTTGGATGGTTCTCGATTCATTTTCCCCTAATGTTCCAACTCTCCATGTCAGATTATTGCCGCTTATAGTACTGGGAATCGGATACACACTGATTAGAGTCACTTCTGGAAGAAGGTCGGTGACATTCACGAAATCGGCAGATCTGTTTCCAGAATTTCCATAATCGATAGTATACGTTATGTTATCTTCCTCGTTATAAGTGCACTTATCAGCCTTCTTTCGAATCCAGAGGGAATGAACCAAATCCGTCTTAAGCGACGAATTTTTCCCTTCAAACTGGGTGGAATTTATTCTGTATGTGTTGATGATTTGGGAAACATGATCAGGGATATCTGCATTTGTCCTTACCCTTATGGTTATTGTGCCTTCATCGCCCGATTTCAATTCTCCCAGCCGCCAGATGAGATCTCTTTGCAGGCTGCCGTTGACAAGATCGACGTATTGATCCAGCCAATCATGAATCGTCACATTGCTCTGGTTTACAGTATCCTCATTTCGATAAGTTATGGTATAGGTAAGTTCCCTGCCTAGCGGCACGAAATCTGAGGAAGCAGTCTTGGTAATATTCAATCCGCCGTTCATCACACGAGTCACCAATTCCTTTGTCTTTCCGGCAAACTGGTAGGAATCTATTCTATATCGATTGGTGATTCTCGAAGCGTTCCCAAAAATCGCATTCTTTACCAATACATTCACGGTTATTATGCCGCCCTCGCCCGGATTCAAATCTCCCAGGCGCCATATGAGATCTCTTTGGATACTTGCGTTTAATAGCTCTACATATGGGTCGAGCCAATCATGAATCGTAACATTTATCTGTTTAATTGAACCATTATTTCGGAATATTATGGTGTAGTTCAGGTTCTTGCCTGGCCGCACTAAATTTGCAGAAGCGATCTTGGTAATATTCAAATCGGACCTTGCCACGGTGGTATTGATGATACAGATTGCTGAAGTGTTTTCCCGGGCAGTTATCTCTACCTTATTGCTAATCTCCGATCCGGGAACGGCAAGGGCATTTAGCTTGACCTGGATTTTTATCCTTCCCGACTCACCCATCTTGAGGACTCCCTGGCTCCATCGATTAGTGCTGCTTGCATCTGGTGAAGGCTCTGAGCTAAGGAAGGTGAGGTTCTTATCGTAAGTCTCCTTGACCATAACATCATGGGCATCGGAACCACCTGCGTTTTCGTAAGTAATGGTATAATTCAATAGACTGCCGGGAATTGCAAATTCCGGCTGTGCGGTCTTTGTAATCTGCAAATCGGGCAGAGGCCGGAAGACCTCCAATATGAATGAATCCCAATCAGACACATCATTTCCGTCCCTGGTCTTAGCCGTAACAGTAGCCTTATTCTTAAGCAAGAATTTCTCTAGGTAGAGCTGATATCCCGGAGTTCTTCTGTACTCCTTGCTCAGGATATTTCCCCGGCCGTCCACAATCAGTATCAATGTATTTCCTAATTTATAATCTGTTACTGTAATAGTATTATATCCCATGGTCGGCAAATTGTACTCAATTTTGAAGTACTCATTAGTCCCGGGAGGCGGATAGTAGAGCTCTTCGGAGAGTATCTTGCCATATGTCGTATAATGCACAGTTAACACTGCACTGGATATAGGATCCTGGTAGATGGTTCTGTTCAAATTGCCCCTATAATCGACAATCTTGCACAAGGACTCACCAGTTACTTCATTGCTGTAGTTGTAATATGCATAATTGAATCCACCTTGCATCTGCTCCGTTGTGATCAGCTTGGCGGTTTGCATCTCGAACTCGCTTGCAGATCGACGCAAGTTATCCATTACAATCTCCAGGCGAACTCTCTTTTCCATCAGCCTTTCTATGATCTCCGACGACTGAGTTGAGCCTTTATTGCTTTGCATGATGCGCAGAATTGGATAATCAGCAGGATCCATAACCCGATAATCGCATTCATACCACCATGATTCTCCCCGGTCAAGCACTCCATTTCCATCATCTCCTGATTTATAAATCGGCTGGCAATCAGGTCCCCAGCTTTGCAGGTCGGTGAGATTCAGGTCTACTAGAGGCAAAGTTCCCTGGTTGGTTACATTATAAGTGTATAATACATGGTCACCTATTTTGACGGGCGATGTGAATAGGCAATCCTTTTTCAAAACGATCTTGGCTACCAGCTTGGGAACTACATGAATATTATATAAGTTGCTATAGTATCTGCAGCAGCCATAGCTGTTGGTCAAATTCAGCGATATGACTACGTTCTTGGGAGAATCGACTACCGGTGCCGTCCACCGCATAGATTTTCCAGTATAGTTCATCGGACTTCCATCAGACGCCCTCCATTCGACTAACACATCCTCTTGAGATATGTTCTGGGCAACGAAGTTGCAGATGCTCCCGGACGGCACTTCTTTTTCACTGGTGGTCTGACCGGATGCAAGGCCCAATAATGACAGAATCAGAGCATACGCTAAGATTGCTGATATCACAAAATGCATCGATGAATAAGAACGCCTGTCCAATCAGTCTCACACTACCCAGCCAATTACTGCCACAGGCTCAGGTGTAACGGTTATGGTCATATTGCATGCCGCCCATAGCTTCGGGCCGTTAATGGAGCTTTCGTCATTTACATAAACCATCAGATCATGCCGGCCCGGTCCATATTTCTGCCAATCAATGTCTATGCTCTCATCTTCATGCAACACGTGCGACTCATCCAACTCTTCTTGCGGCTCTTTTGCATCGATCTCTTTTCCGTCTAAATACCATTGAATTGTGCCAGAAATCGAGTCGGCTAGACTGACTTTGTAGGTCTCAGTCTTCCTCAGACAGGCGTGATTCTGCCCAACAATCGTGCAAGGACAGTCATTAATGACGAGCGGCCTGCTGATCGAAGCCAAGTTGCCGGATTGATCTCTCGCCTCTAATCTCACTGTGTAGTTTCCCGGACGATTATAGGCATGATCCGGGTCTTTCTCAGTACTCAATGATGCATCCCCAAAATCCCAATAATAGGTATACGGCCCAATTCCGCCGGTCGTCCGGTCAATGAATTTGACGACGCCAGAGCATGCCTGCAGATTCTCTGCGAAATTAGCTGAAAGCGGCACTTCTGCCAACAATTCTGCTTCTTCTCCCCCATAGCATTTTGTATTGCGATTGCTGCACTTGCGATTTGCCTGGCTGCAGCTTGTACCTTTGGCAGTCTCCCAGCTCAGCACAAGTCTCTTGAGCTTGACCACTTCACCACCTGTCCATATGATATTGTAGATGGGATAATCCACAGTAGCCTTCGCTTCTATTTGGTCGAGGACGCAAAGGCCATCGTCATAAAGAGATCGACTTAGTGTGCCATCCAGGTACAGATCAGCCAGCAGTATGGCTGCATAGCGGGGCGAATTGGCATTATTGCGCAGCGTCACCCAGAGATTGCAGGATTGCTTTTCACCAGCTACTGCAGAAGACAGATCATTGCCCCTATCATCGCCAAGCCATAGCCGTGATACAACAACATCATTGGCCTGGCACTGGAATTTGCAGCTTGGCCACTCCTCGGATAGGGCAGGCTGCATGATCAGATTTAGAAGGATGAGACAGAATATGCTTTGCCAGGTCATAGTCATAATCCACCTATTCAATATGAGAAATCGTTCTCCTTTCTTTTCTTTATATGGGAATATGTTCGTATATATTTCTATGCAGCTTACAGCCAATAATATCTTAAATCATATTATTAAAAATAGATGTTTTAACTCGATAAAAATAGTTGCACCTGGCGACCATAACAGGCCATCAGGTGCTTGAGATAAATTTTCGGCGTTCTAGTCTTCACCTTCCTCATTCATGGATATGTCCGCAGATGGTTCGGGTATGACCTTCACAGCCATGCTGCACTCCGCGCTGGACCAAGCTTTCTCTTTGTAATTCCTGTTGACCTTCAGCTTGAGCTTGTGCTCACCCATCTCGAATTTATCCCCGGAGATTGTGATGCTCTTGCCTGAGCCCAGGGGTTTGTCATCCATGGACCACTCGTAGTTATGCTTGAACTTTTCATCCTCTTTTGCAGTGTAGCTGTAGGTCTCCTCCTTATTCCGGCAGAGAGCTGCAGGACCATCCAGGGCGCAAGAAGCCATGGAGCATCCGCCTGTGTTCTTGTTGGCTTCAGCGGTCTTGCCTTCCAGATGCCATACCAGAGAATCGCCCTTGGAATCGACTGCAAAGGCTGCGGTCTGGCTTCCAGGCTCAAAGACGCTGGGCTGTCCCTGGCTGTCTGGGGGTGGCGTAAACTGGTTATCTTTTCCAACTTCGATGGCGACTGCATAGCTGTTCGGATTGTTGTAGCCGAAGAATGCTGTGTAGGTGCCGTCGCTGTTGGCTGCAACGCATGTCACCGTCGGGGTTATGGCATCCCTGGTTATGGTTACGGTTGCCGTGGCCTTGGCGCTGACGCTGCCGCCTACCGGATCCTTGCCATCGAGGAGAACATTATTGATTATGGGTCCTGGTACATCTTTCACCTCAATAGTGTAGGTTGCACTTCCGGTTACTGTTGCACCCGGTGCTACTGAAGTCTGGCCCAGGGTGATGCTTCCCAGCTTATCGTCCGTAAGGACCAGATTGCTGACTGTGACCTTTCCGCTGTTCGTTATGGCATAGGTGTAGGTTACTGCCTCGCCAACTTTTGCAGAGCTGGGAGATGCAACTTTAGTCAACTGTACAGTTGCGGTGTAGGTCAGAGTTACAGTAGCAGTGGCGGTAGATGTGACCGGCTGTCCAAGGATGTCGCTCGCTGCAGCGGTAACCACGTTGGTTAAGGGGCTGGGCAGATCCGTCTCTACAACTACGTGATCTATGGAGGCGGTTGTGGTCTCACCCGGTGCAAGAGAGGTTTTTTCCGGATTGATGGCGCCAAGCTTGTCATCTGTCAAGGTCAGAGCATTTACCGTGACGCTTCCAGTGTTCTTCACAGTGAACCTGTAGGTTACCGTGTCACCGACGGCTGCCGTTCTGGTTGATGGCTCCTTGGTAACATTAATGGAAGCGGTGTAGGTCAGAGTGACCGTTGCCGTTGCAGTGGTCGTTACCGGCTGGTTCTGGGTGTCCGTGGCCGTTACAGTGACGATGTTGGTGAGCGGTCCGGGCAAATCGCCTTCGAGCACAGTGTAAGCTGCGGTTGCGGTAGTCGTCTCTCCCGAAGCGAGAGTGTTCTTGGCAGGTGTTACTGCGCCGATCTTGTTATCGCTCAGAGCCAGACCATTGAGGGTCACGTTACCCGTGTTTCTTACCGTATAGGTATAGGTTAATGTGTCTCCCACTTTGGCGGTTGTACTGGATGGTACCTTGTCCACAGTCATGCTGGCCGTGTAGGTCAGAGCGACCGTTGCCGTTGCCGTTGCCGTAAGCGGCTGTTTCAGGCTATCTGTTGCCGTAGCGGTTACGGTGTTAATGATCGGTCCAGGCAGATCGCCTTCGAGCACAGTGTAAGTGATGGTCCCGATTGCGCTCTCCCCAGGTGCCAGTGAAGTCTTGTCCGTCGTTACCTTGCCAAGCTTGTCGTCGCTTAGAGACAGACCATTGATGCTGATACTGCCTGTGTTATTGACTGTGTAGGTGTAAGTTATGCCCTCTCCTACTCTGGCCGTTGTGCTTGAAGCCACCTTGGTCACGCTCATGCTTGAGGTGTAGGTCAGGGTGACCGTAGCCGTAGCGGTTGCTGTAACCGGCTTATTCTGGCTGTCTGTAGCTTTGGCCGTTGCCGTGTTGGTCAGAGGTCCAGGCAGGTCAGCCTCGACGATGATGTGCGTCGCTGTTCCCGTAGCAGTCGCTCCTGGTGCCAGCGGGGCGGCATTCAGGGTGATCTCGCCGAGCTTGTCATCCGTCAGGGTCAGATCATTTACGGTTACGTTTCCCGTGTTCACGATGGTGTACTGGTAGGTTACAGTCTCACCTATTGCAGCCGTGGTCGCTGATGGAGTCTTGGTCACCTGCAGAGCAGCGGTATAGGTAAGCTGGACCGTTGCCGTTGCAGTGGCGGTGGCGGGATTGTTCTGGCTGTCTGTGCCTGTTACAGTCACCGTATTGATCAAGGGTCCCGGCAGGTCGCCTTCAACGACGAGGTGAGTTGCCGTACCATTGGCAGTTGCACCCGGTGCGAGTGTATTCGCGTCCAGGGCAATGTCTCCGAGCTTATCATCATTCATGGAGAGCCCATTTATGGTGACAGTTCCGGAGTTTTTAACTGTATAGCTATAGGTTATGGTAGATCCCACAGCTGCGGTTCCAGTCGATGCTACCTTGGCAACTTCCAGTTTGGTGGTGTAAGTCAGAGCGACAGTAGCCGTTGCCGTAGTCGCTACAGCCTGGTTTTGGCTGTCCGTGGCCGCGATTGTGACGATGTTGGTGAGCGGTCCGGGCAAATCGCTTTCGAGCACAGTGTAAGTGCCGGTTGCGGTCGTGGTCTCTCCCGAAGCGAGTGTTGTCTGGCCTGGTGTTATTGTGCCGATCTTGTCATCGCTCAGAGTCAGACCGCTGAGGGTTACATTACCGGTGTTCCTTACTGTGTAGGTGTATGTTACCTGTTCCCCTACACCGGCCGTTGTGCTTGAAGGCACCTTGGTCACACTCATGCTGGCCACATAGCTCAGGGTGACCGTTGCTGTTGCCGTTGTAGTAACCGGCTGGTTCTGGCTATCCGTGGCCGCAACTGTGACGATATTGGTCAAAGGCCCAGGCAGATCGCCTTCGAGAACGGTATATGTTCCGGTTGCGGTCGTGGTCTCTCCTGAAGCGAGTGAGGTCTTGGCAGGTGTTATCGCCCCGATCTTGTCATCACTCAGAGACAGACCTTTGAGGGTTACATTACCCGTGTTGGTAACGGTGTATGTGTAAGTTAATTTGTCACCCACTCTGGCCGTTGTGCTGGAAGGCACCTTGGCCACATTCATGCTGGCCGTGTAGGTCAGAGCGACTGTTGCTGTTGCCGTTCCTGTAAGCGGCTGTTTCAGGATATCCGCTGCTGTAGCGGTTACGGTGTTGGTTATCGGTCCGGGCAGATCGCCTTCGAGCACAGTGTAAGTGATGGTGCCGATTGCTCTCTCACCGGGAGCCAGTGAAGTCTTGTCCGTGGTTACCTTGCCAAGTTTGTCGTCGCTTAGAGACAGTCCATTGATAGTAGTACTGCCCGTGTTATTTACGGTATAGGTGTAAGTTATGCTTTCTCCTACGCTGGCCGTTGTGCTTGAAGGTACCTTCGTCACGCTCATGCTGGCTGTGTAGGTAAGCTGGACCGTGGCCGTAGCCGTTGATGTAACAGGCTTATTCTGGCTGTCCGTAGCTTTGGCGGTTGCAATGTTGGTCAAGGGTCCGGGTAGATCTGCCTCGACGATGGTGTGCGTCGCAGTTCCGGTAGCTGTCCCGCCTGGTGCCAGCTGGGCGGCATTCAAGGTGATCTCGCCAAGCTTGTCATCCGTCAGGGTCAGAGCATTTACGGTTACGTTTCCTGTGTTCAGGACGGAGAACTGGTAGGTTACCGTCTCGCCGATTGCAGCCGTGGTCGCTGATGGAGTCTTGGTCACCTGCAGAGCAGCGGTATAGGTAAGCTGAACCGTAGCCTTGGCCGTTGCGGTAACCGCAGCACCCAGGCGATCTGTTCCTGTAGCTGTGGCTACATTGGTCAGAGGTCCTGGCAGATCACCCTCAACGACGAGATGAGTTGCTGTGCCGTTGGCGGTCTCGCCCGGCAGCAGAGAATTCCTGTCCAGGGTGACGCTGCCAAGCTTATCGTCAGCGAGAGTGAGCGAATTGATGGTAACCGATCCAGTGTTCTTCACCTGGAATTGGTAGGTTATGGTCTCTCCTACGTTTGCCTTTGTGGTAGAAGGAGTCTTTGTCACTTGCAGAGCAGCGGTGTAGGTAAGCTGGACTGTAGCGGTAGCCCGGCCTGTAACAGCCGCTCCCTGGCTGTCCGTGCCAGTAGCTGTAGCAACATTCGTCAGAGGTCCGGGCAGGTCGGTCTCATTGACGGTATGCGTTGCCGATCCCGTGGCAGTCTCGCCTGGGGCAAGAGAATTCTTGTCCAGAGTGATGGCGCCCAGCTTATCATCGCTTAAATCCAGTCCATTTATTGTGACTGTTCCGTTGTTTGTTACGCTGAACTGGTAAGTTACAGTATCTCCAATTTTTGCAGTATTAGAGGATGCCTTCTTTGTCACAGCCAGGCCGGACGTATAGGTTAGTGCAATTGATGCAGTGGCCCTCGCCGTAACCGGCTGGTTTTGGATATCAGTGCCCTGTATGGTGGCAACATTAGTCAGAGGTCCTGGCAGATCTCTCTCCAATACGACATAAGTCGCCGAAGCTGTTGCAACTGCTCCTGGAGCAAGTTCATTCTTGTCTGTCTTTATCGCTCCTAGCTTGTCGTCCGTCAGGTTCAGGCCTCTGATGGTGACGTTTCCGGTGTTTGTAACCGTGAACCTGTAGGTCACCGTATCTCCCACCTTGGCGGTGGTAGAAGAGGGCACTTTGGTCAGATTCAATGCTGCGTTATAGGTCAGAGCCACTGTGGCGCTAGCCGTAGCACTGACCGGCTTGTTGGTTCTGTCCTCTACACCTGACACGGTCACTGTATTGTTCAGGGGCCCGGGCAGATCGCTCTCTTTTATGATGTAAGTAGCGGTCGCGGTAGTAGATGCTCCCGGCTGGATCGTCTTGGCAGTGGGCGTAAGCGTACCGAGCTTATTATCCACCAGCGTCAGTGAATTTATTCCTATTGTTCCTGTATTTTGGACCGTGTAGGTATAGGTGACGCTCTCGCCTACGGCAGCCGAAGCTTTGGAGGGTGTTTTGGTTACCTGCATCTGTGCCGTGTAGGTCACATTTGTCCGGAAGGTGCAGCTTATGCTGCGGAATGGATTGGTTGAACCGGGGGCCACATCAGAGTAATCCTTGGTTAATGTCATGCCTATGGTGTGATTGACAGGACTGTATTGGGTCCAATCTACGGCGACACTTGGCCCAGTGGCTCCATTGATATTCTTGCCGTCGATACTCCACACGTAGGTCAGTTTGCTGCCTGTTGTGCCGCCTGTATAGCTATAGGTGGCGGTCTCATAGGGTCCAACCGTTGCAGGTCCGCCTATGCCGCAAACCGGCAGGGAGTAAACATTAATCGTAGTGCTCGTTTGGTTGACACAACCTCCTTCTTTGGTTCTGATGTATAGCGAGATTGTGACCGCTTTCGAGCCCTCATCTTGAGTTACCCGGGGAGCTTTAAATGAAAAGCTCCGCGTCGTCGCCTGGCCAATGGTAGCGCCACCAGTATCAGCGGTCCATTGGTAGTAGTAATCTCCGGAAGGAGCTTGCAGGGTCACAGTCTGTTCAGAGGTTACGAGCTGGTTTATGGTTAGGCCCGCCACTGCGCCGGATACGACCGACGATGATAATAATAGCAGCAGGTAAATTATTGCCAATTGTATTACCGAAGTTATCGCTTTGTTGCGATATGACATGATTCTTTCCTCCTATATCCATATTATCTTGACTTACATCCGGTTATCCCAATCAGAGGTATCTCTTCTATTGCTATCTAGCTTTTTTTCCGAACAGATCCCACAATCATTCTAACTATCTTAATTTATTAGTAGATATACGGGCAATTCATCCTTGTTATTTCTGCTTTTTTTCATTGATGCAGCCAATAGATTTCGATACATTCTGTCAGAGACTAAATCATGATAACCATATTATAGGTCTTTATCATACCTATTTTAACTTAATCTCCTACTTTTAAAAATTGCTAGTTTAATATGTAGATATTCATATTATATTTGCTATTACCCTGATGATCATCCAGACTTTCAGATTTCAATTTGTATGTGTATTCAGTATGTCATTCGCAAAACAAAAGTTTAATATTTATTTTGTACAGATCTGCAAGAAATGATAGTATAATCATATTAATTTATATTTGAGTTTAGTGCGCGATGAGTCTCATTATTGACAACCACAAGTATTATTAGCATGAAAAGCACAAATAATTTAGAAGATTTGTAGTATATCGCAATCCAACACATAATATGTTTAAAATAAACCAGATAGGTGGATAAAATATGTATCTAAAGAAAATGCTGTTATTTGTAGGACTGGCCTTATTAATGGCACAGCAACTTTTTGCAGGCGTTGCAGCAGAGGGCGGATCAGGCGTTTTGAATGTGATTATTGATATGCAGCAATCTCCTCTGGCTGAAGGTAAGAGTCTAGCGGAAAAGGAGAACCTGGAAATGAACTCCACTACAAACCTGCTCAATGAGGCAGACTCCAGAGGACTTCCCGTCTCGATATCCGTCACGGGAGATATTGCCTATAGTGTGTATCCACTCTATGTCACTATGCTCGGCTCCAAAGACAATCATGAACTGATGATGGGAGGCATGAGCGGGTCCGATGAATTGGTCTCCTTTGAAGATATGGATGCAAGACTTCGCAAGACCAAGAGATATATCGAAGACGATTACATCTGCGGCGGAAAGCAGTTCAAGGTAGCCGGATACCTGCCGGTGCCCAATTCCTTCAACATGAGCAGCTACAAGATCCTGGATGACCTGGCGATATTATATCTGGTAGATGATAATGGAATGCCGGAGAGCCGGGGCAAGACAGGGCCTTATCTCATGAACGGATCTGCATTTTATGTGGTCCCTGTGAGCGAGGGTCAGGGAATTATCATGAAGGATACGGCGGCAAAGGATGTCGGCTTGAATGGCACTGATTGGTATAATCTTCTTGTCGGCAAATTCGATGAATCAGCGGGCAAGGGTGAACCAATGGTAATGGTCTTCACCAATACAGTTTCCGGATCGGATGAGTACCTGGATGCCTACAAGAAGTTCATGGAATATGCAGCAGGCAAAGGTGCAAGCTTTGTCACCACCAAAGAACTGGTGGAAAGCAGCAAGAATGCTTAACTAATATTTCTTTTTTAGTATCAATTGCTAGATCTCAATTTTTATGCCGAATAGCTTCTCGAAATTCTCATACTTGGTACGCGCTCTGTAAAGGTTTTGCCGGGTGTAGGGCAAACCCTGCTGGCAGGCCATCATGTCCCGGATCTCTGCCTGAGTAAAGACAGCTTCCAGCTTCTCTTTGGCAATTGAGGATACGCTGACTTTTTCTGTGCAGATCTCCAGACTATAGTCACCCTGCCAGTTCCACTGCCTGTCATAGCACATCAGAATAAGGTGCTCATTATTGCAGTGAGCACAAACCAGCCATTTCGATTCTGTACAGTGATATGCCAGGCTCTCCAGATCCTTATCGCATATGCTGCAAAATCCAACGATATTGCACTCCAATGAGACGGGTTTTAGCTCTCTTCCTTCAAAAATTAGATTACGGCTAAGCTTCGCAAGTTGGTTCATCTTGACTTCAGGACGTCTGCCATGGTATAAATTCCAGGTTCTTTGCCGACTACCCAATCTGCTGCCCTCACGGCGCCGCTGGCAAATGCGGTTCTGCTATGTGCCTGATGCTTTATCTCCAGCCGCTCGCCTGCTCCCGCCAGGAGCACAGTATGATCTCCCACAATGTCTCCACCGCGCACGGCGTGAACTCCAATCTCCCGTCCACGCGGCATGACTCCTTCCCTGCCATACACGACCTCTCTTTCGCCCAGAGCCGTCTTTATCGCCTGCACTGTAGCCAGAGCTGTGCCGCTGGGGGCATCTTTCTTCTGATTATGATGAGCTTCAATGATCTCGATGTCGTAGTCTCGCAGAGCTGCCGCCGCATCAGCTACCAGCTTCCAGAATACATTTACGCCCAAGGCGAAGTTGGGCGTTATGACTGCAGCTGCATGGCCATCTATGGCTTCTTTCATCTGGGAATGCTGCTCAGCTGAAAAGCCCGTAGTTCCCACCACGAGATCTATTCCAAGGCCTGCTGCCGTGCATACGTTATTTACCGCGGCTTTAGCGATGGTAAAGTCGATGAGCACATCCGGTTTGCTCTCCCTTAAGACCGACTCCAGATCTGAAGACTCTCTAACGATGATTCCACCGGGAAGAATCGCTCCCGCCCCGATGGCATCAAGTCCTGCCACTAGCTGCATGTCTTTAATCTTGGCCGCTTCCTGGATGATCAGGGTGCCCATGCGTCCCAGGGCACCGGTAATGGCTATGCGTGTCATGCTCTCTCGCCTAGCCTTTCCAGAATTTCTTTTAAGATGAGCTCTTTCTCTGGAGCCATCGGTGCCAGAGGAAGACGCATCGGTCCATCGGCGAGTCCCAGATACTTATGAGCCGTCTTAACAGGAATGGGATTGGTCTCCAGGAACATGGCTCGCACCAGTGGAGCAAGCTCATAGTGCAGCGACCTGGCCTTCTCTAAGTCACCCTTCATAATGGCATCCACCATGGCCACCGTTTTTCTGGGAGCCACATTGGCCACAACTGAGACGACACCCTTAGCGCCCAGCGACATGGTAGGAAGGGTCAGATCATCATCACCCGAAAGAACGACAAAATCACTTCCCCGGGTCTGCTCGATGATCTGAGATTGTTGAGATAGGCTTCCACTGGCTTCCTTTATGGCCACGATGTTCTTTACCCGGGATAGTTTCGCGACCAATTCCGGCTTGAGATCTATTCCGGTCCTCTTGGGAACATTATAGAGCACAATGGGAATATCGCACTTCTCAGCGATCGTCTTGAAATGCTCGAACATACCTCGATCATTGGGTTTATTGTAGTAAGGGGTGATCAATAAAGCGGCTGATGCACCTGCTTTGGCAGCATGGCGCGTCAACTCCAGAGCCTCTCGGGTATTATTTGAGCCCGTACCTGCTATTACCGGTACTTTGGAGGATTCCACAGCAATCTCCACTACCCTTTTATGCTCCTCAAAGGTTAATGTGGCCGACTCACCGGTTGTGCCGCAGGGAACAATACCTGCTATGCCTGTATTATTCAGGTACTTAATGTTCTTCTTCAGTCCCTCCTCATCTAAGCTCTCATCTTCTAAAAACGGCGTGATTATAGCGGGAAACACGCCTTTAAACATCAATCTCGACCTCGCCTCGGCGAGTGCGTCTCTGCCGCATCACATTGGAAATATATCCTGCCACACGATTTCGTATGGTCTTATTTTTAATATCTGTATACTCTGATACTTTCAGCTTGTTTTGTTCAAAATCGGGGCTAAATGAGCTTTCGTAGGTTCTCAACAGATCCATCGCGAAATTCTTGATATAACTAGGTTTTACACTTCCCATAATCAACACTCCAGCTAGAGCAATTCTTTGTGCATCCTTGCCTCATCAATTTATATCTTCCCGTCCCCAGGGTTGCCCTTATAGCTTGCTCAATAATTGCTCATGACCGCCAGATGCTGTTTTTGCTATTTGCTTCCCGGCGCAAGTAAGCAACCTGATTGACCGGCCCAACTCCCTTTCCCACCCGCATGCTGCCGAGAAGTGCTCTTTCTGCGAACCCTTTGGCCTGGCGGGCCGCCTCTTCCAGGGAGCCGCCCTGGGCGAGAAATGCCGTTAATGCGGCAGAGTAGGTGCATCCCACGCCATGGTTTTCGCCCGCCACTCTCTCGCCAGGCAAGAGGATGGCCTCAACGCCTTGCATCAGGAGATCGATGCAATCCAGATGGCCCCCTTTAATGATTACCGCCTTCGGCCCCATTTGCAGGATCTTCCGGGCGGCTTGATCGGCACTCTCCCTATCGCGAACCTCTATTCCCGTCAGAGCCTGTGCCTCGAAGATATTGGGAGTTACGACATAGGCCAGTGGAATCAGATTCTCTTTTAGCGCCTCTACAGCATCAGGTCGAAGTAGTCTGCCGCCTGCTTCCGCTTCAATCACTGGATCCAGGACGAAGGGGATATCTGTCATCCGCAGGTGATCGGCAACAGCAGTTACAACATTTGCAGTATGTAGCATGCCGGTTTTAGCAAAGGCGATGGAGAAATCTTCGGTGATCGACCGCAGCTGCTCTACTACTATCTCTGGTCGCAGGCCAAAAACCCGTTGCACTCCCAGTGTATTTTGGGCGGTGATCGCGGTGATGGCGCAGGTGCCATGCAGCCCCAGCACACAAAATGTCTTGAGGTCCGCCTGGATGCCGGCCCCGCCGCCCGAGTCGGAGCCGCCTATGGTAAGCACGACTTGTTGCTGCATTTGTATCCCTTTTTTCGTCCGGCGAATTCAAGAGATCTTCTTTTCTGCCGCCGCAATCATTTCCGGCGCAAGCTTGTACTTTTGAGCGATCTGGAGTGCCTTGCGGTATAGGCCGGCTTGCATATGCTGATCAAATGACTTCGTGGCCGCTTGCAGCAACATCTCATGAGGAAGCTCAAACTGCTCGGCAATCTCAGCCGCATTCTTGACCAGACCAAAACTCATGCTCTTATTATAAGCCTGAATGGCAGCCTGCGTGACCAGATCCAAAGGAAGGCCATACTCCCTTGCATAATCGGCAGCCGCCCGATAAAACTCGCTGTCAATCTTTCGGTTAAAAGAGCGCTCTGCCGCATCCATGCGCAGGTCCTCGGAAAGATCGTACTTCTTGGCCAGATCAGCAGCAATCGAGTATTCGCCTTTCTTTATATTGGCATCGTAGGCCAGGCGAACGGCCACCGCCAGCATATCATTTGGCAGGCCGAAATCGGACTTGACCTTGGCTGCCTCCTGGTAGGCACCAAGTTTCATCTTTATAGCGAAAAGCTTCGCAGCTTGCGTCAGATTACTATCAGCCATAGAATTACTATTAGTGCCAGAAGAATAAGAACCTATCAGTCTCCTATCCTCTCCCTGAGATTGGTTACAAAAGCATACTGCGTGGTGGTGGGAAGCTTTCGTCTTAGCTCCCTTACCTCAGGAAGATAGATTATTATCTGCCTTTCATGGGGCCTCTCTTTTCCCAGTATCTTGGCTACCAGCTCCACCTCCGGTTCGCCCTGCACCCGGGCGGCGCCATTGCCGTAGTCAGGAGACATCTCAATTAGCATGGGAAGTCGCAGGCGGCTCCAGAGAAAACGGGGAAGGCTCTCTGAGATCAGATTCAGCTCGGCCTTGTCTATGATAAAAAAAGTATTATCTTTTCCCTTGACGCCGGGCTTTTCCATGGTCATCAGTTCTGCCAAATTGGTTCGCTTATTGGGCAGGTGCTGGTTCATGGTCTGAATGGCCTTGACCAGGATGTTCTTGTTCATCGACTGCCTATCATCGGAAAATGCCATCAACTCTTTTGAGCTCTCTTGCGACTTAAAGGTAACCGTTATCTATGTCCCATCCCAGGGCCTTGAAGAAGGGATCAACAAATTCCCTTCGGACTTGGGTTTCGTTGTAATGCTCGGATTTGTAGACTTGGCATAGCTGAATAGTTGCCCTTAATGAACAAATGAAGCAGAGCTTCAATATTATATTATAATTAGCAGTTTATCATAAACTATGAACAACATGTTTGCCAAGATCTTGAATATAACAAATGTTGTTGAAATGAACGAACAGGCCGTTATCTGCAATTTCGTTCTAACCAGAGCTGGAAAAAGACTCATCATACGCAATTGTTGTAATATTATTATATCAGTAGTATTACCTATTGAAAGGCCAAATACCAAAAGCTTTTTCGTTAGTTATTCTACAACAATGTCAGGGTGATTAAGATCAATATGTTTGGTTTTGCAAGATGTAATGCATATTTATCTTTTCGCAGCGCAGCAATTCTGGCTATCATAATCGCGCTGATTCACCTGACACTGGTGGCCCTTAGCAAGATAAATGTGGGCCTTCTTCTAATTGAGGATGGATTTATAACAGTAACCAGCGGGCTTGCAACCGTCTCATTGTTCTGCGCAGGATGCCGATCTGCAGGCAAGACCAGAAAAGCCTGGATGATAATTGCCGTCGCCATGCTCTTCAATACTCTCGGGGATCTATCCTGGTCTGTGATCGAGCTGGTCCTCCATCAAAATCCATTTCCTTCGGTTGCTGATATCGGCTACCTCATGTTCTACCCGCTCTTCGCACTGGGCATATTTCTTCTGCCGGATGTCTCGTTTTCTTCTCAGGAGAAGATTAAAATCCTGCTTGACGGCGCAATCGTTATTCTATCGGTCGCTTTGGTATTTTGGGTCTTGCTGATAGCCCCTATTGTCATATCCATAGAAGCGCTTAATCTGGAATCTGTGGTTTCGCTAGCTTACCCGGTCATGGATTTGCTCCTTTTCATCGCTCTCATAGAGCTGCTCTTCAGAAAGCTTGCCTCTCATGGAAAGACACCCATAATTTTTCTGGCACTCAGCATTGCGATATTGATATTAGCGGATGCAATCTTCAGCATTCAGACACAACAGGGAACTTTCGCCTCAGGAGGCGTCCTCGATAGCGGTTGGGTGGCAAGCTACCTCCTTCTTGGGCTTGCAGGAGTTTTGCAGACGAATATTTCATCCTCGGATCGGCAGGAAGCTTTCGGCCTTGTTCAAAGCAGGAGGGCAAATTGGACGCATAACTTGCCCTTCTTTGGGATAAGTGCCGTTTTCTTGCTATTTGTCTGGGGCGAGGAATACTCTCATCTCATCGACTATTCTATTGTATCCGCCACCTTCGCACTCCTCATCGGTCTAATGTTCGTTCGCCAGAAGGTGGTTTTTGATGAAAGCAATCAATTTCTCGCAATGACCATGGCAGAAACATTGGAAAGAAGCAGGGCAGAAGACGCTTTGCGAGGATCGGAAAAGGAAAAAAGGGCAATTCTCAGCGGCCTTAAGAAAGTGGCAGTCATATATCTCGATACACAGATGCGCATCATCTGGGTCAATTCTTCAGTGAGAGACCGCCTTTGTATCCCTGAGGACGAAATCAAGAAAAAACACTGCTTTGAGATCCTCCAGGGAATCGATACGCAATGTCATGGCTGTACTGCCATCAAAGCCCTGCAGACCGGCCAATCCCAGGAAGGAGAATTGATCACCCCTGACGCAAAGACATGGCTATCTCGAAGCAGTCCTATCAAGAATGAAAATGAGATTGTCACTGGAGTAGTTCAAGTAGCTCTAAACATCAGCGATCGCAAGAAAGCTGAGAGCGCTCTGAAAGAGTCCGAGCGTCTTCTTGCAGGCATAATAGACTTTCTTCCCGATGCTACACTTGTAATCGATAAAGAAGGCAAAGTCATATCCTGGAACCAATCGATGGAGAAGATGACCGGTGTTCAGGCCGAGCAAATCCTGGGAAAAGGAGACTATGAATATGCTCTGCCATTCTATGGTGAACGCAGGCCGATACTCATTGATGCAGTCCGCAAATCATATCAAAATTTTGAGAACAAATATAATGCTATAAAAAGGCAAGAAGATGGCACTCTGGCAGCCGAAGCTTATATCCCTAATCTTCGCGGAAATGAGACCTATCTCCTGGGTAGTGCATCAGCTCTTTATGACTCTGACGGAAATTACTGTGGTGCAATCGAATCCATCCGTGACATCACAATACGAAAACGCGCTGAAGAAGACCTTCAGAGAGCTAAAGAGAAAGCAGAATCAGCCACACTGGCCAAATCTGAATTTCTAGCCAATATGAGCCATGAGATCCGCACGCCCATGAATGCCGTAATAGGCATGACCGGACTTCTTCTGGATGAGAATCTGACGAAGAATCAGAGGGAGGATGTTGAAATAATTCGCCGCAGCGGAGATACACTTCTCACCATCATCAACAACATACTCGATCTCACAAAAATCGAGTCGGAAATGATGGAACTGGAGCGCCAGTCATTTGACCTGCGTGACTGCCTTGAGGTGTCTTTGGATATGGTGGCCGTGGATGCCAATAGGAAGGATTTGGAAATAGGGTACACCTTTGATGGACATGTTCCAACAATGATAGTGGGGGATCCCACCAGAATCAACCAGATCTTGATCAATCTACTCAATAATGCAGTTAAGTTTACAGAAAAAGGCAAGATCGCAGTCTCTGTATCTGGTAAAGAGTTAGATTGCGGCAACTATGAAATCCGGTTTGCCGTAACAGATACGGGAATTGGCATTCCGGAAGATAAGATGGGACGCCTATTCCAGTCGTTTTGTCAGATCGATGCATCGACAGCACGCCGGTATGGGGGCACCGGTTTAGGACTTGCCATTAGCAAGAGGTTAGCGGAGTTGATGGGAGGAAATATGTGGGTCGAGAGTGAGGTGGGCAAGGGGTCTACCTTTCATTTCTCAATCATGGTAGAACCAACCTCCTTCGATTCAATTGAACTCGACAGACCAGCTTGCAGGGGTGCCCCTCCGGGAAGTCTCGATAAGAGTTTGAGCATACTGCTTGCAGAAGATAATCTGGTAAATCAGATTGTGACTCAGAGAATGCTCAATAAGCTGGGATATCGATCGGATGTGGCTGCGAACGGATCCGAGGTTCTGCAAGCCCTGGAGCGCCAGCAATACGATGTGGTGTTAATGGATGTGCAGATGCCGGAAATGGACGGCCTTGAAGCCACACATGTGATACGTCAAAGATGGGCAGATGGAAGGCAGCCAATGATCATTGCAATGACAGCTTCTGCCCTCAGGGGCGATCGAGAGGCCTGTTTGGCAGCGGGCATGGATGACTACATTAGCAAGCCGGTCAAGATAGAGATGCTTAGGAGCGCTCTGGAGGCTTGCGGCAAGGGCCGACATAATGGCTAAAGTGTTTCGCTATAGACTCAAGCCTACAAAAACTCAAGTAACTAAGCTGAATGAGCAACTAGATGCCCGCCAATTCATTGGCGGGAGTAGTCACAGGTTGCCTTTGAGTAACATGTAAACGAAATAGACCAGTATTGCGAATAGCGCCAACCCACCCAGGAACCACATAGTCTTCCAGAGGAAAGCAACGATTACGATTGCAAGAACCAATATAATCAAGTTCTTAATACTTCTCTCGATAGCCATGAGTCTTATATGCTTCTTTCTATCAATAAAATCATTTCGATGAGAATTGAGGCCCCAATGAAAATTCTCATAAACAATAACTATAATGGGCACCAATCAAATTAACCTGTGGTGATAGATAACGGACACTATCGATTTTGAGATCATGAAAGCAATAGCCGATCTCAGGGTTGCTTACCCAAGAGCCGATCGGATTAATTCGCTGGTAAAACTCGATCCGGAAGAACTTGGGGCACGCCTTGGGGTCCTGGAGATGGAGGGATATGTTAATAACCAAAGCGAAACCGGAACACAATGTTTTAGCTTACCCAACGGAATATGTGCCGCCAGACTGACAAATCTAGGGAGGCGGGCTTTGGCGGGACCAAGATGGTAAGATTGATTCTTGTTGAGCGCCGCATTTATATCGTTGAACGTCGAATTGATGTGCGGCGATAGTCGAGGCAGAAGGGGTCCCTCCCAGGGCCTTGACATCGCCAATTTCTTCACTTAAGTCGGTTGCGATTTATCTCATTTTTATCGGATTTAAATGAATAAAAATTAATCGGAATATAGGTAGTATTAAATTCCATTAGCAACATAGGTACCTTTGTGAAATCCTATGATGTCCGGAAAACAATTGCCACATTTAACTGTGTTAACCTTATGCTTGCTCACTAGCATGGCATGTGGAGAGGATTGGCTTGGTGGAGGATACGTCGGACCTTATGTTGGTGATATCGCCCAATACTTTACAGATCCCATCTTTACCCCAAACCAACGCCAGACCTGGGAACAGATTTACTACCCCTACTTTGGGCCTGAGTTTTTCAGAGATTATGCATATCCGTATCAATTCAGGAACGGCACCTATCCAGGACCCTATGGAATATACCCATATTATTCCGACTTCAGATTGAATTCGTTAGCTGCAATGACATGGGAGCCATTCCAAAAGAACTGGGAAAAGACTCTGGGTTATGCCCAAACGAAATCGTCCGTAAGAGTGTATCCAAGGACAACCTCTGCCTATCCCGTCGTACAAATCCCCACATCCATTGCAACCACGCAGTCTTCTGCTCTAGCCACAGGCGACTCCACTGCAACAATAGTATCCCAAGGCATGAGGGGATATCAGGTATTCCTGGATGGAAATTACATCGGCACAGAAGGAACTGGTGGAGATCCGCTTGATGGGAAATTCAGCTTGCGTGTAGTTGGCGGTCGCAACCATGACATCCGCGTCTACGACGGTCAGTTCAACTACCCAAAGACCATGTTCTTCGAAAGGGGCGGCACAAAGATAATCAATGTGGAGCCGGGAACAGCAGTCTATATCTAGATGAATGCCAGCTCTATGGTTTTCTAATCTCTGGAAAAAAGTTATGCCGCCACAAAATGGCGGCCTATTGCGACCCTAGTACTGAATCTGCCTGGCCAGAGGATCGACCCAAGCATTTGCTGCAGGAGCGGTGGAGACATCATAAGTAGATATGATGCTTCCATCAGCATTTTGCAGGGATACCAGATTATCGATCCAGAGTGGGGCTGTGCCATTGGTGTAGATATCAGTCGCGCTCCCCGCTCCTTCTCCCTCATGGACGCGCACAGAAGCTCCTTCTTCCAGGGTCAGCGCCGGGAATGCAAAGGTGGTGTTTCCGGCAGAGGCCAGTGTCCATCCCGTCAGATCCCAGGGTCCAACAGCCTGGTTGGTTACCTGGACGTACTTGTCTTCTGCCGTGTTTACACTGGTGATGCCCACCTTTACAGCAGGAGTGGAAGCGCCCGCCTCACGAGTGAATACTGTACCACGGTTAGCGGTCTTGGAGACATCCATGTATTCCTGGGCGGCATTCTTTCCTAGAACTGTGGTGGTTCCCTTAACAAAGGTGGAGAGCTGCTTGAACCTTGATGTTGTCTCTTGAGGAGTAGCTTGCGCGGCCTCTGCGGTCTCTGTCAGAGGAGCGGCAGCTTGAGCAACAGGCGCAACGTCTGCAACAGCCGTTTCACTTGTGGCATTCATGTCATTTGTGACATTCGAGGCATCCTGTGCCAGGACGCTCCCTGATGATAGGGTCACTAATGCAGCTAGTAGTATCAACGCACTTAAACATCTCATATTCATACCTCAAACAATGCCTTTTTCTAAGAAAAATATAAGCCTTTCTAAAAAATTCCTAGTTATGAGAAAAATTATCGGCAGGAAGAACCTGCCTTATGCCATTCCTAGGCGATTCATAATTAATTCAACGAAATTTACTTCATTTCGGTTGAATTGTTGGCAGGCACTACAATTGTGGTATTATTGAGAGGAATTGATACACTTGTATTGTTTTCCTCTGTTGTGTTATTCGCATCCATGTTCTCAGTTTCGGCTACTTCAGACTCAGCGAAGGCAACTCCCAGAGAGAGTGCCATCAGGAGAGAGAAGAGCACAAATCCACTTGTAATTTTGCTCATAGTTTACACTCCATTTGCGTTATGGGCTTAGATGGTCATGGACCAGCATTTAAACTTTTCTCTTGATAGGACCTATATATTTCATAATGCTCAGATAATTAAGTATTTGCACTAAATAGAAAACTGAAAGATTCCGCTCTTGCATCTAATAATACATTTTCTAAAATAGATATAAAAACTAAATTATTTATCAAAAATGGAAATAATACTTTCCAAGAAACCGAATTCATTGGGGCGATTATCTCTTTCTGTAATTCTTGCAACCCTCTATGAACCTTTCTACAGAAAATGAATAGAAATGGGCATGCAGGTACCCACCCAATGTGTTGTGCTCCACCAGCCCGTCCCAGCCGTCCTGGATGCCTTTGCCCCTGCTTAGCCGGTAAGCAAAACGAGCGTCCCTATCGCAGCTAAATCGCGAGTAATGAAACTCGTGCCCGCGAAGGGTCTTGCCAGGCCCTGCAATGGGATTTTTTCCTACAGCCTCTGCCTTGGCATACCCCAGAGCCGCAAGCCGTTTAGTCATAATAGTAGAACCGGGCAGTGCTCCCACCATCTCAAATGAGCCGGTCTCAGTTTCTATGGCGCGCCCCAGGTACATCAAGCCGCCGCACTCTCCATAAATGGGCATTCCATCCTCAGATGCTTTCTTAATCTGCCTTCTGGCGGGAGCCTTCTCCAGCCGGGCGGCATGCAGCTCCGGATAGCCTCCTCCAATGTAAAGGCCATCCACCTCAGGCAGATCATCATCGAGCGTGCTGAAGAAGACCAGATCTGCGCCATGCCTTTCCAGCTCGCGCAGATTATCGTAGTAATAAAAGCAGAAGGCTTCATCCTGGGCAATGCCGATACGCACACATTTCTCCATATCGGCATTCTCCTCTTGTGTCGGCAAGGCCGGAGAGCATAGCGACAGTATCTCGTCGATGGCGGCATGCTTTTCCAGCAAGGATGCCAGGGCGGCCACATCATGCTCTTTCTCAAAGCCCATCACAAGCCCCAGGTGACGGCTTTTCGTCTCCATCTCCCTCTCTCGCGGCAAAGCGGCGAAGATCGGCCTCTTTAGGCAGCTCTTCAGCATAGACAGGTGCCGCTCACTTCCCACCTGATTGAGAATTGTGCCTGCCAGGCGCACACCTCTGTCATATTCTGCAAAGCCCTTCTCCATGGCGGCAGCACTGCGCGACATGCCGTGAACATTTATGACTAACAGAACCGGGAGGTCGAGTATCTTGGCCACCTGGGCAGAGCTTGAGACCTCGGTTGCGTCCATGCCATCATAAAGGCCCATGACTCCTTCCACCACAGCCACATCAGCGCCGGAGATAGCCGAGCAAAAAGAGCGGCGCACACCGTCCTCACCCATCATAAACGGATCGAGATTGCACGATGGGCGGCCACATATGGCAGTATGATGAGAGGGGTCGATGAAGTCAGGGCCTACCTTGAAGGGCTGCACCAACAGGCCGCGGGCACGAAGAGCGGCCATGAGGCCCAGAGTAACAGTGGTCTTGCCCACGCCGCTGTGGGTTCCCGCGATGAGAACGGCTGGAATACTATGGACATTGCTGCCAGAAATTTCTGTTTCGCTCATTGCGGTGCCCTCAATGCAATTACTTCGATATAAAGACATACCAGGTTGATTTAACGCCTCAGCAAACCTCTATTAACATCCCCCACCATCCTCTAGCTCATGCTGGTTGGCGTAGTTAAAAGAGGAAAGTATGGCGAGCGCCTTTTAGAGACCATCAAGGCCAGAACGGACTTTGCAGTCGTCTCAGTTGATGTTCCACAGGTGCTGCCCGGCTTCATAGAGGACCCGGAAGAGTTTGTCAAAGAGCTGAACCTTGATCCCAGGATCTTCCAGGCGGACCTGCTCATTCTCTACACTTTTCATCCCGACCTGACTGTGGAGATAGTGCGACTTGCTGGCGCCGCCGGAGTCAAGGCTGCTATAATTCCCGGCGGCATCGGCCGGGCCGGCTCGATAGACGAATTGGAGAGGATTGCAGAAGAGTACGGCATCCATATCGAGGTGGATGAGATCTGCTGCACCCTGGAGGAATGCGGCGTTCCCGTCATCGATGAGTTTGCCAGGAAACTGGGAAAACCGGAGCTGGAGGTAGAAACGAAGGACGGACGCATCAGCAATGTAAAAGTCGTGCGCGGCTCGCCCTGCGGAGCTACCTGGCATGCTGTTGCAGGTGTAAAGGGAAAGACTGTAGAGGAAGCAGCGTCTATGACAGGTCTCTTCTGCCAGCAGTATCCCTGTCGCGCTGTGCGCGGAACTCCGGGAGGCATTCACACCTCTGGAGATCTGCACAAAGACGCCATGGAAAGGGCTCTGGGCAAGCTTACCAACCTTAAGCTGCCTGAGCAGTCCAAACCCATCAAGATCCAGCCAGGCAAGAAGGAGCAAAAGGCATGAGAGATGGGGTGGTGCAGGCCACGGTGCGTGCCCTGCAAAGAGCTGAGACGACACTGCCCCCTTGGGTCCTGCAAAAAATCCAAGAGGCAGCGGACCGGGAGAGGCAGCCACTCGCCAGGCAGCATTTGCAGTTCATGCTGGAGAATGTAGCGGTTGCCACCGCCAAAGGCCTGCCCCTCTGCCAGGACACGGGCCTTGCCATATTTCATGTAGAGATAGGACGCGATCTGTCTCTGGACTTTGACCTCTCCGAAGCAATCGCAGAGGGTGTGAGACTCGCCACAGAAAAGATCCCGCTGCGTCCCAATGCCGTAGATCCCCTAACCCGCAAGAACAGCGGGGACAACACCGGACCTGGCATGCCGGATATTATTCTGGATTATGTGGATGGCCGGGGCCTGTCTCTCACTGCTTTTCCCAAGGGTGCGGGCTCGGAGAACATGAGCCTTGTGGGTATGCTCAATCCGGCTGACGATCCCTTTGATTTCATTATTGGGACGGTAGCAAAGCGAGCTGCTAACGCCTGCCCGCCTCTCTTCCTGGGCATTGGCCTGGGCGGCAGCTTCGACCTGGCAGCACGCCTGGCCAAGCGGGCTCTGCTGCGCATGCCCGGCAACTCCCAGGAGGAACTGCAGCTCTTGGAGAGAATCAATTCGCTTGGCATCGGTCCAATGGGTCTGGGCGGGGATACCACAGCTCTTGGCATAAAGATCGAGCAGGCCTTTTGCCACACTGCCTCCCTGCCGGTGGCAATAAATTTTCAGTGCTGGGCCAACCGCAGCGCAACGGAGACTGTCCAATGACGAATTATCATCTGCAAACGCCCCTTACAGATGTGGATGTGGAAAAGCTGGTAGCCGGAGATGTAGTATTTTTGAGCGGTCCGCTATTCACCGCTCGTGACAAAGCTCATGCCCTGATGCGCCGCGTGGGAAGTCCTGTATCCCTTGAAGGGGCAGCCCTTTACCACTGCGGTCCGCTCATCCAGGACCGTCAGGTCCTATCCGCCGGACCGACCACTAGCGGACGTATGGCCCGTTACACGGAAGAGATTCTGGGCCTGGGTGTGCGGGCCATCATCGGCAAAGGCGGCCTGCCCGGCGAGCCCTTCCGGGACAGAGCTGTCTACCTGGCCTATCCAGGTGGATGCGGCGCGGCAGCAGCGCTGCAGCTCCAGGTATTAGGCGTGCATCTGCCGGAGCTGGGCATGGCCGAGTCCCTCTGGGTTTTTGAGGCAAAAGAGTTCGGCCCCATGATCGTGGCCGTAGACTCCCACGCAAAGGATCTCTATGAGGAGGTGAGAAGGTCTGCCCGGATGAGATGGCAAGACTGAAAGCAGCAGCCTGTGAGGCCAGGTACCTGACGGATCGCGGCTATCCCGGTGACTATGCAATTCGCTTTGTCTCAGACCATCATCGTCTGCCGCAGAAGCAGAGGTTTGTCCTGCAAAGAATTATCGTTTCCGCTGATAGGGCGCTTTGCAGAATGGCCAAAGCACTGCGACTGCATGCTCTGCGCGGCAGCGTGGTGTTCGTGGACGGATACAACACCTCCATCACCACACACAGCCTCTTGGCCGGGTATCCGGTATATCTCTGCGATGACGGCTTTTTGCGCGATACGCGAGCATTTTTCAAACGCAACAAAGCACCAGAGATTGCATCTGGCGCATTCTCTGAGATTTTGGATTTGCTGGCGAGAGCCAAGCCTTCTCGCGTGGTGGTTCTTCTGGATCAGCAAATCAGTCGCAGCGGAGAACTGGCCAGAGAAGTGAGAAGCATGATGGCGACGCGGGACCTGCCAGGAGAGGCCAGGTGCGCCCGAGATGTCGATCATCAGCTCAAGACATGCAGCTGCATAATTGCCACGAGTGATGGAAATGTGATCGATTCTGCATCGTGTGTGATAGATCTTCCAGGAGAAATTGCCAGAGGACGCTGCATACGCCCGCGATTGATTTAGTAGGCCTTTGCAAAGAAGCCTTCACACGGATTGTTCCTGGAAATATTCAATCGTCATCTTTTTATGGTACATTAAATTATTATACTATTAGGGTAGCAATAAACTTACAGAGTTATAGGTGAGGGCAATGAGAGAAAGATTTCTAGCATTAGTTGTTCTGGCGGTTTTGATCATGGGCGGTGTAGGCCAGGCATCTCATCCCATGTTCTTTCCGCTTTCTGAACATACCATAGCCAAAGAGATCAGCCAAAACGGCATGCCGCTATATCGGACGTATGCATTTACCTCCGATGACGAGCAGGTCGCTTCCTGGTTGCTCATCTGGCGGGATGCCAAAGTACACAGTGTAGAGTGGAGATGGTATTGGCCTGAGGGCAGGACATATGCCCGGTCCTTTAGCACCATACCGCCCATCGATGGATTTACAGGAATGTGGGCCGCACCAATCTGGAGCTGCCTTAAGATCAAAGGAACCGACGTCGCTCGCCTGCCGGGAACCTGGAAGGTGGACGTGATTGTGGACTACAGAAAGGTGCTTACTGAGTACTTCACCATCACCGGCCCAGAGGCCTGCTAAAGTCAGTTGCAGCAAGAGCCACCATTGGCATAGCCTGATAAAAGGAAATCGCCCCGGTGGTTAATCGATTCTAGCTGTGCGAATGATCATGCGATCATATTTATTACTAAGAATGCACAATTAACAATTGGTGGTAAAGAAGATGCAAATGGAGTTTAGCGGCAAAATAATGACGCCTGATGTTCGTCGGCTAATCGACATGAAGGAAGTGATCCTAGATCAGAACTGGCTTGCGGGAGCCGAGGATTTTGAACTCTATTACATGTATCGCGACCTCTCCTTGAGCCGGGCAGATAAAGAGAAGCTCCTGCAAAACAACCTGCGCTATGATATCACCATTATCCCGCCAAATATGCTTGGATGCGAATATATCAAGACAGCCGGCCATTATCATCCGCTTGTGCCTGGTAGCAGCGTCACCTACCCGGAGCTATACGAGGTATTGGACGGTGAAGCTCTCTACCTTCTGCAAAACCAAGACCTGAGCGATGTGGTGGCGGTCTATGCTCTTGCAGGAGACAAGGTTCTTGTGCCGCCTGGTTACGGCCATATCACCATAAATCGCTCCAATAAGACGCTGAAGATGGCCAATTATGTGGCCAGAAACTTCTCATCACTTTATGAACCTTACAAAGAGAAGAGGGGGGGAACCTACTTTTTCACAAAAGACGGCTGGATGAAGAACGAGAGATGCCCTGAAGCGGGAGAGCTGCGCAGAGCGGAGGCACCAGATAGCAGCAGCCTTCGCAGACTCGGCCTGGCCAAGAGCAAGGAGATGTATCCATTGCTTAGAGAGCCGGGTCTTCTGGATTACCTGACGAAGCCCGAGGAGCATCTAGAGCTCTTTGCAGGAATCATCTGATGGTTTCAGGAGCATTTGCCAATGCATCAAAGCCTCTCCAGGTTTAGGGCACATATCGAGCTGCTGCGTCCCCCACTTGCGCCAATGGATCTGGCCATGCCCGCTGCCTCGGCACTCTTGGCGGTTTACGCCGTACAGGGGGCTCTGCCGTCAATGCTGCCATTTATCATAGCCTCCATTGGAGCTTACGCTGCCATCACCAGCTCCTATGTCTACAACGACTGCTGTGACATCGATGTGGACAGCATCGCTATGCCTGATCGGCCCCTGCCCTCGGCAATGCTGAGCAAGCATGAGGCACAGCTCTGGTCGTTATTTCTCTTTCTGCTCGCCGGTGCAGTGGCCCTGTACCTCAACCCGGAGAGCTTTGTCATCCTTCTGGTAGCCACACTGCTCATCACCATCTACTCTTCTTGGGCCAAGAGAAATACGCCCTTCTCCTGGATCTTTGTAGGACTCTCCTTCGGCCTGGTGCCTCTGGGCGTCTGGCTTGCTCTGGAGCCGGCAGGACTGCTCAAAGCAGGCCCCGGCCTGCATCCGGCTGCTCTGATTCTCTCGGCCATGATCATCATCACCGATTGGGGCTTTACCAACTGCGATGCCTCACGAGATGTAAAAGGCGATAAAGAGAAAGGCATTCCCACCACCCCCGCCACCTACGGCATTGCCGCAACAGCAAGAATGGTGGCCGGCTTTTGGGTCATAGGCATAGTTCTCTCCCTGGCATTGGGAATTTCTGCAAATCTCGGATGGCTCTACCTGGCTGCAGCCGCTGGCGCAGGTGGCTGGCTATTGCTGCAAAACCTGGACTTCGTTCGCCATCCTACTGCAAAGAGGGGCGAAGAGCTGTTCTACCAGTCGGCCAACTACCGTGCTGTGCTCTTTGTGGCAATCATTGCCGATGTGTTGCTCCGAACCGGACTGCTTCTGGGGACCGGGCTATGAGAATCGCGCTGCAAGAATCGAAGGGGCAAACCTCCAATACCCATTTCGCCGCCGAACACCTTTCTCGCCCATAGTGCAAAATCCAAATTATTAGTGCTGATTGCCTCTGTAACAATCGTTTTAGTATGATGTGTACAGCGAAAGTGTCTATTAATATTATGAATGCATTTTATGGTCTGGAGTGATAAAATGAGAATTAGAGTAATCAGCGCCAGAAATGAGATCCCCAATTTGAATCCCAATGAGAAGACTGTTCATCTGGCTTTTCGGGCCAGTAATGTAGATTTCCTTAACCTCATGCAGAGATGTCCCAGGCTGAGAATGATCCAGGTTCCGCCATCTTACCGCAAGACCATGTCCAATGCCATCCAGGTGTTCCTTGAGATGCAGGGCATTGATATGCTGGAAGGCGATGTATGGGGCCACAGAAAGGATCTGGATGAGTACTTTACCGTGGACGACTCCACGCTCGCGGAGATTCGCTCACTGGCTGCTAGCGGGGCATCTGCTGACGAGGTGGCCGATCAAATTCAGACGACGTCCAGGATCGGCTCGGATCTGATCAAGTACATTGCCAAGACCAAGATAACTGTTTAATCTGGTTGAATGGCATGATTCCAGTGCTTGTACTTCCTTCGTGCCCTTATTAGAATCGAGATTTCGGAAAAGTCCCGGCGTCGCTTCGCGATGAATGACTCCGCTGCGATGCACTGTGGATGCGGCGCCGGCACGCCCTGGGACTTGATATTACATTTTCGTATAATGGTGATCTTTTTCAGCCGGAACCGAAAACTATTTATTCGACAATTGACGTATAGTACATTGGCAAAGGTCGATGGCCTATTTTCTCCCTCCTACACCCAATTGACTTTTGCCTCCCTCCTTCTTATTACATTGGGGGCGCAGAGGGTCACGAAAACCCCGGCCTTTAGGTTGGGGATGAAGTGAACCCTCGCCCGGTTTTCTGCAATTCTAATAAGATCTGAGAGCATCAGCTTCATCCCTCCCCTGCATTTCAAAAGAAAAGCTTATAGCTTGCCTCCGCCTTCATCCTTCTCAGTACGCCAGCCATTAAGAGGAGGAAGGCAATTTAGGTCGGAGCGAGGGGCTTGATGACTGGCCAGGCCCATTGGCTCCAATTTATATCATATCATCCTGCAAACCCATTTTTTCCGCGCTTTGCCCCGGTCAGCCAGCTTCAGCAAAAATCGGCAGCACCCAGTTATCAACGGCTTCATGCCGTATGCCAGAAAGCCAGTGTAGGAGCAGAAGAACCTGCCTTTGAGTTTATCCTCTCTGAGTCCCTTTAGCCAGCCCATAACTTCAGAGCTTGATACAAGACCCAAATTCATGGCCTTCTCTGCGTTTTTGAAGAGATCGAAGACTTTTTCGGCAAGGTCAAGGTCGGTGATTGCAAGGGTGCTTGGGTAAATCTGGACATCCTCCAGTCCCATCGCCTTAAAATGTCCATAGAGGTAACGCCCTATCCAGCCGCTCTTGAATGTGTCGCGCCAGAAGTCTGTTATCTTTCGAGTAATCTGTCGATCATTGGAAGCTATGACAAAGGTCCCCCAATCCGGCTCATAGGCCACGATACGCCCGCCGCTCTTAGTGACTCTTACCATCTCTGCCAGGACCTTCCCTGGCTCGGGCATATGTTGAAGGGTTCTGTCCACTCTGGCGCAGTCGAATGAGCCATCGTCCCAGTACAAACGGCTGGCATCTCTCTGCACGAACTCTATGCACAGGCCCAATCTCTCAGCACAAGACCCAGGCCGCATCCCACCTCCAAAACCCTGGAACCCTCCCGAGCATTCATGAGTTCGAAGCTTTTTCTCTTGCAATCCAGGAAGTAGGGCAGCGAGTTCAAGGTAGCCAGGCAGGATGTGAAGAAAGAGGACTCATTTGAATGATCGATATCTGATAATCCACTTGATAGGTAATCCATATTATCACGGCATCTAAATGGGGCTGCCCGCTTACTTAAGCCTTCTTTTTAGGTTTGCTAATGTCCGGAAGAGCGTTCCTCTTTCTTTTGGCGATTCTTCTTCAAGAAACTCAACCTACGAAAAAGCGACAACTGGTGCTATTATTTCATCATCGGGATCAACGTTCTGCTCGGGATGGCAGCATATACAAGTGCGCCTGGGCAGTGTCAATAAAAAATATTTTCATAGAAGACTACATATCAACGAGATTTCATGGGAGCGAGGCAGTACATGGCCCAACCCATATATTGGCGTTGGAACTGTAAATAATCATCCTGGTCAGTACGGAAATGCTTGAATACCTGTTCATAGTCAGTGTGGGTGGGATTTTCTTCGAGCCAACGTATCAGTCCATACCAACCATCCGAAATGTACCTGTCCCAGTCGTCATAGCTGGCACGAATGATGTATTCGAGTTCAAAGCCTTCATCCCGGGTAAATTGAGTTAGTTCCGTTTCTGTATGGGTAGTTGTCTGTTTTTGGGCGTATGCCGGATGTACCTGGTTACTAAGCCAGTGGGTTTCACCGATACCAAGGCGTCCATTCTGATGAACAGCTCGCTTCAGTACTTGAAGTGTCTGCTGGCAGCCGCCAAAAATAAACGTTGACCCAATACACGTTGCGGCATCGAAAACTCCTTCTTCGAATATGTAATCAGCCCCATTGGAGCAAACGATTTCGATTCGGTCCGATAAACCTTTCGAAGCCAGTTTTTGCCTGGCCCTTTCGCAGAAATCCTCGGATATATCTATTCCAATACCAGTAATACCGAATTCCTCAGCCCAGAGAGTAAGGGGTCCGGCACAACCACAACCGAAGTCGATGACCCGGTTTTCTTTTTTCAATTTGAGTAATTTGCCAAGTTTGATGATCTTTTCAGGCGTGGAAGGGTTCAGTATCTCCATATAGCGGTGTGAGATGTTCATAATATCAAGGAATTCCATAATTCAAACCTCTTTTCGGAAAAATGGTAGCTTGATTAATAAAAGTGTTGGGAGACCTAAATGCCCTATTCTTACGAAGCTTTCCAGGGAAATCGGATTCCCTCATCAACCTTCCGACAGCCGGACCCGAGGACCTCAGCCAGGATCTCACTGACCGCCTCCAGTTCCATGGAAAGAGCTGGCCAGGGAAGGCCGACTGCGGATCTAATGCAATGCGGTGAGCCGCTAAAAACCGCGCCGCGTGGGCAGATATTTGCGGCCTTGCCCGATGAGCTTGCATCAAGACCGTGGATGAGTGCATGGCCGGCCTCGTGAAATCACCGCGGGCGGCTGGCGAGATCGATAAATTTGGGCAGATCATAGCTGCAATTCCGTACATATGCTGCATTCACTAATTTGATCCTAAATTTAGTTCATATCATTTCAAATATATAATTCCCATTTTCCAAGGCGGTAGGGCTGACGTTGACAATTCTCAAACATTATGCAGCGAATGCAATTCTCAAAAGGGAATAAATGCAATAAATTTTCGAATAAATAAATCTCCGCTGGAGAGTCCAAAAGGGTAGCGTGCCAATTTTGATGTAAATTAGTAGTAATATCAGAGTGACAAGAATGGACTTGCTGTGCACTATATAACAGCAAGTTATTTCTTCACGAGATATAATAATTAGCCCTGTAT